>JAPLUF010000345.1 GCA_026397755.1 Verrucomicrobiota bacterium
CCGCCGAGGCCTCTTCACCGGATGCGACCGAATGGCGTGTCAGCACGTTCAATGAGGCCGCCTGGTCTGCGGCGACACTTCCGGTCTTCTACGGCGAGGCGTTGACGGGCACCGAATTGACCGACATGCAGAACGGGTATTCCTCGGTGTTCCTGCGGCGTGCGTTCAGGGTGGGTTCCCCGGCGGACGTTCGCAGTTTGATCCTGCGAGTGAAGGTGGATGATGGATTTATTGCCTGGATCAATGGTCGGGAAGTGGCCCGATTCGGCTCGCCCGAGGGGGAGTTCAACTTCGCTTCAATGGCCTCGATTACGGCGACCGAGCCGGTGGATTTTGTGGAGTATGCGGTGGCCTTGCCGAAGGAAGTGCTCAAGGCGGGGAACAACGTGTTGGCCATCCAGGCCTTCAATGTGACGTTGGGCAGCAGTGACTTGGTTCTCGATGCGGAATTGGAGGGCGATTTGGATCAGCAGGCGCCCCGCATCGCCCGGATCTTGCCTTCCGAGGGTTCTGTGGTGGCTCCCTTTACCTCGGTGGAGGTGCTCTTTGATGAACCCGTTCAGGGCGTGGACGCCGGCGATTTGAAGATCAACGGAGTGGTGGCGCAGTCAGTGGTGGCCGTGGCCCCGGATCAATACCTCTTCAAGTTTCCTCAAGTCGGAGTGGGCACGGTGGGTTTCCAATTTGTTCCCGGTCACGGAATCACCGACTTGTCTTCGGCGAGGCTTCCGTTCGCGGGTGCAGCCTGGTCGGTGACTGTCGAAGGCGGGAGCGAAGCGAAGGGTGTGATTATTAACGAGTTCCTGGCAGTCAACAGTCGGGGGGTGCGCGATGAGGATGGAGACAATTCCGATTGGATCGAACTGTTCAACAGCGGCACATCACTCGCCTCACTCCAAGGATGGTTGTTGGTAGCCGGAACCGACCGTTGGATCTTTCCGTCGCTCTTACTGGCACCCAACGGGCGACTGCGGGTGTTTGCCTCGGGCAAGAACCGCACGAACGACACGGCCCGCCTGCACACCTCGTTCCGACTGAGCTCCGCGGGCGAACGCTTGGCTCTGCTCAATGCGCAAGGTGTGGTCCAGGACGAATATTCCCCGGCCTATCCGCCTCAGCGGGCCGACGTTTCTTATGGCCACGCCGAGGGGGCCCCGAACCGGAGCGGATACTTTGTGGTTCCCACCCCGGGCGCACCGAATGGAGCCAAGGGCGATGGTTTCGCACCCGAGATCGTGTTCTCGGTTTCTAGCGGCACTTACTCCGGCACCTTGGAATTGGGGCTGAGTTTGAGTGCGGCGACCAATGCCCCGGTACCCATTGGGACAGTGATCCGCTACACGGTCGATGGCTCTACTCCCAACGAATCCTCGGCGGTGTACTCCACCCCCTTGAGGTTCATTAACTTAGCGGTCCGAGTGCGGGCGCGTGCGTTCTCCGGCGGCCTGCTGCCAGGAGAGCTTCGAGGGGAGACCTTCCTTCCACTCTCATCGACAGTGGCCAATTTCCGTTCCGATCTGCCGGTGATGCTCATCCATGATTTTGGTCGGGGCCGGCCTCCGGCCAATACTCGGGTCTTCGCCCACATGCAGCTCTTCGAGCCTGATACGAACGGGGTGACGCGGTTGACGAATGCTCCGACCTTGGCCACACGGGCCGGCATTTCCATTCGGGGCTCCAGCACCGAAGGCATTGCCAAGGCCAGCTACCGATTGGAGTTCCGCGACGAGTGGGACAATGACCGCCCGTTGTCACCCTTGGGAATGCCCGCCGACGGCGACTGGGTCATGTACGCTCCCAACAGCTTCGAGCCGGTACTCATTCACAATCCGTTCATGCACCAACTTAGCCGGGACATTGGGCGGTATTCGCCGAATACCCGCTTTGTGGAGGTGTATTTTGTGGGTTCAGGCACCGGGGCGATCGACTCGACCAGTTACGCGGGCATTTATGTGCTGATGGACCGGATCGAGGTGGGCAAGGACCGGGTCGATGCCGGGACGTTGGAGCCGGAAAACCTCACGCTGCCCTCGCTGTCCGGCGGTTACCTCATGAAGATCGACCGTTTGGACCCGGGAGATTCTGGGATTTTCGCAGCCAACCAGACGGTGGCCTTGGTCGATCCGAGGGAAGACCAACTCATGCTCCCCGCCCGCGCCGCCCAGCTGAATTACATCCGCAATTATCTCACGTCCTTCGGGAATGCCCTTTATGACAACGCCCGGTTCACCAACCCCGTGACCGGATTCCGCGCTTACATCGACACCGGTTCCTGGGTGGATCATCACCTCCTGAACGTGCTGTCGTTCAACGTCGATGCCCTGCGACTGAGCGCCTTTTTCCACAAGAAACGCGAAGGGAAGATCCATTTCGGCCCGATCTGGGATTTCGATCGAACGCTCGGCTCCACCGACGGGCGGGACTCCAACCCGCGGGTATGGCGTTCCCAAAGCGGAGATCGCGGCACCGACTTCTTTAATTATCCCTGGTGGGACCGTGTGTTCCGCGACCCGGAGTTTTTTCAGGACTACATCGACCGCTACCAAGAATTGCGGACCGGTCATTTTGCCACCACCAACCTCTGGCGTCGGATCGACGATTTGGCCCGCCAGGTACGAACCGCCCAACCTCGCGAGCAGAATCGATGGGGATTTGCTCCTCGAGGAGGCAGTTATCAGGCGGAGGTCAACTTGATGAAGGCGTGGATTTCGAATCGGACCGATTTCATGGATCGCCAATTCGTGTCTCCGCCCTTTTTGGCAAGTCCCTCGGGCCGAGTAGACTCTGGATTCGGTGCGGAAATCATCGCGCCCACCGGCCTGACGACCTCCGTCTATTACACGACCGACGGGTCTGATCCTCGATGGCCCGGTGGCCGAACCAATCCCGCGGCCCGTCGCTACATGGGCAGTCCCATCACTCTGGAGGCCAATGCCAAGCTGGTGGCCCGCTCGGTGAACTCTCTCCACTCTGCACTGACGGGTGCCAACAACCCGCCCTTGAAATCCACGTGGTCCGGTCCGGTGTCGGCCACTTATGTGGTAAAGCCCATCCCGCTGGTGGTGAGTGAAATCCACTTTCATCCCGATGATGGCGGTGCTCCGGGCGATGCCGATGACTTGGAGTTTGTGGAGCTCTGGAATCGTGGTGACAGCCCCGTGTCGTTGGCGGGCATGCGCCTCCGGGGTGGTATCGATTTTACCTGGTCGCTCACCAATGCGCCGACCTTGGCGCCGGGTGCCTACGGTGTTTTGGTTCGGAATTTGGCGCAGTTCTCCGTCGCCAATCTCACGGTGACCAATTTGATCGGTGACTATAGTGCCGATCAGTTGGCCAATGATGGGGAACGGTTGGCCCTCAGCGGTCCGCTCGACGAGCCTGTGTTCGACTTCCGCTACGAGGCTTCGTGGGAACCGTTGGCAGACGGGGGAGGGTACTCACTGGTGTTGGCAAACCCGTCTTCGCCGGGAGATCCAGCGTTGGCCGCATCCTGGAAGCGCAGTGCGCAGTTGGGTGGATCGCCCGGCGTGTCGGACCCCAACACGGCCGAGGAGTCAGTGCGTGTGGTGGCGGAACGAGAGGCAACGGGTATTCGCTTCCGCTTCGATGCGGTGGCGGGTTCTTCCCACCGCTTGGAGGAACGGGTTTCTCTCTCGGAGGGCGATTGGTCTCCGCTGAACACCTGGCCCAAAGCTACGGTCCCCCGTGCCGAAGAGTTCCGCATTGAAACCTCAGGCACCACCCGGTTCTTCCGGGTGCGTCGGTTCTGACACGATTCGGGTGATTCGGGCGATTTGGATCGAAGTGCGATCGGTTCGAGAATCGGGTTTCCTTCCGGGGTTTCCGGGTTTGAAGTGTGGGCATGAACCGAGTGTTGGTGCTTTTCGATTCGTTGTCGGGCAACACCGCCAAGATGGCGGAACTGGTGGCCGAGGGGGCCCGGATGGTGCCCGACACCGAAGTGCGGGTGCGCTCCATCGCCGAGGCCACGGCCGACGATGTTCTGTGGTGTGACGGTCTCGCGCTGGGTAGCCCCACGAACATGGGCATTCTGTCGTGGCGGATGAAGCGCTTCTGGGACGAGGTCATGGGCCCGCATTGGATGAAGGTGGACGGCAAGATTGGCTGCGCCTTCAGCACTGCCGGCGGATGGGGCGGAGGGATGGAGTTGGCCTGCCAGAGCTTGCTCACCGTGTTGATGAACTTCGGGTTCCTCGTGTTCGGCGTCACCGATTACGCCACCCGCCTGCACACGCCGCACTATGGGGCCGTCGTGGTGAAGGAACCTCGTGGTGAGGACGCTGAGGGTGTGTGCCGACTTCTGGGTCGCCGTTTGGCCGAGTGGACGGCCGTCCACGTCCATGGTCGCAAAGAGTTGCATCCTCTAAAAAACCCGGATCGCCGTCCGCCGGAATGAGCGGGTCCAGCGGGTCTCAGTAACAAGTAAGTCCTTCCTCCTTTTTAACCCAACGCGCCACGATGACATTTTTCAGAAGAATCCGCCTTCTATGGATCCTCTTTGTGCTGTTGTCGCCAGCCCGGGTGGTTCAAGCGACGTGGTACAGTGAAAACGTGGAAGACGGCGCGGACATAATCTTGATGGACTTGCGCTGGCCGTGGTGGCCATCGGGCACCTACTTTGCGAACTGGAACTCGAGCTTCAACCCGAAGCCGAACAACCTGAGCTTTTACGCGGGATTCACCAGTTACGTCCCGGATGGCCCGGGCCAGACTCCTAACCCTGATACCGCGCGGCAGGAGTCCTTCCGGCCGGGATCGGTGTGGACGTTTTGGGGCAGCGATGCGGCTGGAACACCGGTGCGCTTCACGGATGTGGCTCCGAATTTGTTCATCAAGAACGACTACGGCGGCGAGGGCAGCAGCGGTACTACGGGGGCGGAAGTATGGCCGTTTGTTCAACGGCAGCGGTGGTACACGATGCTCGGACGTGTCTGGCAACCGGTCGGCGGAGGCAACCATGCGTTTGTTGGCCGCTGGTTGAAGGACCATGCCACCAGTCATTGGCATCTCATCGGTGTGGCGCGTTTGCCAATTCCCGCCACTTCATTCACCGGCAACAGCGGGTTCCTCGAGCCGCTGACCAGCGAGAAAGCCGTGCGTTCTCTGCACCGGCGATTGGGCTACTTCCGCAAGGCAGGGCAGTGGCGGAAATCAGACTCCATCACTATCGACAAGACTCAGTATGTCGTCGTGAACACCGTGGCCGAGGAGGATCACGAGTATGCCGCCATTGAATATGCCCAGAGTCCCGATTTGTTGCCCCGGCTGCTGACTGGACCTCTGTTAGCGGGTGACAAAAAACAGGCGTTCACCGTTCGCCAACCCGACGCCCCCACCCTCGACAAGCCGGCCGTGGTGAATGTCCGGGCGTTGAGGTCCGGCGGTCTAATGGCCGTCTCGTGGCAAGTGCCGCCGACCGCGTCGCCCGCCTTCTTTTATCGGGTTGAGCTTTTCGACAATCCACGATGCGAGGGGCTGCCGATGGCGGTGCAGGAGGAACGGAACCCTTCCTTGCGGGATGTGCTCATCGCCGCACCAGCCTCGGCGTCCACGGTGCGTTTCACCCTCACCGACATCTTTGATCAAACAGCGCCGGCAGTGATCGTCTCCCCAGCGATGGTGAAGGTGTCGGCCCCGCCGCCGGTCACCTCGCCGACGATCTCTGGCTTGCTCTACGAGTTGCGTCACAAGGATTCGAAGCGGCGAGTGAATTACTTTGATCCGCCATTGCAGAAGCCCGATGAGGAACATCATTGGCTGACGCTGGACGAAATCCCCCAAGGACAAGTCGTTCGGCGCGGAGTTTCCCGTGGATTCGATCTGGGTGTGCGGGGGAACCGCGACCATGGCTACTCGCTGAGTTTCCGCGGTTGGCTGCGCGTGCCCACGTCCGGAGTTTATATTTTCCGGGCGCAAATCGATGGCGCCTACCGGTTTCAAATCGACAGTAGCGATATGCTCGTGTGGGACGGTCAACACGGCACGACGGAGCGGGCGGCGGTGACGGTTTTGGCGGCCGGCGACCATGCGTTGTCCGTGGAGCATGTTTACGATGCGTTGCCCGCGAGGAATTTCAGCATCGAGTGGGAAGGACCTGGCTTTTCGCGGCAGCCCATTCCGTTGGAGTCCCTCCGGGTGGTGGATGTGGGTGATTTCCCCGATCTCGTCGTTCGGGCGGAAGCCCCGGGGGATGGGACGGGGCAGGTGACGGTGAGGTCGGAGGCGCGGGGTCACGTCTTGAACCGGACCGCGCTGTTCCTGGGGTCCTTGCAACTCGCGGAAACCAATGGTCCATCGCTCAGCTACCAAGGCCCACTGCCTTCGGGGACCAGTCCACTGTGGGCGCGTTTGGTCTTTGATGGCGATCACACCGTCGATTCTGTGCCCGTCCGTCTCGCGGTGACTGGCAAGAGGCCTTCCACTCCATGGATCGTGCGCAACGTGGGGGACGCCAAGGCGACGGCCGGCCTGTGGCAAACGGGCTCGAACCAGTTTCAGTTTTTTGGAAACGGCATGCACACCGTCACCCAACGCCGGGTTGGTGATTTCACGGCCACGTGTCGAATCGATGATTACAACGGCGCGCGCGGAGAACCGGTCAACCGGCGGGCCTGGGTGGGCCTGGCCGCCTTCCAACACGGTGAGCGTTTAAATTGGGAGTGGGGTCAGCATTTCTACGTGGTGCAGACGGCGGCCGACGGGTTGCGTTCGTCAGCGGATTTCTCCGACTTAGGCGGGGGGCGAATCAGTTCTTATGAACTACCAAAAAATCATCCGTGGGTGCGTATTGTTCGGCAAGGATCTGTGTGGATGGCCTGGTCTTCGAAGGATGGGCGGCAGTGGGAATGCGGTGCGTACCAGTACCGGAAGGCTCCTCCAGAAATGGATGTGGGACTATTTTTCAGTGCCTTGCCTCAAGAGGCGCGGGCCCACTATCACGCGCGAATTTCGGACTTTTCCATCCAGGCCGGCGTGCTGCCTGAGTCGACCCCGCCGCTTCCGATCGTAGCCCAGCACACGCAGGGTGATCGGTTGACCGGAGTGGTGCTGGCTCGATCGGACACCCATGTGGTCGTGGTGCGGTCGTCGGCGTTTGGCCTGATTCGTTCCAACGACGGGGGTAAGACCTGGGCGGCCGCCAATGGCGATTTGCGTGGCGAGGCCCTCCATGTTCGCAGCGTGGCCATCCATCCGGAAAATCCTCAAATCCTGTTTCGAGCCGGTGGGCGTGGCTCGACGAGTGGGCTCTGGAAGTCCACGGACGGCGGTAAGAGTTGGGTTCGGCTGGGGTTCGATGGTGATTTCGATGGGGCCGGACCTTCGGCGCTGTGCGGTGAAATCATCGCGTTTGATTTGCGCGCCCCCGAGACGGTGTACGTGGGCTGTGAATCCCGCGGCGTTTTTAAAAGCACCGACGGTGGAGCCACGTGGATTCACCTTGGGCTGAACGGCGAACGCATCACAGCGGTGGTGGTGTGGCCGTGGGAGCGCTATTACCCGGCCGTTGCTCGTGGAAGGACCGAGTTGTGCGTGACGACGTGTGCGGACCGTTGGATGTCTTATCTGGGACGCGGTGAGCCTGCGGTCACCACTCTGGCGACGGTGAGCCGGAGCTACGTGTTGTCCGAACAAGGACGATCCCTTTCGGTCCTCGACGAACGAGCGGACACCGGGTTCTTCAATGTGGCATTCGACAAGGCCACCCAAACCACGCGGGTCATGAGCTTCGGCACGGCTCACGGTTTTCAGCACAACTCAGGCGGGCACATGTCTCTCTTTCCGGAGCAAAAGCAGTTCGAGTCGTTCCGGCCTTTCACGGGACTCGGTGCCACGGCGATGGGGGATCGCAAGTTCGGCCGTTTCATTACCCAGGCGCTGGATCCGAGCGTTCTGGGCCGCCTTTCGCGAAGTGAACTCTGGGCCGAAGAGTGGGCGTGGTTGCCGTCTCAGGGCCGGGTTCCGAAAGGGGGACTGGTTGCGGCGTGTGGCGATCTTCACCACGGCGACCAGTGGTGGTTTGTCCACACCGATGGGCTTTATGCGGATCCAGGTCTTGGACGTCTCGGGGCGTTCGATCCTTGCCGATCGGAAGTCTCATTGATGGTTCGGAATGGATTGAAACCCTCGGAGAGTAAAGCCCCTCCAGGGACGCCATTTCCGGTCGGGGCGGGGATGGGATTGGAGGTCCCGGAGCAGATTGCGCTTGAAGCCCCTTCGGTGGACCCGCAGAAACGTCGTGCCGGCGGCGGCCCAAGCGGTTGAATGCCCGGTGCACCCAATCATGTTGAATGCCTTTGTCCGTGGACTGTTGGTGGGCCTCCTGCCGTTGGCCGGCTCCGTCGCTTTGTTGGCCGGCTCCCCGCCGGATGTCTCGGCTCGCGTGCCGCTGATTCGCCGTCAGCCAATTAGTCAAGGGGTCTATACCGGAGATACGGTGACCCTTTCGGTGGAGGCCGTACCGTCCTCCTTGGATGCGTCCGCGGTCCTGACTTACCAGTGGCTAGCAGGGACCAACCAGACTCCCATCGCTGGGGGATCCTTCAATTCGACCAATGCGACCTTGCCGCAGTTGGTCTTGACCAATGTCGCCTCGGGTTACAGCGGTCCATTCCGGGTTGCCGTGTCTTCTGGAACCAACACGGTGGTGAGCGAACCGGCCAATTTGTCGGTGGTGGTCGGGGTGGCTTCACGGCTTCGGTTGGCCACGGTCTCGGTCAGTACGAACGCTGCTTCTGGGTTGGAACGTCAATTTTCATTCCCGGTCATTTTCTCGGTGATGGGGCCGGATCGGGGGGTCGGAGTGACATGGACCTTCGACCCCACGGTGGTTCGGAATTTGGTCTTCGTCCCCAGTTCCGATGCACTGACCAACACCACGGTCCGTACCTCGTTGGAGATTAGCCGATTCTCTTTTGTGTACACTCTGACCAATAATGCCTCCGTGGGTTTCTCAATGGATCAGCAAATTGGTCGACTGGTTCTGACCACAGCCACCGATCGGGACCCAGCCCAGGCGTTGGCGGCCGCTCAGTTGGTGCCAGTTGAAGCAAATCGTGCGACCAACATTGCCCGCCCGTTCCTGCCTTTGCCTAGCGGCAGTGACCGAGTTCTGGGAACTAATCTGGCCGATTTGGTGACGTTTCCCCTGAACATCCTCATGACGCCGCAGGTGATTCCGCACGGATCGGTCACTCTCAATCGACAGACTGGTTATTTCGAGCAGGCGGCCCAGGTGGTCAACCTACGTCCGGATGCCCTCGCGGATGTCCTGCTCATCGTCACGGGTCTGACCAATGACACTCGTGGGGTGCCTGTCTCGCTGGCCAGTTCGGTGGGCCCGGTGGGCACTCCGCCCAGTCCCTCGGTGTTTGTGGGTCCGATGGACGCGTTTGCTGTCCGCAAGTTGACCTTCGAGTACTACGTGTCCGATGGTCGACTGAACAGCATCGGAACGCCGGGATATGTGAGCGATTTCGCCTTGGATAGCACCATTTAGACCCCGATCGGTCGGCGCAGTCTGGTCCCGGTGACCTACAAGCCGGTTCTCTCCGGCGGTGTCCTGCTTGAGTTCCCGACACTGACCAACTTCAGCTATTACATCCGCTATTCGGATTCATTGAGCGACTTCAGCGCGCAGGACAACACCAACTCGGTCATCCGAACCGCCCGCCCGGCATTTTTGGGCAATGGTCGGAAAGTACAGTGGCTCGACAATGGGTCGCCCCGGACGGAAAATACTCCGACCAACCGTTTCTATCGAGTCCTTGAATTCCGCTGAGCTCCAGTCCCTCCTTCGCCCCTCCTGACGTCGCCTTTTACCGCCATGAGTCCCTCGATTCAACGCACCGCCTTCTTGCTCCTCGCCACCAGTGCCGCCTTGTCTGCCCGCGCTCAGGATGAGGATGCGCCCGAGCCCTTGGGCATCCGTTTCCGCCTAGCGGGTCGGGTGCAGTTCAACCTCAAAGCATCGTTCACCGATACTCAGGTGCCCTTGTCGGGTGCGGCCGGGCAATTCGCCGATGGTTATGTGCTGTTGGGATCGAGCACCTCTACCTCGACCAATGCGGGAGCAGTGTCCGCCAATCCGGGATCCGCGACTTGGAATTGGGGTTATCAGCGCGCCGATCAGGTTGCTGGAAATGAACTCACGCTGACTCGATTCGATCAGGTGCCACGGGTGGGGACGTTGGATGGCAGTGGGGGCAGCACCGCCTATGGGGGCGAGTTGTGGGCGATGTACGAACTGTATAGTTTCCGGTCCTTCAAGAAGCGGACGGGTCATTGGGGCGTCGAGGCAGGCTATGGTTTTACCACCTTCGACGCGTCGGCCTCTGGATCGGTCTCCGGCACGGCCACCCGTCGCCAGTCGGTGTACTCATTGGGCGGCATCGTTCCCCCGTCTGCGGGATATCAGGGCGGATATTTTGGGCCGGTCCCTGGCGGGCCAGTCGCTCCGGTCGTGGACTTCGATCCCGTGCGGTCTTCCGCGGTGCAAGCCGGCGGCATTAACTCGTTGAATGCGGCTGTCTCAACCGACTTACATACGGCCAAGTTCGGCCCCTGGGTCGAATTGCCGGTGACCGACCGGTTGACAGTGGGTCTGGGAGCCGGCTTTTGCACCATTTATGCCCAAGCCGACTTGCGCTTCAGTGAGTCCACTACCTTTACCGGAAACCCGGCGGAGTTCGGTGTGGTCACGCAGAATTTGTCGGTCAACGCCTCCCGCGCGGATTGGCGTCCGGGATTCTATGCCCGGGCCTTGGTGGATTTTGCCATCACCCCGAGTTGGTCGGTCTTCGCTGGTGGCGACATTCAGTCGAATTCGGATCTGAACTTTTCGTCGCAAGGCCGCGGTACCAGCATTCAACTGGGCTCCGTGTTCGGAGCCATGGCAGGCGTTCAGTTTAAGTTCTGAACGGGGTCGGGCTGAAAGCCCATCGGGTTCGGAAGGCCCGAGGCGCGGTATGAGCTGCTTAGTCACGCGGTGCTGCGGCCCAACACCCGCTTCGATGCTGCGTCAAAAACTCGCCCTCTCTGGGGCCTGATACTAAATCCTTCACCGCCCCGTTTCTTCCGACTCGCAAACAGGCTCTTAGGAAAAGAGATCCAGCTGGGGCGGGGGTGTTAGATCTTGCAGCGCATCGCGCTCGAGACGACGGACCCTTCGGGATCGGCCACTGCCGGGATTGGTCTCGCCCGGGGACCCGTTGTCCGGCGCGGCCACGTGTTGCAGGTTGAGTTCGGCCTCCTCGAGAACTCTCAGGATGGTTTTAGCGCGATCGATGACCGGTCGAGGCACCCCGGCCAGTCGCGCGACTTGGATGCCGTAGCTCTTGTCGGCGGGTCCGGGCTGAATCTTGCGCAGGAAGATGATTTGATCATTCCACTCCCGAACCGCGACGTTGTAGTTCCGTACTCGTGGTAGTCGGCCTGAGGCGAGCTCGGATGCCGAGTTCTGTGAGTTCGTCGATTCGCTGCCATGAGGCGAGGCGAGCTCGGTCAATTCGTGATAATGGGTCGCAAAGAGGGACTTGGCTCCAACTTGATGGTGCAGGTGCTCGACGATGCTCCAAGCTAAGCTCAATCCGTCGAAGGTGCTCGTGCCACGGCCAATCTCATCGAGGATAATCAGGCTGCGTCGGGTGGCATTGTTGAGAATATTGGCTGTCTCGCTCATTTCCACCATGAAGGTGCTCTGGCCGCGGGCCAGGTCATCGCTGGCGCCAATCCGCGTGAAGATGCGATCGCACAGGTCGATGCGAGCCGAGGCAACCGGGATGTAGGAACCGGTGTGGGCGAGCACTGCCAGCAGCGCCACCTGTCGGATGTAGGTGCTCTTGCCGGCCATGTTGGGGCCGGTGATCAGGGCGATTTGGTGGCTCTCCAAATTGAGGTCGGTGTCGTTGGGGACGAATCGTTCCTCGGTCATCCGCAACTCCAGCACCGGGTGACGGCCTTCTTGGATTTGGATGCGTCCCTCGTCTCGAACCTCCGGCCGGTTCCACCCCTGGATCCGCGCCAACTCGGCGAAGCTGGCTAGGACATCCAGTTGCCCCAATGCGGAGGCGGTTTCCTGGATGGACTTGAGGTGGTTGAGCACCTCCTCGCGCAGGCGAAGGAACAAGTCGTACTCCAGTTTCGTGGCCCGTTCTTCGGAGCCGAGGATCTTCGACTCCATGACCTTGAGGTCTTGGGTAATGAAGCGCTCGCCGCTGGCCACGGTCTGTTTGCGCACATAGTCGCCCGGCACCTTGGAGAGGTGCGATTTGGTGACTTCAATGTAATAGCCGAACACCGAGTTGAAGCCGACCTTCAGTGATGGAATGCCGGTGCGAGCGATTTCGTCTTGTTGGAGCTTGGCCAGCCAGTCTTTGCCGCCTCGGGCCGCCGAGCGGAGTTCGTCCAACTCCGGGCTAAAGCCGTCCCGGATCATCCCGCCCTCCTTCACCGCTAAAGGCGGTTCATCGGCGACGGCGTGGCCGAGCAGTTCGATGAGGTCGGGGAGTTCGCGGAGCAGGGAGCCCAAGTGTCCGAGCTCCGGGGGTTCGAGACTTTCCTTCGTCGCCGGGCCCGGGAGCAGGTCGCTCTGCGGGGCGTCGGGCCCGGGCAGGGTGGCCCCGGCTACGGCTGCCTTGACGGAGGGCAGTTGTTCCAAGGCCAGTCGCAGCGCGAGAAGGTCCCGCGCATTCCCGCTGCCGAGACTGAGCCGGCTGAGCGTTCGTTCTAGGTCGCGAACCTCGGCCAATCGAGCTCGGAAGCCGGCCAGGGCGGGCGGATGATTGAGCCAGGACTGCACGGCGTCTTGCCGTCGGCGGATCGGTTCTTCGGCGGCCAGAGGTTGGGTGAGCCAGTCGCGCAACCGACGGGCCCCCATCGGTGTCACGGTCTGGTTCAGTGCTCCAAAGAGCGTGGTGTTGCGGAGAGCGTCTGCATGGATGGGTTCAAGGATCTCCAGATTGCGCAGCGAGATGGAGTCCAGGATGAGGTAGTCGGCCACTTCGTAGAAGCCGAGCCGGGTCAGGTGCGCCACGTCGCGGCGCAAGTGAGTGCTGAGGTAATGGAGAATGGCTCCGGCGGCACCGATGGCTGCGGTGCGGTTGCGCAGGCCGAACCCATCGAGCGAGGCCACCTTGAAATGTTCGCGCAGGGTAAAGAGGGCCGTCTCGGGCATAAAAACCCAGTCGTCATGAGGCGAGAGCTGCGTGCTGTTCTCGCTCAACAACTCTGACAACGCCTTGGAGGCTCCGGGAAAAATGAGTTCGGCCGGACGCAGGCGCTCCAACTCAGCCAAGAGGGCTTTGTCGCCGCTGAGTTCTGTGAGTCGGAAATCTCCCGTCGTGAGGTCCACGCAGGCCAGTCCGTAGGTGTTGCCATGGAGGGCGATGGATGCCAGAAAATTGTTCCGCTCGGCCCGCAGCAACCGGTCGTCGAAATGGGTTCCCGGCGATAAGATCGAAGTGACTTCCCGCTGCACTAGTTTGCCGGGCTTCGCCTCTTCGGTTTGATCACAAATTGCCACCTTCCGCCCGGCCTTGAGCAGGCGGCCGATGTAGTTGTTGGCCGCGTGGTGAGGTAGGCCGCACATCGGGATTCCGTTGCGCTGTGTCAGGGTGAGTTGCAGGAGTTGGGAACTCACCACAGCATCCTCGAAGAACATCTCATAGAAATCCCCCAGTCGGAACAGCAGGAGCACGTCCTTTGGGAGTTCCCCCTTAATACGGCGATACTGCGCCATCATCGGGGTGAGTGTTGCTTCAGCGGCCATCGGCCGGAGGTTAGGAAAGTCGCTCTGAAATAAAAAGCGGGCAGGTGGTTTGTTCGATGAAAGGAGAGATTCTGAAGTTGGGGCATCCTTGAGGTTTAGGCTGTAAGCAAGACTTGCCCACAACCTGAGCACACCCTAGTGAGCCATCGACCGGGCACCTCCGGGGTTTATTCTGTGTCCTCGAAGGGATAGTGTCCCATCCACCGTTGCGTCATGAGAATCTTGAGTGCTCACAATTGTTTCGTTACCGCTGCCTTTGCCGCTCTCTGTTGGGTGGGGGGAGCGGTGCTTGGTGCGGACGATCCGGACCTGGCATTGGGCGTCCGCACGAGCGAACCCGTGAGTCCGGCCGATCAGGCGAAGGCCTTCCGATTGCCGCCCGGATTTGAAATTCAGTTGGTGGCCAACGAGCCCGACATTCACAAGCCCATGAACCTCGCCTTCGATGCGGCGGGTCGGCTTTGGGTCACGACCAGTATCGAATATCCCTGGGCCGCGCCCACCAATCGGGTCGGTCGGGACCGGGTGATGATTTTCGAGGATTTTGGTCCAGACGGTCGCGCCCGCAAGGTGACCCAGTTTGCCGACGGCCTGAATATTCCCATCGGGGTGTATCCCTTTCGCACCGACAACAGCCATTGGAAGGCGCTCGTCTGGAGCATCCCCCACATCTGGCTCCTGGAGGACACCGATGGTGACGGCAAGGCCGACAAGCGGACCCCGTTGTACGGGCCCTTCGATCACACCCGTGATACCCATGGAAATCAGGCCTCGTTCCGCCGCGGCTTCGATGGCTGGCTTTACGCGACCCACGGGTTCAACAACGACTCCCATGTCACGGCCCGCGACGGCAGCCATGTGGATTTGAACTCGGGCAACACCTACCGCATTCGCCTCGATGGTTCCCGTATCGAGCACCACACGCACGGTCAGGTGAATCCGTTTGGTCTGGCTTGGGATGCCCGCGGAAACCTCTATTCCAGCGACTGCCACAGCGCCCCTCTTTACCAACTGTTGGCCGGAGGTTGGTATCCCAGCTTTGGAAAACCTCATGATGGTCTGGGCTTTGCCCCGGTGATGCTCGAGCACGCCCACGGCAGCACGGCCATCGACGGAGCCGTGTACTACAATGACAACCTGTGGCCCGCCGAATATCGCGACACGCTCTTCATCGGCAACGTGATGACCAGCCGGTTGAACCGCGACACGATCACCTTCAATGGATCCACGCCGAAGGCCACCGAGCAGCCGGATTTCCTCACCACCACCGATCCGTGGTTTCGGCCTGTCGACGCCACCCTGGGGCCGGATGGCGCTCTCTATATTGCCGATTTTTACAACCGCATCATTGGCCACTACGAGGTGCCTCTGACCCACCCCGGCCGCGACCGGGAGCGTGGGCGATTGTGGCGGGTGGTTTACAAGGGAGCCGACGGCAAGGCCCGGCTGCGGTCGCCGGCCCTGTCCACCGACCTCGACGGTTTGGTCAGCGAACTGGGTTCACCCAGCCTGAGCCGTCGGTTGTTGGCGATGGGAGAGATCCAAGACCGGTTCGGTTCCAAGGCGTTGCCGGCGGTGCACCGCGTCGCAGTGAAAGCCCGTGGCCTGAAACCCAGTGCAAGTTCCGAAAGCTTGGACCGTGCTTCTGCGGTGCGGGTTTCCGCCCTGTGGCTCCAGCACAGGTTGGGTGGCGCCGAGGCTGACTTAAAGGGTAAGGAATTCTTGGCTGACTTGTCCGACCCAAGGGATTCCCTAATCCGTATACATGCCCTCAGGTTGATTGCCGAGCGAGGCATCCTGGCCCGTGAAAATGACGCCCAGGCCCGCGTAATGGCGGTGGATGCCGAAACGCTGGCCGTCGTTCGAGCTCGTTTGGGTTCGAGTGAGGGACTGGAAGTCCGCTGCGCCGCCGAGGTCTTGGGGCAGTGGCCGCATTCAGAGAATCTTCGGCCGATCCTGGACGCGCTCAGCCGAACTCCCGCAGCAGACACGCACGGGGTTTATGTGCTGCGCAAGGCCCTTCGAGATCACCTCCAGGCCCCGGGCCTCTTCGCTCATGTCTTGTCGCGCAACGACTGGTCGCAATCGGATCAACACGCCCTGGCCGATGTCGTGCTGGCTGTGCCTTCGGCTGAGGCGGCTGCGTACTTGATCGGACGGTTGGATCAACTCAACGAGAAGACCGTTCCCACGTTGGCGGAGGCGTTGCGCCACGCAGCCCGATACGCTCCGGAAAATCAATGGCCAGCGCTGTCCGGATTCGTGCGGCGGCGTTTTGACAATCAACTGGATTTCCAGTTTACCCTCTTCCGTTCCATGGATCAGGGACTCCAGCAACGGGGTGCCTCGCTCACTCCGGCCTTGAAGGCGTGGGGCGCTGAACTCGCCTCCGGCCTCCTGACCTCCGGAGCCGACTCGAGCTGGATCCAGGCGCCGCTGAACCCTCCGACGGAGAGCCCTTGGGATTATCAGGAACGTCGGCGTGCCGAGGGGCCGCCGCTGCGGGTTCTCTCAAGCCTCGTGCGGGGCGAGCAGAAGACCGGGATCCTTCGTTCGCCCGAGTTCGACTTGGGTGGGGAGATTCGCTTCTGGCTCTGCGGTCACGACGGCTACCCCGACAAGCCGGCCAAGCAAGTGAACGGCGTGCGGTTAAAGGACGCGGTTTCTGGCGCGGTGCTTCTCGAAGTCCGCCCGCCCCGGAGCGATATCCTGATCCCGGTGGTGTGGGATACCCGGGCGCATCAGGGGAAGCGCGGCGTGATTGAAGTAACGGATGCCGACACGGGCGATGCCTATGCCTGGTTGGCGATTGGTGGGGTCGAGGGAGCGCCGGTGCTGCCCTCCGCATCGCCCCGCGCCCTGGCCGAACGGGCGGCCGGAGCGGCGGAATTGGCCGCGCGGCTTGGGTTGAAGGAGTTGGTGCCCCAGTTGGAGGCGTGGGTGTCCCGTCCGGGCGAATCGGAGCCGCGGGCGGTCGCTGCGAAGGCACTCATCGCCCTGGATTCGGTCCGGGGTGTTGCGGTGGCCTCAGCCGTTCTGGCTGATGGCAATCAACCGCAATCGCTTCGGGAACGTCTGGGCGTGATCTTGGCCGAGCGCAATACGCCTGAGAGTCGGGCGGCGGTTTCGGCGGCGTTTAAGGCGGCAGCGTATCGAGTACAGATGCAATGGGCCGTCGCCCTGACGGCCAATCGCGAGGGAGCCGAGGTTTTCCTGAAAGCCGTGGAGCAGGGGTTGGCCTCGCCGAGGATCCTCCAGCAAGCGGGTGCGCGTGAGCGCCTGCAGCGTGCCAATCCGGACCGATGGACCGAGCGAGTCGAGAAGCTGACGTGGGGATTGCCCCAGGCCGACGAGGCTCGCGAAAAGCTCCTAGCCGCCCGCCGCGATGGCTTCGACCGTGCCCAAGCCAAGCCCTCGGAGGGTTTGCGGATCTTCCAGCAAAATTGCCAAGCCTGCCATCAGTTGGGAGGCGTCGGCGGGCTGGTGGGCCCTCAGTTGACCGGCATCGGAAACCGAGGAGTCGAGCGCTTGTGCGAGGACATCCTCGATCCCAACCGCAATGTAGACCACGCCTTCCGCCAAACCCGCATCACCACCCAGGATGGCGACGAACTGGCCGGATTAATTCGCCGCGAAGAGGGCGACTTGCTGGTGCTCGTTGATCCGACCGGCAAGGAGTTCTCCGTGAAGAAATCGACCGTGACTCAAAAGCAGGAAAGCGAGTTGTCCCTCATGCCCGACACTTTCGGCGAGTCCCTTAGCGCGGGAGACTTCCACCACCTGCTGGCCTACCTGCTCTCGCAGCGGTGAGCCTGCTGCCTTTCCATTTGTCGTTTGGGTTTGGCGTGGGGGACGCCGGGTCGGGGGACCCGGCCTACACGGTGACGTCGTGGGTAGGGTAGGTTGTAGGCCCGGTGCCCTCACCGGGCGTTTGTGGGATGTGCCCTCACCGGCTGACGCTGCGTTTGGGTTTGGGTTTGGCGTGGGGGACGCCGGGTCGGGGGACCCGGCCTACGTGTGAACATGATACTGAAACGACTAACCGGTGAAAGACCGAGTACGGTGCTGGCATGGCACCGTGTAGCTGAAGGTAACTGCGTCGCCG
>JAPLUF010000391.1 GCA_026397755.1 Verrucomicrobiota bacterium
GCTCTTCAAGGGACAGGCTCTTCAAGGGACAGGCTCTTCAAGGGACAGGCTCTTCAAGGGACAGGCTCTTCAAGGGACAGGCTCTTCAAGGGACAGGCTCTTCAAGGGACAGGCTCTTCAAGGAATCTCAACCTGTGAATCATACACGATCAAAATAGTGGAGTATTATCGAGTCAATAATCTCAATAAAAACGGGGTTTACGGCGACCAATCCGAGGTTAAAATTTAAAACTACATCAAAACGGTTGACTTAGATGGGATTTGCCGTAATCGTCACTTCGTCATGAGCGCGCATCGAAATACAGAGAGCCCAGAGTCTGCCGATTGGGTGGGCCGGATTGCTGTCGAGGAACAGGCCGAGTGGCTGGAAGCCTTGGCGCCCTGGGTGGCTTCGCTGCGGTTCGGGGTGATTCAGTTGGTGGTCCATGAGGGACGGGTTGTCCAGATGGAGCGCACCGAGAAGGTTCGCCTCGCGGGCTCCAAGGGTGGGAAAGGCGTGCTATGAATCGAAGCAAGGGATTTAGAACTGTGGGCGTGTTCGCTACATGGGCTTTGGGAGCACTCGTTGGAGTGGCTGCGCTGGCCAAGGACATCCAACTCCTCAATGTCAGCTACGACCCTACCCGGGAGTTCTACGCTGAGTATAACGAAGCGTTCTCCAAACATTGGAACGCCAAGACGGGTGACAGTGTGCGGGTGACCCAGTCGCATGGCGGTTCGGGCAAGCAAGCTCGTTCGGTGATCGACGGATTGCGCGCCGATGTGGTGACCCTGGCGCTGTCGTATGACATCGATGCCATTGCTAAAAAACCGGCGCTCCTGGCTCCCGAGTGGCAGAAGCGCCTGCCTGACAATAGCAGCCCTTACACGAGCCTCATCGTGTTCCTGGTTCGCAAGGGCAACCCCAAGGGCATTCACGATTGGTCGGACTTGGTGCGCCCCGGGGTCGGCGTGATCACCGCCAATCCTAAGACCGGAGGCGGTGCCCGGTGGAACTTCTTGGCCGCCTACGGTTACGCGCTCAAGCAGTCTGGGGGCGACGAGGCCAAGGCCGTGGATTTTGTGAAAAAGCTCTACGACAATGTGCCGGTGCTCGATTCCGGGGCCCGGGGTTCCACGGTCACGTTCATCGAGCGGGGTGTGGGCGATGTTCTGATCACCTGGGAGAATGAAGCGCTGCTGGCACAACGTGAGTCGGCGGCCGCGGGGTTGGAGCGTGTCATTCCCGCGATGAGCATTTTGGCTGAGCCTCCGGTCACCTGGGTCGATGGCGTGGTGCAGCGCAAGGGAACCGCGGAAGTGGCTCAAGCCTACGTGCAGCACTTGTACAGCGACGATGGACAGCGCTTGGCCGCCAAGCATTTCTACCGCCCGCGCAACGCCAAGATTGCCGCCGAATTTTCCGGGCAATTCCCCAAGGTAGAGATCTTCACCATCGAGGCCGTTTTCGGTGGATGGTCTAAGGCCCAGAAGCAGCACTTCGCCGAGGGAGGCACCTTCGATGTCATCACCCGTAAGAACTGAAGCACTATGAGCCTCATTACTACCTCTCCCGACCGGGTGTCGCCTCAATCGCTGGTCAGTTCGCCGGTATGGCCCGGCCGCCCTTCGAGATCACGCTCGAAACCCCGCAAAAAGCCCTCTTGCACCGACAAGTCGACGCCCTAGTGGCCGCGCTCCAGACCATTCTAGTCGAGAACCGCTACCTGCAGGCCATTGCCCAGAATATCTGAGCACTGATTTCCCGCCGACCCCACCTCGGGGAGGCTTCACCACAACCCTGAGACCGACCGGACTCCCGGAGGCATCATTCATGAAATCCATAGACTATGTCTCCTGCTGTCCGTCGTTCCTCGGCCTCCTTCCGTCCCCATGGGACGGCCTTCACCCTCATTGAGCTTCTAGTCGTCATCGCGATCATCGCGATCCTCGCCGGAATGCTTCTTCCGGCGCTGGCCCGGGCCAAATCCACCGCCAAGCGGGTTCAGTGCCTGAGCAATGTTCGTCAAATTGGCATCGGTTATCTCCTGTACCTTCAAGACAATCAGGACCGATATCCCAATCATGTCACCGAACGCACGGCTCCTTCAGGTACACCCGACACGGTTGAGGCGCGTGCGCCGTATTCTTACCGCCAGGTCTTGATCCCGTTGCTGGGAGGGGCCACGAATATTTTCCGTTGCCCGAATGGTCCCAAGTGGGACCTGCCGAAGGTTGGGGCCTGGTTCACCACCGATTACGGCAACAATCACAACGAGGCCAATCTCGACAACGCCCCACAGCAGGCTTGGTTCTTGGCCAATCCGGATTTTGGCTTCAACGAAACGACCCCGCCGTCCTCCTTCCGCCAGCCGTCTCAGTTCATCGTGTTGGGGGATGCCGGGCGCGCCAATGGCTCGCCGTCGCGCGGCGGTATGTACCCGCAACCGTGGGCCTTTGACGATGCGTCGTCGGCTCAGCAGCAGGCGCGCCTGTTGGGGCGGCATCCCGGTCAGTTGGCCAATATTACTTATGCCGATGGCCATGCCGAAGCGGTGAAGACCCACCGGACCTGGAGGTCTTACGCCGACAACGATTGGCGCAGACAGGGTGGAAATCCTTGAGACCGTGATTGCTCATCGCTCAGAGGCCCAGTCATCTCGGTTGGCCGAGCCATAAGTTAAATGCTCACGGTTTGGCCTGAAGGGTGAGTTTAATCTCCTGGATTCGCGGGGCGGCTTCGGGGGTCAGGGTGAGGAAGACCTCGAGGCTGCGGGTTTCACCGATGAGGCGGAAGCGGCCGCGGAGTCGGTTGTCCGGGACCAGGGGAGACCGGTCGCGGATGGGGCCGAGTTGTTCGAGAAGCGCGCGGGTTTCGCGGCGCCAGGTCTCGAGGCTGTGGTCGAGGAACACGTTTGGAGCCAGGCCGGCGTGCAGGGCTTCTGGCGTCCAGTCGCGGGTCAGCAAGGTGGCTAGTTCTTCGGCCCGACGGAAGAGTGTCGGATGGCCCTCGGCTGGGCGGGCAGGAATTTTCGCCTCGTTGATGAGGAGTTCCATGGCCTTGTGGTTGACGGCGCTCATGGGCGCGTACGTGCGATTGGCGAAGGCGATGAGGGCGATGCCGTGGTCGGGCAGGAAGCGGAATTCGCTACCGAAGCCGGGGAGCCCTCCGGCATGACGCACCCAAATGAGACCGCGTTGGTCTTGGTTCCAACTCAATCCGGCGCTGTAGCCCGCCACCCGGGCCACGGAACGCCCCTCGGAGTCGTGGAGATCCTGCACCACCGAAATCACCTCCCACGGGCGGTGCATTTCTCGCCGAGTGGAGCGTTTCAGCGGACCGGTGTCGTTGCCGTCGCGCGGAGGCCAAGCTTCGAGATGGAAGGCCGAATAGCGGGCGAAGTCTTCGAGAGTGGTGACCAGCCCGCCCATGGATCCCCAACTGCCATCGTGCAGCAACGGTTCGGGTTTCCAACGCTCGTCTTCCCAACGGTATCCCAGCGCCAACTGATCGGCGGCAACCTTGTCCCATTCATAGACCGTATTGGTCATGCCCAACGGCTTGAGAATCCGACGGGTGATGTAGGTCTGATACGGTTCTCGGGCCACACGAGTGACGATTCGGCCGAGCAGCGCATAGCCCAGGTTGCTGTATTCCCAGCGGGTGCCGGTCGGCGAGGCGGCCGTGAGACCTCGCGCCACCAGGGCGTCGAGCTGGGCATCGGTCTCGGCGAGCTTGCGGTCGCCCCACGGGTCGTCTTGTGGGAATCCGCCCGACATCTGGAGCAGGTGCCGCACAGAGAGGGTCGGGGAGTCCGGGGTTGCGGGCTGCACCTTTTGGAATTCGGGCAGGTGCTTTGAAACAGGGTCTTCCAGGGAGAGTTTTCCGGCATCCCGCAATTGGAGGACGGCCGTCGCAGTCACGCTTTTTGACATGGATGCGATCCGGAAGCGCGTGGCCGGAGTGACTGGTTGATCTGGCTCGATGCGGGCCATCCCGGCGGCTCGGACATGCAGCAGGCGGCCGTCGACCACCAATCCCCAGACATGCCCCGGGATTTGGTTGGAGGCAGCATGGGCCTCGTACAGCGCGTCGAGTTGCGGGAGCATTGCCCGGATTCGGTCCATGCGCGCCGAACTGCCCCACAGGGGATCGGGCACTTGCGCCTGCCCGATGAGCACTCCGAGCCATCCAACGAGCAGCAATCCGCGCATCATGCGGGTGAAGATGGCCACCGTGAGCACCGCTGGGCCAATGGTTTTTCGCGGCCGACTGAATACCGGTGAGGCGAAGTCCGTTTTGACATTGGTGTCGGGCCGGCCAGGCTGGTCAGACATCTTACTCATGATGCGAACTTTCCAATCGGTTGCGGCGTTGCTGCGGATTTCCGCGGGCGGGCTGTGTGCTTTCGGGCTCACTGCGGCGGATCCGGCTTCGGTCGAGTTCTTCGAGAACCGCATCCGTCCGGTCTTGGCCGAGCGTTGCTACGAATGTCACAGCGCTCAGGCCGAATCGCTCAAGGGCGGGTTGCGCTTGGATTTCAAGGCAGGTTGGGAAAAGGGCGGGGCTTCAGGAATGCCATCACTGATTCCGGGAAAACCCGAGTCTAGCTTGCTCATCCAGGCGGTGAAGGGAACGGCGGCCGACGTGAAGGCCATGCCTCCCAAGGGTGGGGCTTTGAAGCCGGAACAAATCGCGGACTTCGAGGCCTGGATCCGCGCGGGAGCACCCGATCCGCGAACCGGCGCACCTACCGCAGCCAAGCCCGATCCCGCCACCCGCCACTGGGCTTTCCAAGGGCCGCGCATGCCGGTCCAGCCGACGGTTCGCAAGTCCTCCTGGCCACGGAATGGCATGGACTGGTTCGTCCTCGCCGCCCTGGAGGCCAAGGGCCTGACGCCCACTCCAGAGGCCGATCGCCGCACGCTGCTCCGTCGGGCCACTCACGATCTGACGGGCCTGCCTCCGACGCCCGAGGCGATGGAATCCTTCCTCAAAGACCGCTCCGAGCAGGCTTACTCGCGAGTGGTGGATCGATTGCTCGCCTCGACTGCCTACGGTGAGCGTTGGGGACGGCATTGGTTGGATGTGGCCCGTTATGCCGACAGCAAGGGCTACGTTTTTGAAGAGGAGCGTCGGTATCCCTACAGCCACACCTACCGCGACTGGGTGGTGGACGCCTTCAACCGCGACCTGCCTTACGACCGGTTCATCATCGAGCAGTTGGCCGGAGACCAGGTGGCCACCGAGACCGATCGCAAGCCTTTGGCGGCCATGGGTTTTTTGACCTTGGGTCGCCGGTTTCTCAACAATCAGCCAGACATCATCGATGACCGAATCGATGTGACCACCCGCGGTCTCATGGGGCTCACCGTTCAGTGTGCCCGCTGCCACGACCATAAATTCGATCCTATCCCCACGGCCGACTACTACTCGCTTTACGGACTCTTCTCCAACAGCCACGAACCGGATCCGAAGCCTCTAGTGGGCGAGAATCCCGATCGTCAGCAGGCGGCTGACTACGAGAAGGAATTGGCCAAGCGGCGCAAGGATCTCGACGACTATCGGACGGATCAAACCGCAGTGGTGATCCAGAAGTTGCGGACGAAGATCGGCGATTACCTGCTCACGGCTCAGGAGAGCATTGTGCTCGAGGGCGGCGCCCAGGAAAGCCTGGCCCGGCAGCGGAGCTTGGATCCGGGATTGGTGGGTGCATGGAAAGGGCGATTGGAATCGTTGAAGAAATCCCCCCATCCGGTGTTCGCACCCTTCTTTGCCTGGGCGGCGTTGGGTACCAATGACTTTGCGTCTCGCGCCCCAAAAATCACCGAGGAGATGGCCGCGGGTCGTTGGCAGGGTGCTACCCTCAATGTCCGATTAATGGCTGATTTCAAAGGGTGGTTCCCCACCAATTTGGCGGCGATGACGGCTCGCTACGGGCTCGTTTTCAATCAGATCGACACCGAATGGAAAGCCGCTGTGGCTGAGGCAAAAAAGGACGGCAAGCCAGAGCCCAAGTCATTGCCCGACGCGGCGGCCGAGGAATTGCGGCAAGTATTGTATGCGGGCGATTCTCCCATCCAGGGGGCGCTGGGCGGCATCGATCGGTTCTTTGACACGCCGGTGGCCCAGAAGAGCCGGGCCCTCAAGCGCAAGCTCGACGAGCTCGATTCCATGCATGCCGGGGCGCCCCTGCGGGCTATGGCCCTCATGGACAACACCAGCATCTCGCAACCGGTGATTTTCAAGCGGGGCAATCCGGGCAATCACGGGCCGAAGGTGCCGCTGCAGCAATTGGCTATAGTCGCCGGACCGAATCGAAAGCCCTTCACCCAGGGAAGCGGTCGGTTGGAGTTCGCCCGGTCGGTGGCCTCCCCGGAAAACCCACTCACCGCGCGGGTCATGGTCAACCGAGTTTGGATGCGGCATTTCGGATCGCCGTTGGTCAAGACTCCCAGTGATTTCGGAGTGCGCACCGAACCTCCGAGCCATCCAGAACTGCTGGATTATCTAGCGGTTCATTGGATCCAACAAGGGTGGTCTATGAAGGCGCTGCATCGGGAGATGCTCCTCTCAGCAGCGTATCGTCAATCGAGTGATCCCGAGGCGGCAGGGCTCTCGCGAAAGGCGTTGGCCCGGGCTCAAAAGGTGGATCCGAGCAACACCCTCTTCTGGCGGATGAACCGTCAGCGGACCGACTTCGAGTCCATGCGCGATGGGTTGCTGGCAGTGGCCGGAAGCCTAGACCCCAAGGTGGGCGGGCTCGCGGTGAGCATTTACGACACCGACAAGCCCGTGTTGCGTCGCACCCTTTACGGTTACATCGATCGACAGAATCTTCCCGGAATCCTGCGGTCTTTCGACTTCGCCAGCCCGGACACCTCGTCTGCGGGTCGCTTCCAGACCAGCGTTCCCCAGCAGGCACTCTTCTGGTTGAACAGCAGTCTGGTGGCCGAACAGGCGCGGGCCATCCTTGAACGGACGGACGTGAAATTCCTCGAGGGCGATGCGCGGGTGAAGCGCCTCTACGCACTCACCTACCAGCGTGCTCCGTCTCGCCGGGAGTTGGCCGCGGCCCGAGAGTTTCTGCGCCCAAGGCCCGTTGTTGGGCCAACCGAGGTGGTTGCCGCAGAACCGAAGCCCGGAGAGAAGAAAAACTCTCAGGAACCCCCGAAGCCGCTAAGCCTGTGGGAGCAGTATGCGCAGGTGCTCTTGGCTGCCAACGAGTTCGCCTTTGTTGATTGACCCAACGGCCCCGGCCTCTCAATGAAACCTTCTGTCAGCCATGCGATTCCGTTGCCGCACCGGCATCGCCAAGAAGCGGCCGAAGGCTGGCTGATGTTGGGTAATCCGCTCGAGGCATTGGCGGAGTTGGAGGGCCTTCCGGATGTCTTCCGCCAGCGGTTGGATGTCTTGACCTTGCATTGGTCGGCCTGTTCAGCCCTACGGCGTTGGGATGAGGCTTGGAGGGTGGCCAACGCCCAATGGACCCACTACCCGGAGGCCGTGGAGAGTTGGATTCACCGATCCTATGCGGCGCGTCGTCACACGGGTGGATCTATCGATCAGGCCTTTGGGTTGCTCGAGCCCGCAGTCGAGCGGTTCCCCACTGAGCCCATTTTGTATTACAATTTGGCCTGCTACCTCGCCCAGATGGGGCGTGAGGAAGACGCCTGGAAGCGCTTCCAACAGGCCCTGGAGGTGGGAGACCCCATCGAGTTCCGCATGATGGCTTTGGCTGACGAAGACCTGAAGCCCATCTGGTCTCGGATCGCGGTCATGAGTTGAGTCTGGGATAGAAATTTGAGGTTTCTCGAGCCTCTTGAATTGGCCTTTATCGCTTTTGGAACCACCTTCTTCCCAGTGACCATTGAGATCATCAACACCGGATCCGAGCTGCTGTTGGGCCGTATTCTGAACACCCATCAGCAGTGGCTGTGCTCGCAGTTGACCCAGGCCGGATACACGGTGGCTCGACAGGTGTTGGTCTCCGACCGAGGCGAAGACATTCAGCAAGCGGTGCGTGAAGGGTTGAGTCGGGCCGACTTGGTGATCACCACCGGTGGCCTCGGTCCGACGTGCGATGACATTACCCGCGAACGCATTGCCGAGTTGTTGGGGCGGACGCTGGTGTTTGACTCCGCTGTCAGCGACGCCATCCAAGGGTTTTTTCAATTCCGCGGACGTCCGGTTCCTCCGCGCACCCGGGTCGAAGCCATGGTTCCGCAAGGAGCGATCGTGGTGCCCAATGGCCAGGGCACGGCCCCCGGGCTGCTGATCGAAGCCTCACCCAATCCGTTCCGACCCGAGGGAAAGCGTTCCTGGTTGGTCATGTTGCCGGGGCCGCCGCGCGAGTTGCGCCCGATGTTCGACCAAGAGGTTCTGCCATGGATGCGTCGTGAATTTCCGCATGAAACGGAGTTTGTTTGTCGCACGCTCAAGACTGCAGGCATCGGTGAATCCAACATGGAGGAACTAATTTCGGCCCCGCTCCAGCACCTCACCGAGGGTGGAATGGACTTGGGATTTTGTGCTCGGGTGGGCGAGGTGGATGTGCGGTTCGTGGCGCGAGGAGTTGATGCGGCGGCGGTGGTGACCGAGGCCGAGGCCATCACCCGACGGTTGGCAGGGGACGCGGTCTTTGGCGAACAGGATGAGGTGCTCGAGGGGGTTGTGGTCGGCGAATTGACTCGAAGAGGGCAGACCTTGGCGTTGGCCGAGAGTTGCACCGGCGGTCATATCGCCCACCGAATCACCAATATCCCTGGGGCATCGGCGGTGTTCTTGGCCGGCTACGTGACCTATGCCAATGCTGCCAAGGCTCGAACCTTGGGAGTTCGGGAGGAGTCGCTGCGGGAGTTTGGAGCGGTGAGTGAAGCCGTGGCGCGGGAAATGGCCGAGGGAGCCCGCCGGGTGTCCGGTTCCGACTGGGCCTTGTCAGTGACCGGTATCGCGGGACCTTCGGGCGGTACTCCCGATAAACCCGTTGGCACGGTGTGGATGGCGCTAGCCGGGCCGGACGGCACGGAAGCGGTGCAGCGCCTCAACCGCTTCGACCGCGAGACCTTCAAGTTCACCACCGGCCAACAAGCTCTCCACCTCCTATTCCGTCAACTGAAGTGCTCCCGCTGACGCAGGGTATGGGTGGGTCGACTGTGCCGAGCTTGCCAGGTGGCGGGCCGGCGTGTCCAAGACACGAGGACACGAACGTCGCTTGAATCAGACTTCCAATGGCAAACAATCATCGCATTCAGGTTGTGGACTCCCATACCGGCGGCGAACCCACCCGCGTGGTGATTTCCGGCGGGCCGGACTTGGGAACCGGTCCGCTCTCGGAGCGGGTGCAGCGGCTGGGTAGCCAGTTTGACTCGTTCCGTTCGGCGGTGGTCAACGAACCACGGGGTTCCGACGTCTTGGTGGGCGCTCTTTTGGTTTCGCCTCACGCCCCCGACTGCGACTTCGGTGTGATCTTCTTCAACAATGTCGGGCCTTTGGGCATGTGCGGTCACGGCACCATCGGCCTGATGGTCACGTTGGCTCACCTGGGGCGAGTGCAACCGGGTACCCACCGGATCGACACCCCTGTCGGCCCGGTGGGTGCAACCCTGCATTCGGACGGATCTGTTTCGGTGGCCAATGTGCCTTCCTACCGCCACCAGGCCTCGGTCGCCGTGCAGGTGCCGGGGATCGGTGTGGTTTCGGGGGACGTTGCCTGGGGTGGGAATTGGTTTTTTCTGGTCCATACCCCGGTGTGGGAGTTGTCCCTCCAAAACGTTGAGACCTTGACCGATGTGAGTTGGCGGATTCGCCAGGCGGTCAATGCTCAGGGGTTTCCCGAGGTAGACCACGTAGAACTCTTTGGTCCTCCCGCATCCGGCGGACACTCGCGCAACTTTGTGTTGTGCCCCGGCAAGGCCTACGATCGATCGCCCTGCGGAACGGGGACTAGCGCCAAGCTGGCCTGTTTGGCTGCGGATGGAAAACTGGAGGAGGGTCAGTCTTGGATCCAAGAGGGTATTCTGGGCAGCTCCTTCCGCGGAGAATATCTCTGGGAGGATCGTGCCCGAGGTCGCGTCCTGCCGGTGGTCACTGGAAGCGCCCATGTCACCGCCGAGTCGACATTGATCTTGAGCGACGAGGATCCCTTCCAGTGGGGAATCCGCCCGGCCTAGCCTGGATGGCCTTTATTTCGACTCGAGGCACACTGCGGTGAACCCTCTGAGCGAAACTTCGTAAAAAAACGTGTGGAAACTGGTTGAAGCCAGACCCGGCAGGTCGAACGATTTGAATCTCGTATGTCGAAACCAGCGCTGGGGCGCGGATTGGCCAGTTTGCTACAGGAAGAGATTGACCGGGGGGCCGTGAACGCCCCGGGTCTGACTTCATTGAAAGAGGCTCCGGTCGCACAACCGGCACCTGTCTCGGAGGTGGTTTCCGCGGCGACTCCGATCGCATCTTCAACCCAAGTTCCTGCCGAGGTTCCAACACCGAATCCAACCCAGGTGGCATCGATCGATACCGCCGATCAGCCTGTTTCGGAGCAGGAGAGTGTTCTTTCGCAGACGAGTTTAGCAGAGGCCATCAAACCGGTTCCTGTTGCCCCGGTTGGCCTGTCGAACGCACCCAGTCCTGCTTTAGCAACGCCCCCGGGGGTGGCCACCATCCCGGGTTGGATCATCCCCACATTGATGGCAGGAGACTTGGTGGTGGTTTTGTCGGCCATTCTTTGGGCGGCCTGGGGTCGGGGAATGGGTCGTTGGCCTTGGATTGCCGCCCTGTTTGCCGTGGGGTGCTCTCAGGCCATCGCGGCATTGTTTCTGGCTCGGTCTGGAACCATTCAGGGTTCCGGCCCATTCTCCGGACGCCCTCTCACCACTGCCGTACCGGCTCCTGGAATCCGCGTCCGCTTTGTTGAGGAACAACCTCAGAGTCGCCGGGGCGATCGCCGTTGAAGCGTTCCTGCTGAAGACGCGCTGAAGACGCGACCACGGGTTTAGCAGCCTCACAGAACATCCCGGACCAGAAGGACCCCAGGGACTAGATTTGCCCCGGGACCGGTGTCTTGAGCCGGTCCTTTTTGTCGAACCGCATGTAAGTCCGGACCGACGGACCGATCACTCCAGACCGCCATTGAGGTTGATTCAGACCAACCGAGGCGCGAGGTGGTTGAGAGAATTATCTCGAGTGACCCTCAATTCATGGTGTTCGTCCGCCATTGCGGCGTGATCGCCCACAAGTTGATGGGTGAGAGCGATTTGCGGTAGCGCAGGTAGCGGGTGGAGCCATCGGCAAAGGCGAAGTTGGATCCACCGTTGGCGGAGCCCCCACGGTCCGAACGCACCGCGCTATTGTGCACCGCGTGATTGAGCACCTCGTTGTCGTTGCCCAGATTACCCTCCATCAGATCCATGAAGAAATGGCCGATCGGGTAGAGCTTCTCGCCGTACACGATGGTCTCGGACGGTTCGACCAAGACACTTTCATTGATAGTCTTGCCCATGATCGTACTCATGCTGAAAGTCTCCCCACTGCTCGTCATTTGGCGTTCAAGAACATCGTTCCAGCCGTTGATGATGTAAGAGCGCGGCGCGGAATCGGCCACCAGGTTGGTGCGAGCCTCCGCTGTGGCGGGTTTGTTCTTGCCGCCCGATCCGAAATCGCTGGGGCAGACGAGGATTTGCACCGATCGGAAAGTGGGCCAAAGACGCTCACACCAGCGCGGTCCCATATTTCGATCCGGGAAATGGCCCTGATTCTCGCCCGTGTACAGCGTTGTCGCGATGCCCAATTGGCGGAGGTTATTGACGCAGGAGATTCGTTTGGCGCTCTCCTTGGCCTTGGACAAGGCGGGCAGAAGCATTCCGGCCAAGATGGCGATGATGGCAATAACCACCAGCAACTCGATCAGCGTGAAGGCGGTCGTGTTGCGGCTCGGACGAACCGTTAAGCGTTCAGGACTCATGGATAAAAATGGATAGCAACACACTTCGGCGGCCTCGGTCTACTCGGCGGTTTGACCAGAGTGACCCGATCGACCGCGGCCAGGTTTTCAAGAGCGGCCCCGCTTCAAACGTCGAACCCTTGAAATGGGTGTTCCGCTCAAGGCATCAGATTCCTTCGAATGCGCTGGGGGGTGGAAATCGTCCAGCCCACTGTGAATCGCAAAGCCTGGGGAATCATTTTGCTGTTGGTCGCCGCCGTCGCGGTTCCGATGTATCGATTGACCGACTGGTTCAGTCCCAAGGCTATTCAAGTCAGTGTCTCTTTTCGTCCTTTGCGTCAGGCCGAACCCGGGGCTGCCTTGCCCGTGGTTGTGGGCCTAGACCAAGACTATGAATTGAGTTCTCTGGTGGTTTCTGAAGTTCAGCCAGAAAAGTCGTCAGCCAGCGGTCATGTGGTGTGGCGCCTCGAAAAACAGGGCAAAGGGGCCTTTACCCGTGGTTTTCTATATGGCCAACCACCTGAAGGGCTTCAACTGGCGGCCAAATCCCCAGCGGAACCCCTGAAGGCCGGCGCCTCTTATGTGGTTCAAGTCGCCGCTGGCAAGGTGATGGGCTCCACTATTTTCCAGGCCCGTGGATCCGAGGAGTGATTTTCGGGAGAGGGCTCCGTCCCAAATCCCACCCAACGTTGGTCCTGAAAGATTATTTCTCATCCGATGGGCCTAACCTAAAGCCTGTCCGGGGTTTTGGCCCTCCGTCTCCTTTCGGCGATTTGCACGGAGGCCTCATCCAGCAGCAGCATCGGGACCGTGCCGAAGAGAGCATTGAAGGCGATCCAAACCACCCCTCGCGCGCAGCGCGAAAGCCCTTCCTTCCTTAAGCCTTCCTGCGAGCGCAGGCACGGTCCCGCGGAGCACCGCCCAAGATCCCATTCTCCGACGACTCTGAAAAAGAATCCCCCTATGAGATGGGCCTAACCTCAAGCTTGTCCGGGGTTTTGGCCCTCCGTCTCCTTTCGGCGATTTGCACAGAGACTCTAGCCAGCAGCAGCGGGACCGTGCCGGAGAGAGCATTGAAGGCGAACCAACCCACCCCTCGCGCATAGCGCGAAAGCTATTCCTTTCCCTAAGCCTTCCTGCGAGCGCAGGCACGGTCCCGCGGAGCCCACAAGCCCACCGGTTCCCCTCCCGGGCCTCTGCGAGCAAATGGATCCAGCCGCGCCAGGGATTTATTTGGAGAAACAAAGAAACCGCCCTATTGGGTCATTGGAAATAGGGGCTCAGATTCCCGTTTCGTGTTCGAGCCCCTTCATAGATTATCTTCCAATCTCGGTTCCGACTTAGAAACCGTCGCCAAACAAAGAAACACGCACCATGGGCATCATCGACTACCTCAAGACACAGTTCCTGGAGATCATCCAGTGGGAAGACGACTCGCGCGACACCCTCAGTTGGCGTTTTCCTGATCAAGACAAGGAGATCAAGAACGGAGCGCAACTGCTGGTTCGCGAATCTCAGAAAGCTCAGTTTGTCTATCTGGGTCAGTACGTCGACACCTTCGGCCCCGGCAAACACACCCTCAAGACCGAGAACATCCCGGTTCTCAGCACACTGTTGGGCTGGAAGTACAATTTCGAGTCGCCCTTTAAGTGCGATGTCTACTTCGTCAACACCCGGCTCTTCACCGGCAACAAATGGGGCACGAGCAATCCCATCATGGTGCGGGATCCGGACTTCGGCATCGTTCGCGTTCGGGCCTTTGGTACTTACGATTTCCGCATCGTCAATGTACCGGTGTTCCTCAAGGACGTCGCCGGCACCGATCACCATTTCCGCATTGATGAGTTCCAGGACACCATGCGGTCGCGCTTTGTCAGCGCCTTCAGCGACGCGGTCGCCAGCGCCAAGGTGCCGGTGCTCGACTTGGCAGCCCGGTATTCCGAGTTGGGTGACGCGCTCCTGCCGATCCTCAATCCGATTCTCACCGAGAAGTACGGCATCGAACTGGGTAGCTTCATTGTTGAGAACATCAGCGTCCCACCCGAAGTCGAGGGAGCCATCGACAAGCGTTCCAGCATGGCCGCCATCGGCAACCTCAACGACTACGTGAAACTCCAGTTGGCCGAATCGCTCAAACTGCCCGGTGGCGGTGGCGTGGCCGGCTTGGCCGCCCAGTTTGCTCTGGGTATGCAAATTGCCCGCGACCTGGGCCCAGGTGCTCCTCCGGTGATAGGGGCCTCAGCGGCCCTTCCTAGCAGCACTTCAGGCATTCCTGAACTACTCGCGCCCGCCGACGTAGCCCAGAGCCTCGGAGTCTCCGAGGCCGACGTGCTCGCAGCACTGGGCGATGGCTCCCTCAAGGGCAAAAAGATCGGGTCTGCCTGGCGCATCACCCGGGCCGCACTCGACGAATTCCTCAAGCACTGAAGCCGGGGAGGGCATCGTCGCTGCCTATCAGTAATGTGCGCCGGGGTTCATTACTTCCCCCCGGCGCACATCCGCGTTCCTCGTTCCCCCGAAGCCCACTTTGCCCTAGGATGCTTTCCAGAAATGGACGCTCCGATCCGAGTTCGCTTTGCTCCGTCACCGACGGGTTACCTGCACATTGGTGGGGCCCGCACGGCCCTCTTCAACTGGCTCTTCGCCCGTCATCACGGCGGGAAATTCATCCTGCGCATCGAAGACACGGACACCCAGCGCAACAGCCAAGAGTCCATCGATGTCATTCTGCGCGGATTGAGTTGGTTGGGCCTTGATTGGGACGAGGGGCCGACCACGGGCGATACCGCCTGCCCGAGTCGCGGCGACTGCGGTCCCTACTTCCAGAGTCGTCGAGGTGAGATTTATGCCCGGCGCATCCAGGAATTGCGCGACAAAGGGATGGCCTACGACCGCGATGGGGCCGTGTTCTTTCGCATGTCTCGCGAGGCGATCACCATCCCCGATCTCATCATCGGCGATGTGCTGCGCCCACTGACCGACCGCGAAGAGGCCGACCCCGACTGGGTTCTAGTTCGCAGCGACGGCAATCCCGTCTTCCACTTGGTCAACGTGATAGACGACCTCGAAATGGGCATCACCCATGTCATCCGGGGTGAGGACCACTTGGCCAACACAGCCAAGCACATCGCCCTGTTCAAAGCCTTCGCGGTCGAGCCCCCGAACTACGCGCACATCCCGCTCATCCTGAACCCAGATGGTTCCAAGATGTCCAAGCGCGACCACGGTGCCCACGTCAACAACTACCAGGACGACGGCTACACGCCGGAGGCTGTGCTGAACTACCTCGCATTGCTCGGTTGGTCTCCGGCCGACGGCAAGGAGTTCCTGCCGGTGCCCGAGTTGGTCACCCGCTTCGGGCTCGATCGGGTCAATCGCAGCCCGGCCAAGTTCGACGTCAAGAAACTCGAAGCCTTGCACTTCGAGCACACCCGCATTCTGGAGCCCGCCCGCTTTGTCGAACGCGGTGTCGCCGCCTTGGCCCGCGCCGGCATACCCACGGCCGCATTCGCGCCGGAGTATGTTGCGGCAGCCCTCGAAACCGCCCGTGAGAAAGGGAAGCTCTTCAAAGACTTGCCCGCCTTCGTGGATTTCTATTTCGCTCCGGATGATCAGGTGCCAGTGGACCCAGAAACCCGGTCCAAGGCCCTAGGCGCATCGGCGCGGGCCCCACTGGAGAAGTTGGCGGCGGCCCTTGGCTCGCTGGCCGACTTCCGAGCCGCCGATCTCGAAGTGACCATCAAAGCGCTGGCTGCCGAATCGGGCACCAAGGTGGGTGCCTGGGTGCAGCCGGCCCGAGCCGCCTGCACCGGCAAGTCGGTGGGCCCCAGCCTCTACCACCTGCTGGAGGTCTTGGGTCGCGAGCGTGTCCAGCGCCGCTTCGCCGCCGCCCTCGCGGGCCTGCCTGCGGCCTGAAGAGGGGGGCTTAATAAGGGGCTCTCCGACCGCTGGAAATCGCAACCAGGCACCTGCGGATCAGTGGCTATCTGGGGCATCTCCGGCTTGCACTAAAATAATTTTGTTATTTTGTTGCTAAAATAATTATAATGGTGACTTTTAGGTGGTTAACTGTATTTGGGATTGGCTGCAGTCAATTCCGGCCTATTTCCAAATCTATACCGGTCGGGACGCGATTAGATCGATATGGACCTGCCAACGGCAACTTCTTATCGCCTGCAGGAACCCCATATGAGCAAAGATCACTGCCACCGGATACAGACCGCGATGACTATACCGTTTATGAAGTTATTAAGGCGCTTCCAGTAGTATCGGGGCAAACTGCTGCTTGGTTTGGGCAACCAGGTGGAGGCGTGCAATATTGTACTACGGCAATTGGTAATGTGCAATTTTTATTAGATCAGAAATATTTGAAGGAGGTTAAGCATTGAATATAGATCAACTGAGTCAAAATATCATTAAGTGTCGAATATTAAAATCTAGATATCGCATCTTAGAACCGGGCGATAATCACAATAGAATTTGTTTGGATGCATCAGAAAATGGTTGGAAAGTCTATTTCGGTGAGCGCGGAAAGGTATATGACTTAAAATGTTTCTCCAACCAAGAAGAGGCGTGCGCCTATTTTTGGGCGTTGCTACTGGTAGACAGTCGCAACCGTGAACTTATCGAAGCAGGGAGGGTTGCTGGCTTGGTTTCCGAGTAAAAAATTCGCAAATTCATTGCGTGACTTAACAGGAAATCTCAAAGCAGGTTGACTGATCGTAAAATTTATGAATTTCAGATGTTTAATGCAAATGAGGCTTAGATTTCAAACCGAGATCTAAAAAATGCAGTTGCCGACATCTGACTGTACATGGGTAAATCTTTTTAGATAATGGGTTTCACTTTGACATGCAGCGAACAACTGATTCCGAAAGCGATGCTAGCGTGTGGTACACGTCTGATCAATTCATCAATTGGATTAAATTAAAATGAAAACAGCAATCGATTATCTTTTTCGCGTGGAACCCCCGTGGGTTTTTATTGGATTCGCCGAGCCCGAGCGAAGGAATTGGATTCCTCAGTACTATTTCTCGGGCGCGGATTCTAATACGTGCGTTCGTCGTCTGCGCGGCAAGAAAATGAAAACGACTGCCGCCTTGATGGACGAATTCGGAGCCGCTTTGCAGTTTTTCATGGGGTTTGGTGAAAATTGGTATGCGTTGCGCGACTGCTTGTATTGCCTTGACGAATGGTTGCCTGCAACCGCTTACGTTTTGGTAGTTGAAGATGCAGAGGAAGTATTGCGAGATGAGCAGCCATTCCAGATGGAAGTACTCCTCAAGACCTTGCACGAGGCGGGGGAGTGGTGGGCAAAGCCGATAACTGACAATGGCCCGTATAATCGGAATGCGATTCCGTTTCATGTGCTGCTTAACGTCACAGACGGCTTTTCACTGGATGTCGATAGGATTGCGCGTCTAGCGGACGGTTCAAGCGTCCCTTTTCGCCATTAGCAGGCTGCGGCCAAAATCGCTTTTACTATCCCGGTGAGGGATAAAGCCACCCCTTTCCAATAAATTGGAGTTTTCAGAGATTTGTCAGATGGATTCCATGTTCAGGCAGGCACGTTCAGTTTCCCAATCGTCGCTGATCTTGGGAGGCTGCACGCCTGATGCCATCTCCCTGCCAAGCAAATCCTCGAAGAGCCCGATTCTGACGTCGTGTCCATCTTAAAGAACCGTGTTCAGCTCTTCGGGCCCGTGGGAGAGGAGGTGAGTGAGGAAGCCTATGGAGTCAATACTGCTGCTGATGTGGACGGGTGGACGTGGCCGGGAATAGCGCAGACTCTCAATATCCAACGCGAAGTTGGGCTTATTAATATTATGAAAAAGTTCTGGGTTCTGTTAGTGCCGATTTTAGTTTTCGTGGTGGTTGGTCTAACTCAATATAAATTTCGTATGGATAATTCCACTGAGATGTATTCCAAGGTCGCTCAAAATATAATATCGGATTGGAGATCCCGGTCTTTCACTTCCTTGACGAACCTCACCCCGATTCGGTCGAGCCTCGTCTACGGTGAGGGAGTTAAACTGGACCAACATCAAACCGACTCTCTCCTAAAGACCGTGGGGGCTTGGTTTCTGGCCTACAGCGCGGGCACCGAATCGGCCTACCTTGGCTTTCGACTTCCTGAGGATGTGGAATGGGAGTGGACGCCTAAGGCAATGGACGACCTCTCTAGCTATTTTGCTCGTGGTACCGTCTTCCAGTCTGAGGAACTGATGGACAAATGGTGTCAAAAGTATGGACATCCAGATCGGATTAATTCATTCATACCATTTTCAAAATTCATCAATAAGAAATCTCCTAAAGAGCTGGCCGAAATCCGTCGGATCTGGATTGAGATCAATGGTCCTGGCGTGGTTGCCCCAAAGATACCGCTCACAGCGATTGACCAGTGGAAGCAGATCGCCTTTGATTCCTCGGGCGAAACCTGGTTTGGTGGCTATTGGACTGGCTACTCGTTGAAGGATACGCAAATTCAGATCTACCGAACCAACTCCCTTCCCACTCCGCTCGACCGGCGCAATTTCGGAGCAGATTTCAAAAGTCGAAGTTTTGGGGTGGATGCAGGATTTGAGAACCTAGGCATCGGTCCTTTACATGCAAATTCTTTGATCCAATGGAAACTGTCTTACGCCGGTATATTAAATAAAACCGGAAACCTTCTCATTGCTGATATAAAAACGCTGATCAATCAATCTCCCCCCGAATCCCCCCGACCCATGCTCCTCCGCCTCGTGTTCCGGGAGGACAAAATGCGCTGGGTTCCTTATGAAATTGTGGAAGGAAGCATTCGTGACACACACAATCGATATGCATTTTGGTGACGTCATCGAGCAGATAAGACCGAGTCCATCCACCGCCAGCAAGGTACGGTGGTTTATAGGACTACTTTTGCTGGTGTTTGGCATCGGCAAAGCGGGAGGACTCATCATGAGCGATATCAACTGGACAATGGGAGATCCAGTATTAATTTTGGTACCCCACTCCATGGTATTCGTGACCGCTGCGGTTGTGGAAATTGCTGTTGGACTCTTTTTGATGGTGAAGCGCACTGAAGTGTGGTCACTGGATTATACACTATTTGCCTGGGTGGGCAGTTTGGTGGGCTATCAGATCATTCGATCGTTTTACAAGATCGTGCTTCCGTGCCGCTGTCTCGGTCTCTGGCAACAATGGCTGGGTCTATCGGATGTGGCAGCCAACATTGCTTCTTTAGTGAGCCTCGGCTTGCTGGGTCTTGGTTGCCTGATGATTGGTCTTTCACGCACTTTATCCCACGATCTGGATTCATCTCGGCTTCCCTCGTCACTCTCTTGAGGTTTCTTTCGCAAGCCCCGCCACTCTCAAAAGTTCAATCCCAAGGGTCGGACAGCACAAGTGGCTTTCGAACCCTCTACACTTGGGCGCTTGGAGCAAAACTGTTACTCCTCTCGGTCTTGTTGTGGCTTAGCCCGGGACCGAACAACACCGCCTTTGCCAATTACGAGCCTCACTGGCCGGAGCGAGGGGCCGCGATCTGGCAATCGCGATTGTCCTGCATGGATGTAGGGCATTACCTTTGGATCGCACAACACGGCTACACCCCCGACAATCCATCGAATGCATTTTATCCGCTGTGGCCCGCAATTCTAAAAATTTCAGGAATTTCGGCCTCACCGAACGCCCCGGCCTTCGCCGCGCTGACGGCGTTTGCTCTATGGGCATGGTCCATGAGGCGGCTTTATCTTTGGATTCAAAAACGATTTGGAGAACCGGCGGCGTGGTTGACCCTATTAGTGTTTTTGCTGTTACCAAGTTCTATTTTCTTTTGGGTTGGGTTTACAGAGTCCTTATTTTTGGCTCTGTTCGTGACCTATTTGACAGGCTTAAGAAGCATCAATAGGTTCCCTGCCTTGGCGGCGGCTTGTTTGCTCCCATTAGCGCGCCCGGTCGGCATTTGCCTCGCGGTAATTCCATTAGTGGAATGGCTTCGGGGCCGTTCCCGATCGTTTCAGGCCATGACTCTGGTTTGTTTCCTGATTGGGTTCGCTATCTATCTTTCAATCTTGCGGACGGCGACAGGAGATTTTTTTGCAGGATTCCATGCGCAGCAGTATTTCATAAATTCTCCTAGCTTGTCTCACTTGCTAGAACCCGGGGTGGTCGTGTCGCAATTCCTCCGGTTTGAGGAATTGCACAGTCCGCAGGGATCCATGCTGGACCGTATGATGTTCATTGGGAGCCTGGTGCTCATTGTGCCCGCCAGCCGTTTTCGTCTCGGTTGGGGTGCGGTTTGCGTGGCAATTGTGCTCATCCCAGCCTCCACCAACTGGTTTCTTAGCTTCAGTCGGTTCTCAATTGTTGCGATACCATTGTGGATCGTTGCGGGTATTCGTATCGCGAAATTGGATCCATTTGTCATGCGAGTTGCTGTCGCCTATAGTCTGATTATCCAGGGTTGGCTCTGGTGGCGTTTCCTGCAATTTCAATGGGCCTCCTGAGCGATCGTGCTCCAACAAACAACTGACGCTGGAATTGTAACAAGTGAAAAATTGGATAACAAAGATGAGTTTGCGAGGTTGGATGATCGCGCTCTTATCGTTTATTGCCTGCTTGTTGTTAGTGAACAGGGGGCTGTTCCCGGAGGCGCCGGGTAATCGGGACAAAACTTTGAAGTCCGAGGAGAGTGTGACTCCAAGTGTCCTCGTTAATCCGATGCGGGATGGTTCACGGTGGTTTCCGGGTTTGAAACAAGGTCGCGCTAACTCAAAACCATTGCCACCCCCCAGCGATGTGAGAAGCGATTCTCGTTTTTCCGGTGCTATTGACACGTTCGATCATATTCAACTTGCGATGGACAAGCTTCCGTCAAAGTACGGTAACGCAAGAAAATACCTCAACGGTTTGAAAGAGAAATTGTTCATAGATGACTATCGTTTCATCGCTACAAGTTTAGGGGTGGATTGTGCGGGGGCTAAGGCGGCGTTTGATCAGGTAAACGGTGCGACCGAGGTTCGCGCTGAACGCCCAATCCCTGACGTAGGGTCGGCCATGGGAAACGTGCAAAGCAACGCCCTCGCTGACCATTGCAAGCGGATGATTGAGGAGTCTGGAAACCCAGGGCACTCGAATATTGCGGGTGTTTTTGTGTCCCGCGGCATTGAGGGCGCGAGTCAAAATCAGCTCCTCTTGGATGCAGTGATTTATGTGGCGGCTAAAACCGACCTCGAACAAGTTGTTGAAGAGGATATCCGGCACGACGCAGGCATTCGGAAACGGCTGGATGCTGAATTTGGGGATCAGAAAACAGGGGAAGAGTGGGCGAAGGTTGCAGAAGAATCCGTCTCGGAGTCGACCCATGTCCTTGACGCCTACCAATCCATTTTCCAACGACGACTGACGAGGCACTTGGGGGCAGCAGGCGACGGCATCATGGAGGCGTTGGGTCAACTGAAACTCAACAACGTTAACTTTCTGGAACTTAGAGTGCCTTGCAACTGACGGACAGGAGGTGGCAACGGTCTGAGGATGATCCTTCCGACCCGCTCAAGAACCGGTTAACGGTTGCCTTCAAGCGCTGGGCACGGGCGACTTCTCCCTGAGTGCTTGCCAGCAGCCTGCTTGCCAGCGTCTGTCGCGGTCGCTTTGCGATCCTGCGATGCTCCGGGGTTTGCTCGGCGGGCAGGTGGTGCTGTTCAGAGCTCTGGGAAGGGCGCCGTCGACGGTACGCTAAAGATCGGCTCCAACGCGGATGACCCAGACCTCCGGAGGCCTGGGCGACGCAGGGAGCGTGTCCAACGCCGCTTCGCCGTTGCCCTCGCTCAACCTCGCCCAACTCCCGCAGGCTTGATCTCTGGACCGATCGGTGGCTGTAGTCACGGCCACCGATTTCCATGAATGCTCCTTCTTTGTCGCGTCGCGAAGCTCTCCGACATCTCGCTGCCGCCGTCGTCCTTCCAGTCGCGGGTGGCTGGCTGGGAGGCTGTGCCACAGCGGGCCGACCGACGACGGCCTCGGTGGTCGGCACCGACTTCGGCCGGATGTCCGATGGTCGTCCTATCCGCCTGCACACCTTGAAGAACGCTTCGGGTGCCACGGTAGCTGTCTCGGAGTACGGGGCCACAATCACGTCTATTCGGGTGCCGGATCGGACCGGCCAGCCGGCCAACGTCGTCTTCGGTGGCGACTCGATGGACGCCTACCAGCGGGGGCTGCCCGCCGCGTCGGTCATCGGCCGCTACGCCAATCGGATCCACGGTGCGCGGTTCACGCTGGAGGGTCAGGAGGTGCGCATTACCGCCAACGAGGGAGGCAATCATATCCACGGCGGCCGGGAAGGATTCGCCTCGAAGCTCTGGCAGTCCCACACCACGGTAGAAGGATCGACCGCCATCGCCGAGTTTCGCTACCGCAGCGTCGATGGTGAGGAAGGCTACCCCGGCAATTTGGACGTCACCGTGACGTACGCGTGGAATGACCAGAATGAGTTGCTCGTCACCTACCGGGCGAAGACAGACCGGGCCACCGTGGTGAACCTGACGAACCACGCCTATTTCAACCTCGCCGGCGCGGGCAACGGGGATGTCTTGGGACACGAACTTCAAATCCAGGCACAACACTACACCCCGTCGGACGCCGCGCTCATTCCCACGGGCGAAATTGCTTCCGTGGCAGGCACGCCCCTCGACTTCCGCGGCTTCCACCGCATTGGCGAGCGGATTCGCGACGTCCGGGGCCCGAAGGGCTACGACCACAATTTCATCGTCGACCGACGGGGTGGCGGGTTGCAGTTGGCGGCGCAAATCCTCGAGCCGAATTCTGGCCGCAGGATGACCTGCCATACCACGGAGCCCGGGATCCAACTGTACACGGCCAACCATTTCGACGGCGTACACCAACCGCGGTACGGGGCTTTCTGCTTCGAGACCCAGCATTACCCGGACTCACCGAACCATCCGAATTTCCCTTCGACCGTGGTTCGCCCGGGGAAGGGGTTCCAGTCCCAGACCCGCTTCCGTTTCTCGACGGACCGGAGCAAACGGTAACCAGAAGCGTCGTCTTTCAGAAACGGCTCCTAGAACTCAGGACGGTCTCCCCAAGACAGACCGCTCAAATCTCTGCCTTTGAGATCCGCCCCGAGGCTTGAACATCTCTCCGCGGGGAGGTCACTCTCGGTCTTTATGAGTTCTCCGCTGGTCGGCATCATTATGGGTTCCCAGTCCGATTGGGAGACGATGGAGTCTGCGGCTCGCCAGCTGGCGGCCCTGGGTGTGCCATTTGAGACCTCGGTGGTCAGCGCTCATCGGACTCCGGACCTCCTCTTTGAATATGCGGCGTCGGCCGTGGGCCGGGGCCTTGAGGTAATTATCGCTGGAGCCGGGGGTGCAGCTCACTTGCCGGGCATGTGTGCCAGCAAGACGGTGCTGCCGGTTCTGGGCGTGCCAGTGCAGTCCAAGGCGCTGCAGGGCATGGACTCGCTTCTGAGCATCGTTCAAATGCCTGGGGGCGTGCCGGTCGGCACCATGGCCATTGGCAAGGCGGGCGCCATCAATGCGGCCCTTCTGGCAACGGCCATTCTGGGCAACAAACACCCGCAGTTCCGGAGCGCCTATGAGCAGTTCCGCACCGAACAAACCGAGGCGGTGCTCAAGAATCGGGTGCCCGGGAATACCACGACGCATTGAGTTCCTAGACGTTTTTTTGTGCACCGAGATGCGCTGACCGAGCGATTTTCCAGGGTAGGTGCGACCCGAGGTGGCGTGCTTTTGGACAAAAGTTCCAACAGCCCGCTTGCCGCACAGGGTTGGTCCCCGCTTTCATCGGGCTGGATGAAACGTCGCGATTTTCTGACCTTGTTGCCGCTGGCCGCCGGTGCGATTTCTTGGGGCTGTCGCCGCAAGCTCCAGCCAAAACTCATCAAGATCGATGATTTCGAAGACCGGAAAGGTGGTTGGCGCGTCATCAAGGTGGCCTGTGTGGGCGATAGCATTACTTATGGCGCGGGCGTCGAAGACCGCGAGAAGAACAACTATCCCAAGCAATTGGGCGATCTTTTGGGCAACCGGTTTGAGGTGCGCAACTTTGGGCGCAGCGGCGCCACTCTGAGCCGGGTTGGAGACCTCCCGTACGCCAATACCGACGAGTTCAAGGCGGCCCTTGTTTGGCAGCCGGACATGGTCATCGTCAAACTGGGAACCAACGACACAAAGCCGCAGAACTGGAAGAATCAGGCCTTTTTTGAGCAAGAAACGCGCTGGTTCATCGATCAATTTCTCAGCCTCAAGCCCAAGCCCCAGGTCTGGGCGTGCCTGCCGGTCCCCGTGTATTCCGACACCTGGGGCATCACCGGTCATATCTTAGACGACGGGGTCATTCCGGCCCTCATGGAAGTGACCACCGACAAGAAGGTGCCCGTCATCGATCTCAACGACGCCCTGACCGGCTACCCTGAGATGTTCCCCGATAAGATCCATCCCAACGCTGCCGGGGCGACCCTGATGGCTCGGACGATCTTCCAGGCCATTCGTCCCTGAGAGCTGCTCAGACGGGGGCGGGATTTAAACGGAGTGGGTCGAAATCCTTTTTGCCACCCGGATCGGTCGGTCCCTAGAGTGTAGGTCATGTCGAAACCGGCCTTGGGACGCGGATTGGGAGCGCTGATGGGTGGAGGGATCAAATCCCCCTTCGCCGCGCCGTCAGCGCCGGGCGCCCCGGCTGGGGGTGCTGCACAGGCTCCAAGCCCGGTTCCGCTGCCTGCACCCGCACCCGCTCCACCGCCTCCGGGTTCGCTCGTTCGCAAGATTTCCCGCGACCGGATTCGTCCCTCAGCACTGCAGCCTCGCAAAGAATTTCCGCAAGAATCCCTGGCTGAGTTGGCCGATTCGATTCGCGAGCAGGGCATCATCCAGCCCTTGGTGGTGCGCGTGGTGGGCGATTTCTTTGAGTTGATCGCCGGTGAACGCCGATGGCGGGCCGCCGGATTGGCGGGTCTGACCGAAGTGCCGGTCATTGAGCGGGTCGCCACCGATCTGGAGGTGCTGGAACTCGCGCTCATCGAGAATCTCCAGCGTGAGAACCTCAATCCCATCGATGAAGCTCTAGGCTATCAGCAGTTGATGACCCAGTTCTCCCTCACCCAAGAGCAAGTCGGCAAGAAGGTCGGTCGCGGTCGTGTGGTGGTGGCCAACGCCACACGCCTCCTGAAGCTGCCGGCGGCGGTGCTTGCGGTCGTGAGGGATGGATCGCTGTCGGTAGGGCATGCGAAGGTCATTCTCAGCGTGGAGGATCCTCAGCAGCAGGAGACGTTGGCTCGCTTGACGCTGCGCGGGGGTTGGACCGTGCGCCAACTTGAGGCCGCGATCGCTAAGAAGGATTCATCTGCGCCATCGATGGCGGTGGATCCGCGTGCGGCTTCGGTGCCGGTACCGGCCGATCCCCATGTCACCGATTTGGAGAACCGCATCCGCGAACGAGTGGGTCTTCGCATCGGCCTTCACTACAAGGCTGGCAAGGGGCGTTTGGAGATCCAGTTCCACAGCGATGGCGAACTGGACCGTATCTTGGATGTGCTGGGTGTCTCGGTGGATTGAATGGTTGGCCCGTTTGGGTGGGGTGCGCTTTCCGGCTTCACCCCGGCCGGGCAATGGCCATATTCGTCGTGCTTCCGGTTTGCTCCGGATTCACTGACCATGCAGAACACGCCTGAATTTCGCGCCTCCGTCGCTTCCCGCCTGGCCGCAGCCGCGGCCCAAGTTCCGTCCCTGACCGCCTTTGTCGGCTTGGATGGCTTTGTAGACGAGATCCTCCATGTGGTGGACAAGCGCTATGACGCCGTCCGCTTCGACCGCATTCCGACCATCGCCGCGTACGCCCAGCGATTGGCCGCCGCTGTTGGCCGTAGCACCAATGTTGAATTGGTGAATGTGCTGACCAAGCTCGGTGGCAACGGTCCGATCATGGCCAATGCACTGGCCAGCCTCGGAATTGGTGTGACCTATGTGGGTTCCTTGGGGTGGCCGGCCTTGCACCCGGTGTTCGAGTCTTTCGCCGCCCGTGCCGAAGTGCACACGATCAGTGAGCCCGGCTTCACCGACGCCCTCGAGTTCGAGGATGGCAAGCTGATGGTGGGCAAGCACTACACCCTCAAGCAAATCCACTGGGACAACTTGTGTCAGCGCTACGGCAAGGAGAAGTTCGCTGCCAAGTTTGAATCCTCCAGTCTGGTGGCCTTCGTCAACTGGACGATGCTCCCGCACATGTCGGCCATCTGGGAAAGCCTCCAGGCTGAACTCATGCCCACGCTGCAAGGCCCCCGCCGGAAGATGTTCTTTGACCTGGCCGACCCAGAGAAGCGCACCGCCGAAGATATCCGTCACGCACTGGACTTGAGCCTAAAATTTCAGAGTCGCTTCGACGTGATCCTCGGGCTCAACGAAAAGGAAGCCTATGAGATCGCCGGGGTCTTGGGGATGGATGCCTCGCCACGGGATTGGAAGGGATTGGCCGAGCTGAGTGTGGCCATCTAGCAGCGCATTCCGGTGGATACCCTCGTGGTGCAC
>JAPLUF010000353.1 GCA_026397755.1 Verrucomicrobiota bacterium
ACGCGCTGCGAGGCCGCGGCCCGAGCTGGGGTTCCGGCGATCGTCACACCCGGATGCCTCGACATGGTCAACTTCGGCGAACCGGCCACGGTGCCCGCCCGATTCGCGGGTCGACGCTTCTACCACCACAATGCGCAGGTGACATTGATGCGGACCAACCCGGAGGAGTGCGCCCAGTTGGGCAAAGTCTTGGCCGAGAAGTGCAATTTGTCGAAGGGCCCTATTCGGGTGTTCATCCCGCTGCGAGGCATCAGCGTCATCAGCGCTCCGGGGCAGCCGTTTTATTGGCCTGAAGCCGATGCCGCGCTCTTCGATGCCTGGAAGTCGAACCTTCGCAAGGACATCCCCGTGACCGAGTACGACGGCAACATTAACGATCCAGAGTTTGCCCGCTTGTGCGCCGAGGGGCTTCTGGCATTGATGCGCCAGTAGACCGAACCGAGCTTGTTTCCTTCTCCCTGAAAATTCCCATGACCATCGTCCTGGATCCTAATTGCACCGGTTATCATCAGCCCGGTCATCCCGAGAAACCCAACCGTGTGGCTCGGACGGTCGACTTGCTGCGCTTGCAGAAACCCATCGCCTTGGAATGGGTCACGCCGGCCGCCGTCACCGATGAAGTTCTGCTGCGAGGCCACACGCCTGAACATTTGGCACGTTTGAAAGTGGAGGCCGCCTTCGATGCGGATACTCCGTGGCATCCCGGCATTGAAGACCATGCGCGCCGCTCCGTCGGGGCGGCCCTTCGCGCGATGGAACTGGCGGCCTCGGGCGAGCCGGCCTTCGCGCTGGTGCGTCCGCCTGGGCATCATGCCGAACGCGAGCGGGCCATGGGGTTCTGCTACTACTCGTCGATGGCTCTGGTGGTTCTGGAAGCCAAGGCTAGGGGACTCGGGCCGATCGCGGTGTTCGACTTCGATGTTCACCACGGCAATGGCACCGAAGACATCCTGAAGAATGTGGAGGGCGTGGTCTTTGGCTCGGTGCACCAAGGCGATACCTATCCCGGTACGGGCCAAGCGGATGTAGGTTCCAACTGCTTCAACCGTCCATTGCCGGGAGGCACTCCGAGGGCCGTCTGGCTGCGAACTCTGGAGACAACATGGCAACGGCTCTTAGCCACCCAGCCGCGGTTGATCGGGATTTCCGCAGGCTTCGATGTCTACAACAAGGACCCCCTAGCCAATGGTACTTTGGAACGCGAGGACTTTAACCTGCTGGGTCAGTGGGCCCGCGCCTCAGGCATCCCGACGTTTGTCATTCTGGAGGGCGGCTACAGCCTCGACCTGCCGGACTTGGTGCTGCATTTCCTGCTCGGCTGGGAAGGGAAGTGACCCATGGAACTCGATCCGGACCATCTGAATACCCGGACGATGTACGAGTGGATGATCCATTCGATTTTGCCGCGGCCTATCGCCTGGGTGAGCACGGTGTCCATGTCCGGGGTGACGAATCTGGCGCCGTTCAGCTTTTTTCAGGGAGTGTGTGCGCGTCCGCCCACCTTGATGTTTTGTCCGGTGAACCATCGGGACGGCTCGCCCAAGGATACCTTGCGGAACATTGAGGCGACCGGGGAGTTCGTGGTGAACACGGTTTCAGCCGCAGACGCCGAGGCCATGAACGCCACGTCCGCGATGCTGGGTTTTGAGGAAAGCGAGTTTGAGCGGTTCGGGGTTGCCGCGGTGCCTTCGGTGGTGGTTCGCCCACCCCGGGTGGCCAGTGCGTCGGTGGCCTTCGAATGCCGTTTGGACCGCGTCATCCGCGTCAGTGAAGGCCCGGCCGGCGGCAACATCGTCCTAGGACGCATTGTGCGGATGTACGTGGCCGATGCCGTGATCGGTCCCAACGGATATCCCAATCCGGACCGACTCGATCTGGTCGGCCGTATGGG
>JAPLUF010000142.1 GCA_026397755.1 Verrucomicrobiota bacterium
CGCGTCGATTTCAACGCCACCACCCACGGCCAGCGCGACCACAGAGGTGATTCCTTTGCGAGGCCGGCCGCGATTGTCAGATACGCTGTTTCTATTCTTCTACCTGCTGCATCCAGAAGTGCGGTCGGTGGGCCTGCTTCGATAAAACGGACAGAGAAAAGGGGGGTATTGGTTAGTTTTTTTTGAGTTCGAACTGAGCTGGTGAAAGGCCTCGGAGGGATGTGTGACGGCGCTGGCGGTTATAGAAGATTTCGATGTAGTCGAAGATTTCGGATCTGGCGTGGGATCGGCTGGTGAACTTGCCTCGATAGACCAATTCCAGTTTGAGGGTGCTCCAGAAGCTTTCCATTGCAGCGTTGTCGTAGCAGTTACCCCGTCGGCTCATGGAGGCGACTAAACCGGCCGCCTTCAATGCAGCGCGAAAGTTGCCGGCGGCGTATTGAACACCCCGGTCGGTGTGGAAAAGCAGTCCCGGTGGAGGCGTACGATGCAGGGTGGCCATGGCGAGAGCTGCCAGGACCAGGGCGGAGTCAATTGTCTGGCTCATGGCCCAGCCGACGATTCTGCGGCTGTGGAGGTCCAGAACGCCTGCGAGATAGAGCCAACCCTCGTCGGTGAGAATGTAGGTGATATCGGCGACCCAGATCTGGTTGGGCGCAGTGGTCTTTGGGGTTTTTGCCAGGAGATTGGGAGCAATTGGGTGATCGTGTTTGCTGTCGGTAGTCTGGACCCGGTAGCGGCCCTTCTGGCGTCCACAGATGCCCTGGCTCTTCATGAGACGGGCAATTCGGTTGCGTCCATGTCGAAGCCCAAGGTCACGGAGTTCGTCGACGATTCTGGGAGAACCGTAGGTTTGGCGGCTTTTGGCGTGGATGGCCGTGATTTGCTCAACCAGTGCCTGATCCTCCAGAGAACGGGCCCCTGGACGTTGACGTCGCCGATCCCAGTCATAGAACCCGCTGGGCGAAACCTCGAGGTTGGCGCAAAGCGTCGCGATGGAATGGTCGGACCTCATCGCGTGAACCCGTTCGTAGCGTTCCCGGACGGTTCGGAGAGAATGCCCAACGTTTTTTTTAGAATGTCCCGCTGCTCATGCAAGTGGCGGATCTCGCGACGAGCAGCATCCAGTTGAGATTGAAGATCCTCAACCGCTGGCCTCCTGCCCCCCGCCGCCGCCTTCCCCCCAGCTTCGGCGGGGGGCAGGAGCTTCCGCCAAGCGAAGAGCAGGCTTTCGTTGAGACCAAATTCTTTGGCAATGACCGCCGCAGACTTACCGCTCGATAACCAGTTGCGAACGACCTCGCATTTGAACGATTTATCGAACTTACGGCGCGTTTTGGTAGGGGAGTCTTTGATGATGGATTCCATGGTACAGGATTCCTCTTACTCTCTGTCCGAGAAATCGAAGCAACCTCACAGAGCCTTCTCAGCGAGCGCAGGCACGGTCTCGCGGATGCCTCACCCACGCACGCACGCCAGCCCAGTCACGACCAGTTCACGCCCGTGCCCGCAGCAACTATTCACCCCAGCCCCTTGCAGCCTGTCCCCAAATCACCGAGCGCCCAAGCAGCAGCGAGACCGTACCGAAGCGAGCATTGAAGGCGATCAAACCCACCCCCTCGCGCACAGCGCGAAAGCTCTTCCTTCCCAGAGCCTTCTCAGCGAGCGCAGGCACGGTCTCGCGGATGCCTCACCCACGCACGCACACCAGCCCCAACGGAGCCCCACATCACTCACCGATCCGATGGCTTCACCCGAGCCTGAACACCCCCAACCAGCCGTTCCAAACGCCGGCCATACTCCACAAAGTTGGCCTTCAATGCCGCATCGGACGGAGGCCCTGCCACACCACTGGCATCATGAAACACCGCCACCATGTGAGGCTCGATACTCAAGGCCCCGGAATAACCGCGCCGACAGGCATCCTCCAAAATTCGCACCACCGCACCATCCCCCTCTCCCGGCCAGTGATAGTCGGCGTCATTCTTGGCATCGCACCAACGCGCATCCTTGATGTGGATGTGTTCCGAGACATCGCGAACCTGAGTCCAGAACTCCCACGGATCCTGCCGAGGATGCGGCGCTACCCCTGTTCGGTCGGCATTGAAGACCGGATTGGCCGTATCAAAAACCCACTTTAATCCAGGCACTGCCTCCAATAACCGCAGCGCATGCCGCCAACTCATCCCCCCATAGTTCATGCAGTTTTCATGCAGCGGCTGAATACCCGCAGCGAGAAAATGCTGAGTCACCTCCCGCATCCGACGAAAACGCTCCTCCTCCATCAGGTCGGCCCCATCCCGCACCTTATAGCTCATCACGCGGACGTATTTGGAACCCAGACGCTGCATGCGAGGAATGGCTCGCTCCACCTCCGCCAGAGTGATCTCAAAGGGATCTTCCACATTCTTGGCCCAGTTCCCGATCGTGGAAGCAAAGCAGTAAATCGACAACCCCGCCGCGCCCAGAGCCTGCTCCACCAGATCGAAAGCGGCGTCCGGGAGATCGTGGAGATTGGACTTAGGAAAGCCCGGCACCGTGATGTTGCGGGCCTCAATGTGCTTCCAGCCCAACTCGCGGGCCGCCGCCATCTGAGACTCCAGCAAGTTTCCGGCTTCGTCGCCAATGCCGCAATACAGGGAGGGAAAACTCATTTCCCGACACTCTACAACTAACACCGCCCCAAGGCCACCCTCGCGGACGAGACCCTTAAAAACGACAAAGGCCACCCTCGCGGGTGGCCTGTGGGTTACGCCCAGAGGGCGGAACTCGCGGTTACTTTTTTTTCTTCGGAGCGCTCGCTGCCAACTTGGCGGCATCTTTCCGTCGGATCATGTAGGCATTGCGGCGGGCGCGCTTCTGAATTTTGTTGGATTGTTGTCCCATGGCTCGGATTTACTTTCGCAGATGTTTCTACTCTTAGGCGGGAAGATGAAAGAGCGGCGCAGCAGCTTCAACCTCTTTCTCAGTCTGGCTGCCTTGATCCTGTGCTGGGGAGTCCATGGCGCCACCCCAGAAGAAAAGAAGCTGGAGAAGGATTTGGAACAGAAAAAGAAACTCGAAGCCAAGCAGATGGCCCAGATCCGCGTCTACCGCGAGGTCATCGAATTCTCCGGACGAGCCAGCGAACTAGGAACCCTCGGGGTCAACAAAGCCACCGTGGGTCGCAGCGATCCCGTAGAGATGACCGTCCAGCGCGAAGCCGTGCTGGATGAGCGGGATGTAAAACGGGCCACCCTCGTCGAGCAGCGAGATCAGTCCTTTTCGATCGCCGTCGAATTCGTCCAACGCGGATCCATGGTGCTGCACATGAACTCCGTGGCCGCCAAGGGACAGCGACTCGTCATCGCCGCGCGGTGGTCGAACGGCACCAATGTCTTCAACCGCTGGATCGCCGCCCCGCTCATGCGCCGAGCTCTCGACCAAGGAGTCATTGTCTTCACACCGGACATGAGCCGAGAAGAATCAGTCCTCTTCGTGCGCGGACTTAATAACGTGGCCGTGAAGCTGGAGAACCAAACCAAGCCGCCGAAAGAAAAGAAGACCAAGCCCGCGGCCTCGAACTCGACCAACGCCGCACCCGGTTCCAAAACCGCCAAACCCAAAGCATCCAAGGCGGACACCAAGCTGAAGAACGAATTCGACCCCTTCCAAGGCCAGTGATCCAAACCCTTCTTTATCTCACGGGCCTGTTCATAACCCTAGGGCTGGCAGCCCAGCCCTTCCAATTACCCACGGCCAACCGCGCGATCCTAGAACCGGACGGTGGCGCCGAGCGGTATTTCGTGGGCACCGACGGCAAACCCTGGACCAGCGGTCAGTTCGGCTGCGTCCGGTCCGGCGGGGCTCAATTGCATGAAGGCCTCGACATACGCCCTCTGCAGCGGGACCGGCGGAACGAACCCACCGACGACGCCCTGTGCGCGGCGCCGGGAACGGTCGCTTACGTCAACACGCATTCCGGACTCTCCAACTACGGCAATTACGTGGTGGTCCGGCATGAGATCGACCACCTCGAAGTCTTCACGCTTTACGCCCATCTCGCCTCCGTGGGATCAGGGATCCGGGTAGGCACCCCAGTCCAGACAGGCCAACCCCTGGGTCGAATGGGTCGCACTTCGAACACCCGCCAGCGAATTACTCCTGACCGGGCCCACCTGCACTTTGAGATCATCTTCATGGCGGCCGCACGCTATGCCGCGTGGCACAAGGCCAACATGGGAGACGCCCGCAACGATCACGGCAACTTCAACGGCCGCAATTTGGTCGGACTGGATCCCGCGGCCGTCTTCCGCTCCCAGGCCCGCCTTGGCACTCCCTTCAACCTCGCTCGCCATTTGCGGGAAAGCCCCGAACTGGCCCGAGTCCTGATCCGCCGACCGGCCCTCGACTGGGTGCGGCGCAACCCCGGTGCCGTCGAGGCCAATCCAGTAGCTCAGCGCCAGGGCATCGCCGCCTGGGAACTCTCGCTCGGATTCAATGGCATCCCGCTGCGCGCCATTCCGAGGGCGGCCTCCGAACTGCCAGCTAACATGGGCCCCTACCGCCTGCTCGGGGTCAACCCAAAGACGCTCGAGCAATTCCCCTGCGGAAAGTTGGTCTTCAAGCGCGGCCAACTCTGGACCCTCACCGCCAAAGGACAGCAGTCCCTCGAATTGCTCGCCTACTGATCAAAATCACCAACCCGAGCACTGTGAGCCGGCAAGGGAGGCGGTTGGAGGGACATGATGCGGTCATGTTCCAAGAACTCCCGACAGCAGTCAAAAAACTCCTCCCGGGTGGTGGACCTCCGAATGCGATGCAAGAATTCCGGAGCCACGCCTTCACCGATGAAGTTCATATATTTCTTCATCTTCTCAACCTGAAGTCGCTCCCGGAACCCGGCCGTGGGTCGCGTGACTTCATAGAGATGCGTCACGTAGGCCAAGACATCTCGGCCCGTTGGTTGCCGCCAACTCCCAGTGCGTTGGTGTTCTCGAATTTGTTCAAAGATCCACGGATTGCGTATGCACCCGCGCCCAATCATCAACCCTCGCGCCCCCGTGTCGCGCAGCACCTGTTCGGCTCGCTCCGGGGAATGCACATTGCCGTTGGCCAGCACCGGGCACGGCATGGCTTGAACGGCGCGCGCGATCCAGTCACTGCGAACCTCGGTCCGGTACATGCCGGTGACCGTCCGACCGTGCACGGTCAGAAGATCGATCTGGTGCCGGGCGAAGAGCGCCAGGAGTGCGTCCCAGTCGGCATCGTCACTGAAACCCACCCGGGTCTTGACCGTAAAAGGCACCCGCGTCACGACCTGGCGGAGGGCTCCCAAGATGGCATCAATTCGATGCGGTTCGCGCAACAATCCCCCGCCGGCACACTTGCGGTACACGACGGGCGCGGGGCACCCCAAATTGAGATCCACGGCAGCCACCGGATACTCCTGCAACTCCCGCGCGGCCTTGGCTAGCGCCACCGGGTCGTTGCCAATGAGTTGAGCGATGGCCGGGCGACCGGTTGGGTTCTCGACGATGGATCGCAAGATAGGAGCGTCGAGCGTGCTGGTACTGTGCACCCGGAAATACTCGGTCCAGTAAACATCCGGACCTCCATAGTGGGCCATCACACCCCAGAACGGCAAATCCGTGACATCTTGCATCGGAGCCAGGGCCAGCATTGGCTCCGGACGGGAGAGTAGCGTCCGAAGGGCGAGTGCTCCCTCCAACTGGGGACAGGCGGAGGGCTCGTCAGCACGCGGCGGTTCCATGCGGATCAATCCTCGGCCTTAGAGTCGCGGCTCAGGAGATCGTGAACAGCCTGCCGCACATCCTTGCCCTCGTAGAGCATGGCGTGCACCTCGGAGATGATCGGAGCATCCACCTGAAGTCGCTGTGCCAGTGCCCACGCGGACTTGGCAGTGGGATACCCTTCGACCGCCGAGGCCGAGCTAGCCAACACCTCTGCCACGGGGCTACCGCGACCCAAACTTTCACCAAAACCCCTATTGCGGCTCAACCGCGAGAAACACGTCAGCACCAGATCCCCGAGTCCGCTCAACCCCGCGAAGGTCTCTGCTTGCGCTCCACAGGCCACACCCAACCGCGTCATCTCGGTCTTGCCCCGAGTCACCAACGCCGCCTTGGCATTGTCGCCATAACCCAGGCCATCACAAACCCCTGCAGCGATAGCGATGACATTCTTTAAAGCCCCACCCAACTCCACACCGATGAGGTCTGAACTGGAATAGACGCGGAACGCCGGACGGTGAAAAAGTTCCTGGACCGTTCGTGATACAGCCTCGTCGCGACTGGCCACCACCACGGCCGTGGGCACGCCACGGGCGACTTCCAGAGCCAAGGAGGGCCCGGACAGCGCAGCAGTCTTAAGACCGGGAGCCACCGAGTCCAAGATTCCGGTCATGGTAAGCCCCGAGGTGAATTCGATACCCTTGGTCACACTAACCACCGGACCTTGGAAACCCGCCAACCGAGTCGCAGCCTCCCGGAACGCCTTGGAAGGAACCGCCACGATCACCACCTCGGAGCCCACCAGGACCGCGTCGAACTCCGTCTCGAAAACCCATTCTCCCACCAGAGGAATCCCAGGCAGGAACCGCGCATTGAAATGGGTTCGAGCGAGTTCAGACACATGCTCCGGTCGATGCCCCCAGAGACGCACCGAATGCCCACCCTGAGACAACACCACACCCAACGCCGTCCCCCAAGCGCCCGCCCCCAAAATAGCCACCTTCATGATGCGGAGAGCTTGGATTTGTTAATGCGGTGTTCGGTCCCCGCCTTCAATCGCTCGATGTTAGCTCGATGACGCCACACCGCTAGGGCGGCCAGCGCCGAGGTGAAAGCCACTAGAGGCCACCGAGTCGGACCCGACACCGTGAAGATCGTCGCAACGGGCAAGATGACGGCCGCAGCGATCGAAGCCATCGACACATACCGACTCAGAAAAAACACCAGAAGCCAGGTAATCACAGTCACACCAAAGGCTGGAGGAATGAGTGCCGCCATGGCACCGGCGGAGGTGGCCACTCCCTTGCCTCCCTTGAATCCTAGCCAGCAGGTGTAGTTGTGCCCCAACACGGCCCCCAAGGCAGCCAGTGCCGGCAACGCCAACGAATCAGTAGGAGTCATGGCCGCCGCCAGCATCGGCGCAACGAGGACGGCCAGCGCCCCCTTTAGCAAATCCACGACCAACACCAAGGCTCCAGGGCCCTTACCCAACACGCGGAAGACATTCGTCGCCCCGATATTCCCGCTGCCAACTTGAGTGATGTCGACCCTCATCGCTCGAGCAACCAGAAAGCCCGTCGGCAGCGAACCAGCAAGGTAGGCAAAAACCAAAGTGATGAGGAGTGCAGCAACCATTACGGCCGAGGTTGTACGGGGCAACCACCTGCCGCGCCAAGCGGCGAGTACCCCAGAATTAGGAACACCGAATTGAAGCGCCCCAGATTTGTCAGTGACCCCGGTGCCATCATAATAAATTAGTTTCAGGAAGACGCAAAAACTCCTTGAGCCAGAGGAAGCAGTTTGCGTTCATTCGCGTCCGCGCTTTCGGTTCTCCGAAGCGTAGACAGTGGTAGGATGCCGGAGCGGTCAATCGGAACAGACTGTAAATCTGTCAGGCTAACGCCTTACGAAGGTTCGAATCCTTCTCCTACCACCATCTTCTGATTTATCCCCAAGCCTGTTTCTCCCTCAAAGCCTTGGCTTTTCAAAGCCTGAGCCTTTCAAATCTTGATCTTGAACTGAGGAGCGGCCTTCTCTTGGCCTTTTCTTGGCCATGTCTCAAGCACGCTGACCGTTCTCTGGCGGACCGCCCCAGAGAAAAACCCACCACGGTCGCTCGCCCCGTTCACACCCATTGGCCTGAGCATTTCAAGCGCCTCAGCGAAAACCCCGTTTGCTCCAAGTTGTTCAGGCGGCACTGAAGCTCATTCCACGGGGTAGTGGTGCATCAATGCCACTAAGGCCTCCACGTTGGGGCTCTCAGCGGTGCGGACGTAGTGTCCGCTGGTGCAAACACCGCACAGGACGCTGGCTGCATTATCCAGGCCCAGCAACTTGCCGAGGCAGAAGCCGCTGTTGAAGTGGTCGCCCGCGCCCGTGGTGATCTTGGGCTTCTTGCAAACCGGTCCCTCGACCACCGAGGCGACGCCTCCCGACACCGCCAGCGCGTAGGCCACGGGATGCACCACGAGGGTATCCACCGGAATGCGCTGCTGAATGGCCACACTCAGTTCTGCCAACCCCTTCCAATCCCGTGGCGAGGCATCCATGCCCAAGACTCCAGCGATTTCATAAGCTTCCTTTTCGTTGAGCCCAAGGATCACGTCGAAGCGACTCTGGAACTTCAGGATCAAGTCCAGCGCATGACGGATGTCTTCGGCGGTGCGCTTCTCTGGGTCGGCCAGGTCGAAGAACATCTTTCGGCGCGGGCCTTGCAACGTGGGCATGAGTTCGGCCTGGAGGCTTTCCCAAATGGCCGACATGTGCGGGAGCATGGTCCAGTTGACGAAGGCCACGAGGCTGGAGGACTCAAACTTGGCGGCGAACTTCTCCTTGCCGTAGCGCTGACACAAGTTGTCCCAGTGGATTTGCTTGAGGGTGTAATGCTTGCCCACCATCAGCTTGCCATCCTCGAACTCGAGGGCGTCGGTGAAGCCGGGCTCAC
>JAPLUF010000330.1 GCA_026397755.1 Verrucomicrobiota bacterium
AGCCCGTCTGGTTGCTGGTGCAGGATTCGCCGGACTGGAGGTGGTTGCTGAACCGGGCCGACTCGCCCTGGTATCCGACACTTCGGTTGTTTCGGCAAAGCCATCGGGGGGATTGGCGCCCTGTGCTGGAACAGGTGGTCGCTGAGTTGCACCGGGCGATGTGCGACAGACGATTGACGGAAGGTTGACGTTGGGGTGAACCCTGTTTCACTCCAGCTATGGAAACCGTGACGCTCCATGACCTGCGCCAAAACTGGCCCGAGGTTGAGAAGCGGCTCGCGGTGGTGGGAGAACTCACCGTGACGCGCGATGGTACGGTCGTGGCGCTGCTGAAACTGCCGCGATCCGCCAAGGTCAAGAAAGCTGCAAAGCGCTTTGATCCGGCTGTGCACGCCGCGTTGATCCGGAAAATATGGAGCGACAAGAAACCACGCTTCACAACCGATCAGAAGTTGGCAGAGGAGCGGGCAGAGCGTTTCTTCGGGTGAAGTTCCTCATCACACCAACGACGAGCAACAGGACGCTGCTGCTCGCGCCCTTGGCTACAGAGTGGTTTGTTGCCAGCTGAATCAAAATGAGCGATTCGGACTGCACTGCAGACCGATTCTGAGATGGATGAATGGCTTCATTCCAATCAGAGTTTGCGCGATCGAAAGGCATCGGTGTTCGGTTCTGAGCTCAATGTGCCGAGTGCTGATTGCCCGATGCGAGGATTCTCCAAAATGAACATCAGCTCACAACTCGATGGTGAAGGGTGGACGATCTTGCTGGGGGAGTTGTCGGAGGCTTTGGGTTCTGAGGGGCCATTAGTGAAACTCTGTCTGATCGGATCCGCGGCCTGCCTATTTGGAGGCATGGACGGACGTACCTCGGGTGACTTAGATGTTTGGAAACCGGCGAGTGACTTCGACAGGCGTGAGCTTCAACGGGCCGCAGAAAAGGTCGGGCTTTTGTTCGATCCCAAACAGAGCCTCGAGCCCAATCGACCCTATCTTCAATTGGTCGAGCCCGGAATATCTCAGCTCGGGGATTTTGAACCGGTTTTCGTTGAGCGCATGGGAAGGCTTCAGTTGTTCAGGCCACCCATTGAGAACTTGATCGCCGCCAAACTGGTGCGGTCGGCAACGAAGGATTTAGGCGATATTCGTTTTTTGATCGGTCGCCACCATCCCAGTCTGGACAAGGTTCGCTCAGTGGTTTCGTCATTTCCGGAACCGGCTCGTGGGTGGGCGATGGAGAATCTCGTGTATTTGGATCTTTTGAAACCCCAGCCATGACTGCCCGAGAAGAGGAATTAGTCGCGGTTGCCTTGTTGGGCGACCCGGAAGCGGAACTGGTCTGTTTTCATCAAAAACGGTGGAGGGAGCTGGCTGCGTTGGTTCGGTATGCGCAGCGGGATGTGCCAGTGGCACTCTCCCAGACCGACCCAGCATTGTACCGGACTCTCCGCGAACAGGTGACTCGGTTTTATTTGCGGGGCGGTGGTGCCTATTCTTTGGAGAAACTGGAGGCAATGGCCTCTGCCCAAGATGAAGCCGAAGGCAAACCCGCGATTCGAGATGGGCCCTTTCCTGTCGGGTGACCCTTCTCTTTTAGAAACTCAGGCTGGAGTGGCTGAGGACCTGCAGTGATCGATCCGGCTGTCAGCGAGTTGCTTTAGGTTTGATTCAGGTCTGCTTCAGGAAATCTTGATAGGCTCCGCGGATGCCTTCTTCGAGGGGGATCTTCGGCGACCAGCCCAGGGAGTTGAGGCGGGTGGTGTCCATGAGCTTGCGGGGCGTGCCGTCGGGTTGGGTGGCATCCCAGTGGATCGTTCCCGGGTATCCGAGGATTCGCGCTACCGTTTCGGCCAGTTCGCGGATGGTTAATTCTTGGCCAGAACCCACGTTGATGAACTCTTCGGCCGAGTAGTTCTCCATGAGGAAAACCAAGGCATCGCCCAAGTCGTCGGAGTGCAAAAATTCGCGGAGGGGAGCCCCGGTGCCCCAGCAGGTGACGGAGGCCGCACCCGCGACCTTGGCCTCATGGAAGCGCCGGATGAGCGCCGGGAGCACGTGCGAACCCAGCGGGTCGTAGTTGTCTCCGGGGCCGTACAAGTTGGTCGGCATCGCCGAAATAAAATCGCACCCGTATTGGCGGCGGTAGGCCTGACACAGCTTGATGCCGGCGATCTTAGCAATGGCATACCACTGGTTGGTGGGTTCCAGCGGCCCAGTGAGCAGGTATTCTTCCTTGAGGGGTTGAGGAGCTAACCGCGGGTAAATGCAGGAACTGCCCAGAAAGAGCAGCTTCTGGACGCCGTGTCGTCGAGCCGCGTCGATGACGTGGTTCTGAATGGCCAGGTTCTTGAAGAGGAACTCGCCCGGGAAATCGTTGTTGGCCTTGATGCCGCCGACTTTGGCGGCCGCCAGAAAGACGTATTCCGGTCGTTCACTGGCAAAGAAGTTGTCGACCGCCTGGGAGTCGCAAAGGTCGACCTCGCGGGAACGCTTGCCGATGAGGTTCTGGTATCCCCGCCGTTCCAAGCTCCGCCAGATGGCGCTTCCGGCCAGGCCGTGGTGGCCAGCGATGTAGATCTTTGAATCAGTGGTCAGGGACATGGGACGGATGAGAACGGGCCGGTCGACCGCCGGGCAGCATGGGCTGCTTGCCTTCAAAATGCCTGAGAAGACGAGCCCATGGCAACGGTTCAACGGCTCCAATTTCCCGCACTGAGATCTCCGCTCAACTCGGGCTCGCACCCTGCCGATGGGCTTGGTGGAATGGCATCCCTCGCGCATCCGGCTCCATCGCGGGCCCGCGTTCCGTACTCGATCTTTATTACGTTGGCGCTGTTCGGCGTGTCCGTCTTCGGTACCGGATTTTGGATTCGAACCCAGACACGGCCGCCCCACGATCCTCTGTTCTTGACCGCCCATCATCAACTCCTGGGCTATCAATTTCAGGAGGTTCCATTGGGGGCACAAGTTGCGGAAACATTGGCTACCACCCACCTCTTCAATGGCCATTTCTTCGATAGTCATTCCAATCGGGTCTCCGTGTTTGAGGCTCAGTGGCAGGCAGGGGAGGGCACTGGGGGCAACCTCTTCGGTCACACTCCTGAGATTTGTTGGGTGGGCCAAGGGTTCCGAACTGTCCGCTTCAATGAACCGTCACAGGTGTTCCTCAACTTTGCAGGCCGGAGGATTCCTTTCCAATGCCGTGTCCTCAGGCATCCACAACTTCCCACGCCCGAGATCACTCTTTGGGCTGCCTGCGTGGATGGGCGTTGGGATGACGTGTTGCTCGGGCCTCCGCCCAACCTGAATGATGGAGCCGTCACTGTGGGTGCCTACTTTCAGGAGGTCGGGCGGACTCTCACTACGCGGTGGGCTTCGGTCTGCCGACTTGTCCAAAATCCGTTTCATGTCGGAGCGCGTAAGCAATTCATTCGCTTCTCCATGCCTCTCAATACCGGGTGGGAGCCGGCCCTGATCGAACTGGAGCGTTTCGCGCACCAATGGCTCGAACCGCAGGGGCCAATATCAAAGGGCTGAACCCATCAAGCTCGTGAAGCAACGGGGTGGGTTGCTGGTATTGTGGTCTCGGCAATGAGTGTGTGGGAGATCCCTGAGATCGCTGTGCAGGGTGGGTTTCTGAGAACGGTTCGGCGGGCACTGGAGGTGTGTTGGTCCATTCGGGACGGAGCCTTCTCTTGATTTTTTGGAACGGTCTCTTTGGAGTGCTCTGTTATGAGAGTGAGTTGGCTTGGGTTGCTTTTTGCGATTGCTGCGTGGGTTGGCTGTGGGGGCTCGGATCCGGCGGAGGGACAGGCCAAGGCTGGCAAGCCGGAGTCCAATCCCTTGTTGGCTCCGGTGGATTACTTGGGGGCCACTGCCGCAGGGAAAAAGTCGGCCGAAAAAACCGCTAACTTGGCTCCGGTGCTGTCGGCGTTGCAGCAGTTTCATGCGGCCGAAGATCGCTACCCGACCCAGTTGCAGGAGTTGGTGCAGGCCGGGTTTCTGGCACGGGTACCGGAGGCACCTTCCGGACAAGTCCTGCGCTATACTCCGACTGATGGGTCGGTGCGGTGGGTGGCGCGGCCGACCCCGTAGGTTACGAGGTGGCGTTCAAGGCCGGTTGAGGCAAAGCGGATGCGTTGTCGGCCTCAAGCCACTCTCGGACGACGGATTAGTCCTCCTGAGGAGGGGACCATCAAGGGGCTTCGAGATCGACCAACACCGGACGGTTTGAACGAGTGCCAGCGATGCGTTTCAGGTCGCTGGAGACCGCGGCAAACATCA
>JAPLUF010000021.1 GCA_026397755.1 Verrucomicrobiota bacterium
GGGCCATGTGGTGGTGCACGACCGGGCCTTCATTTCCGGGAGCTGCCTGGTCCACCAGTTTTGCCGGATTGGTCGGCTGGCTCTCATGCAAGGCGGTTCAGCCATCTCACTCGACCTCCCTCCCTTCACGCTGGCACGGGAAACAAACATCCTCTGCGGCCTCAATCGGGTGGGATTGCGTCGGGCGGGCATTAGTCCAGAAGACCGCCGGGCCCTCCAACGCGTGTATCACGTCCTCTTTCGATCAGTCCTCCCACGAGCCGAGCGCCTGCGTCAAGCCGCTGCCAATTTCCCTCAACCCGTCTGTCAGGAATTAATCGCCTTCGTGGCCGCATCAACCCGGGGCCTTTGTGCCGATCCGGGTCGCCGGAATGGCTCCAACTCCGACGAAGACGCCTCAACCCACTGACCCGCAATCCCAGAGGCTATCCGGGCTCTACGGCCGGCCGATCTCTGAGCCTCCCAACGACAACGATGGAATTCGCTTACTCCCTGGTCCAACTAGCCAATGGCACCACCAGCATACGATCGCTGGCCGAAGGGGAGACCTTTCACCCAGTCATCGGCCCGGTCGCCGAGGCTGAAGCGCTGTACGTGAGACAGCTACGACTCCCAGAACGCCTCACCGCATCCACCGATGATGAATGGGTTCTCTGGGATGTGGGGCTTGGCAGCGCAGCCAATGTCACCACCGCCCTGCGGCACCTGGCCGGGATCCCGAAACGGATTTGCATCGTCAGTTTTGATCACACCTTAGAACCCTTGCGCTTCGCCCGAGACCATGCCCAGGAGTTGGGCTATCCGTTGGGCTTCGAGACCGCCTTCGGCGCGCTGCTGGAACATCATCAGTGTGAGTTCGTCCACGATCGCCTTTCAGTCCGCTGGCAAGCAGAAGTGGCCGATTTTCCCAGCCTCATCCAATCGGCCGCACCACTGCCGGCCCCCCACGCAATTTTCTACGATGCGTATTCCCCGGCTCGGAATCCAGCGATGTGGACGCTGCCCCTGTTCCAGCGGCTCTTCGATCGATTGGATCCGGAACGTCCCTGCGCCATGGCCACCTATTCCCGGGCCACCCTCCTGCGGACGACCCTACTGCGAGCCGGTTTCTGTGTCGGCGCCGGCGAGGCCACCGGGGAAAAGGAGGAAACGACTCTGGCCAGCAATGAATTGTCCCTAATTCCCCGGCCCCTGGGAAGCGACTGGCTCGGCCGAGCGCTGCGTTCCACCAGTGCCGAGCCTCTGGAGAGCGCTGTCTACCGGCAGGCTCCCTTGTCAGCAGGGACCCGAGCCGCCCTGCTGGTCCACCCCCAGTTCCGGCAGGATTGAATCGTTTGCCCCAGGTTAGTTTTCCAGGCACGCAACACGGCTGGCCGGAGCAAAAGCCCGTCTGGCAGAACCGGTTCCAGGGTTTAGAAATAGCCTGGAAAACCATCCTTCTCAAAGAGTCCGATGAAACCCAGACCACTCAATCTCGGTTGGTTCATCGATTCGACGTGACCATCAAAAAACCAGCCATTGGCTCGGTTGGAATGACGGCCGTGGATCTCATAATCCTCATCGATTCGAAAGACATGAAACTGCCGGGCGGTAATGCCCAAACGACCCCGACTAGTAGTATCAGCCAAGTGGAGGTACGAGGAGGGTTGTTCTATCCGGTCACTCTGGAGAATTTCTTTAAGGGGCCCGGACCGTAGGACCTCCGGAGGGTCGA
>JAPLUF010000143.1 GCA_026397755.1 Verrucomicrobiota bacterium
CTTGCGGGACGGTCACTACGCCGGATCGAAGGTTCTCGGCCATGGTGAGGGCTACCGCTACGCCCACGACTTTCCCGGGCATCATGTCGCGCAAGATTACCTCGGGGCCGCCCGTCGCTTCTACGAACCCAGCACTCAGGGTCACGAGCGCAAAATCTCCGAGCGCTTGGAGCAGTGGCGCAAGACAGCAACCGAGAACGGGCCCCATCCCTCAGGGCAGCCCAGCACGACGAAGACGTCTCCGACGTTGTGACCGCCGCCGCGAATCAGGCTCACATCGGATCGTCCCAACGTTCAATTTGACGGCGTTCGCGTTTGGTGGGGCGCCCTAGCCCGCGAGCTCGGAACCCCGGTTCCAATGTTTTCTGCCGAGCCTCTTCCCGGGCTTCAGGCGGTGTCAGATCCTCGGCGAATTGAACGACCTCCGGCGCTGAAACCCGGCGCGGCGGAAAGCCGAGGAGCTTGTAAACCCGCGTAATATCGCCCGTCCGCGCCGACACGGTCTCCCCGGCCCGAGCCTCCCGTGCAGGCTTGATGGCAACCCCGTCGACGAGCACTCGCCCCTCCTTGATGGCCGTCTGTGCCAAGGACCGCGATCGGTACAACCGGATATTCCAAAGCCACTGATCCCACCGCATGCGAGCAGCATGAAGCATCCTCGCCGAAGCGCCAACGCTTCCGAGGGACGGACCGCAATCGAGGACCGGCGACTGGAATTCTCGGTGGAGGCGATGGGAGAACGACCAGAAACCCCTTGTTGATATCTGATGTCAGTGCATGATGTCACTTATGAGAACCATCATCGATGTCCCCGATGCACTCATCAAGTCGCTCGACCAAGTTGGCGCTCTTGAACAGCGTTCCCGGGCGGCATTGATCCGCGAAGCGATCACCCAATACCTCAAGGTGAAATCCATCCCGGCCGCCGATGAGGCTTTCGGGCTTTGGAAGAAGAGAGAAGTGGACGGCGTCCAATACCAAAGGTCTCTCCGCGACGAGTGGGAATGCCGATGAAGGCCGTTTTCGACACCAACATCTTGGTCGACTATCTGGCCGGCATCGAGGCCGCCAAGAACGAACTGGCGCGATACCGCATCCGACAAATCAGCATCATCACCGTCATCGAGTTGATGGTGGGCGCCAAGGAGGCCGGAGAAGAAGCGTCGATCCGGGGATTTCTGTCTTCGTTCGAGGTTCTCGAACTGTCGACTGAAATTGCCCACGAGGCCATCCGCCTCCGCGAACAACTACGACTCAAGATCCCCGATGCGATCGTCTATGCAACGGCACGGACTCAAGGCTGCCTGCTGGTGTCTCGCAATACCCGGGAATTGAAGTCCGAGTGGCCTGACATTCGCATCCCTTACCGACTCTGATTCCGGGTTCGGACTCCGGAGGCCCGCACGAGCCCCGATGCGATCTCTTGCGCGACGGGATGGATCGGTTTTCTACAGCCCCTGCGAAAAGGACTGCGCAAAAAGAAATCGTTGGTCGCAGCCCGTTGCATTCTTAGGCTCCACAGCCATGAGCGATCTATCGAAGCCGCGGCTCCGGGAACTCTTGGCGGCGGCGTCCCGAGCACGGCTATGGGTCATCGGCGATGTGATGCTGGACCAATTTGTCTGGGGTCGGGTGAGTCGTATCTCGCCGAATCTCATGCCCGGCGGTGCGGCCAATGTTGCCCGCAACGTCACCGCCCTGGGCGGCAGCGCCGATTTAGCCGGAGTGATTGGCAAGGACGAGGCCGGCCAAACTCTGCGGGATTTGCTCGCCTCCGAACGCATCGGCTGCCGCAGTCTTGTCACCTCGGCACGGCGACGCACCACCACCAAAATGCGCATCGTCGCTGGGCAACAGCAGATCGTGCGCCTCGACCGCGAAACCCGGGGTGAGATCGACGCGGCCGCCACCCAGGCACTGCTCACGAAACTCGAGCGAGCCCTTCCCCGACTCGATGCCGTGGTGGTGGGCGACTACGGCAAAGGCGTGGTCACTCAGGCGCTCCTCGACGGCATCCGGGATCGTTGCAAAGAAGCCGGTTGCTGGCTGAGCGTCGATCCCAAGCCGGTGCACCAACTCAACTTGCGCGAGCTTTCCTTGATCACTCCCAACCGAAAGGAAGTCTTCGAGTTGGCTGGGGTCGAAGACTCGGTCCGTGCAACCAATCCCATGGCCGACTCACCGCTCCAAGAGGCCGTTAAACGACTTCAGGAAACCCTGCGGCCCGCCCTGTTGCTCGTCACCCTCGGCGAATTGGGCATGCTCTTGTGCCGGCGCAACGAGCCCCCTTTCCATGTCCCCACAGTCGCCCGCGAAGTCTTTGACGTCTCCGGAGCCGGAGACACGGTCATCGCCGCCTTCACGCTGGCGATCGCAGCTGGAGCCTCGCCCGTCGAGGCAACCATCTTCTCCAACCACGCGGCCGGAGTGGTGGTGGGTAAACGGGGCACAGCCACTGTCAGCCCGGCCGAGCTTCTGGCCACCTTCAAGACCCACGCTTGATCTCCATGAGACCCGCGATATTCCTGGATCGAGACGGAACGCTCATCCGCGAAAAGCACTACTTGCATCGCCCCGAAGAGGTCGAATTCTTTGCCGAGGCCGCCCCCGCGCTGAAGCGCTTGAGCAACGCGGGTTTCGCCCTAGTGGTGGTGACCAATCAATCCGGCGTCGGCCGAGGCTATTTCACCGAAGCAGAGGTCGATCGAGTCCACGCCCACATCCAGTCCGAAATGGCCCGGTCCGGCGTCGAATTCCTGAAATTTTATTCGGCCTTTGAAGCCCCGGATCAACCGAGCCGCGGACGCAAACCCTCGCCCCAATTCCTCTGGGATGCCCGGGATGAATTTCAAATCGACCTCCCGTCTAGCTACATGATCGGCGACAAACGCATCGACCTCGAGGCCGGTTGGAATGCCGGAGTGAGGCGGAGTTTTCTGGTGCGCACGGGCTATGGTGCCGAACTGGAACGCACCGAAGGATCGGCCCTGAATCCGGGGATTGTCGTCGATGGGTGGCTGCAGGTGGCCGACTGGATTCTGAGCTCGCGATCCAACGACTGAACTAGAGTCTTCAGCAGCCCCCGACTTCAGGACTCGCTAGCCTCCGGGACTTCCATACGGAAACGGGGGATTCGCACCACGACGCAGCGCCCAGCATCGTCGACTCCCAGGTAGGAACCCTCGGCCACTGCCGAGTTTGTTCCGATAATGTGCCGACTATTGTAGCTAAACTTGCTACCCGGGGCGATCAACGGAGTCTCTCCGACCACGCCATCGCCCTCCACCACCAACACCGTGTCGTCCTCATGGGTCACCACCCACTTTCGCCCACGGATGGTCACCGGAACCGGAGAGTCATTATGGATAGAAATGAAATAGATGAACGAGTGCGGCTTGTCGGACTGGTCGGCCCGGAGACGCTGGTAAAGCAGGCGGTCCACCGTGACTTTCAGTCCGGGCAATTCGATCATTTCCCCAATGGTTCCCATCTGGCGGAACACTAGTCTGGAACAATTCGGTTGGCCAACAGCGGTTTACTGGACCTCCCGAGAATGCGCGCTTGATCGTGGCATCCCGCAGCTCGACGAGATATCGTCATCCCCGTCGTTCGACACCATGCCCAGCGTTTATATCAAGACCTACGGTTGCCAGATGAACGAACGGGACAGCGAGGCTGTCTCGGTCCAACTCTTGGCCCGCGGCTACTCCCTGGCTTCCACGGAGAGCGAGGCCGACGTCGTCCTGCTCAACACTTGCAGCGTTCGCGACATGGCCGAACAGAAGGCCCTGAGCCGGATGCAGAATGTCATCGGTGCAGACCGGAAGCGTGGGAACAAAAAGATCTTCGGATTCTTGGGCTGCATGGCCCAAAGCCGGGGAGGCGAACTCATCGACCAATTACCCGGTGTCGACCTCGTACTCGGGACACAGAAAATTCACCGAACCGGGGAATACCTCGATGCGCTGCTGTCCGGTTCGCGCGACAAGGTCGTGGACACGGCCGATGAACCCGGCAGCGAGTCGGCCATCCGCGAGCACCTAGGCCACGGTGTCGGCAACGATTCCCGACCGGTCACAGCCTTTGTCAGCATCATGCAAGGGTGCAACCAGCACTGCACCTTTTGCATTGTACCCTCCACACGGGGTGAGGAGCGGAGCCGCCCCTTGGAGGACATCGTCGCCGAGTGCCAGGAACTGGCCTCACGCGGGGTCCGCGAGGTCACCTTGCTTGGCCAGATTGTCACCAGCTATGGCCGCCGGATGTACCCGGTGCAGGACGGCCGCAGCGCCTTTGTCCAACTCATTGAAGCGGTCCACGCCATCGAAGGCATCGACCGTATCCGCTTCACCTCGCCCCATCCCAAGGGCTACGGCGACGACCTTGTAGAAGCCTACGGTCGCCTCCCGAAACTGGTGGAGAGTGCGCACTTGCCCGTCCAAAGCGGATCCAACCGTCTGCTCAAGCTTATGCACCGGGGATACACCCGGGAACGCTTCCTGGAAATCATTGCGAAGCTCCGCGCCGTCCGCCCCGACATGGGCGTAAGCACCGACATCATCGTCGGCTTTCCTGGCGAAACCGAAGAAGACTTCCAAGAGACACTTTCTCTCTGCCAGCAAGTCCAGTTCGATCAAGCCTTCCTCTTCAAGTACAGCCGGCGACGGGATACCCCGGCGGCCGAGATGCCCGACCAGTTGGCGGACGAGGTCATTGAGGAGCGCCATCAACGGCTCTTGGCCGAGATCAACCGTATCGCTATGGCCAAGTTCGAGGCCCTGGTGGGCGGCTTAGTGGAGGTTTTGGTCGAGGGCCCTAGCCATCGCAACCCCGCACGCTACGAAGGCCGGACCCGAACCAACAAAATCACCGTCTTCGAAGGATCGCCCCGGCATCAGGGTCAGCTCCTCCATCTTCGCATTGAGCGGGTGGGTAGCTTCACACTTTACGGCAACCCGGCCATCATCGGCCTCGATTAATCCGTTCCCAACTCAGCGGTCCTCACCTCGAAAGCAGCACTAGATACTGCTGGAGTCGGCGTGATTCGACCGCATCGCGGCGTTCTTGGTAGATCACGTGCAAGTTGGCGATCATTCGCTGAAGGCAACGTCGGGGAGAAATGGGCTTCAGCAGGATGGCGCTGTCGGAATCAGGCAGAGCAAAATGGGCTAGTCGTTGACGGGCCTCAGATCGAGTCACCAGACGCCCACCATGGAAGGCATCGATCAACCACTCCCCCTGGGCATCCTGATAGCGACACAGAAAATGCCCCGGCATACCAATGCCCACCACCGGCAGGCCGAGGCGACGGGCCACGAACTGATAGAGGCAACACAGCGTAATAGGGATGCCCCGCCGACGGTCGATCACCCGGTCCAAGTAGCTGTTCTCCGGATCAAAGAAGTGCTCTGTATCGCCCCGGAAACCCTGTTCCCCGAAGAGCACCGCATTGAGTGCGGAAATCACCCCACCTCCGTCTGAAGCCAATTCCACCGCGGGCTCTGCCGCCTGGGCCCACCAGTCCAACTGGGCTTGGTAAGCCTCAATCGGAGCCTCGGGGGTTCGCGTCTTGGCCAGTTTCCAGACGGCCTCCTCCAGGTCGAAGTGCTCGCCGTGCCCCGCACAAAATTCGAGAAACTCCCGGTCGGCATCCATCCGCGCCTGAACGTCCCACAACTCGCGGACCCGGGCTCGGATCACCGGGTCGTGATGCACTCGGTGCGCCTTCAGCCAAGCCTGGGGGCGTCCCCGTGGCGCCAACTGCTCTCGAATCGCCTCGACCACCCCGCGATCCTCATCAGCCAACAAGGTCAGCAGCGCTTGCTGTCGAGCGATTGCAGGGGCAGGCCCGTTGCCAGTGATGGGGCGATCCAAACTCATTCCATATCGAACATCTTGCCTGGGTTGAGAATGCCCTGGGGATCGAGTTCCCGTCGTAGACCCCGCATCACCCGCATCGACGCATCACCCAGAAACTTCGGCAGAAACTCCTTCTTGGCCACTCCGACGCCGTGCTCGCCGGTGATGGTGCCTCCGAGGCGGATGGCCTCATCAAAAATTTCCCGGAAGGCCAAATGGACCCGATGCATTTCTTCGGTGTTCCGCTCATCTGTTAGGAAGGTCGGATGCAAATTGCCATCGCCCATGTGCCCGAAGGTGCCGATGCGAAGCCGGTGCTTCTTGGCCACTTGATCCACAAAGCGGATCATCCGTGCTAGTTCGCTGCGAGGCACGGTCGCGTCCTCCAGAATGGTCGTCGGTGCTACCCGAGCCAGTGCACTGAAGGCTGAGCGTCGGGCACCCGCCAGCGCATTGGCTTCGGCCTCGTCGGCAGCCCGCCGAATCGCCAGACACCCGTTGGCCCGGGCGATCTCCTCCATGCGCGCCGCCTCGTCAGCCACCTGAGCCGGATGCCCGTCGGTCTCCATCAACAGCAGCGCCTCGCAGTCGGGCAACCCAATCTTGGCGTAGTCTTCCACGCAGCGGAGGG
>JAPLUF010000163.1 GCA_026397755.1 Verrucomicrobiota bacterium
AACCGCCGACACTGCGATTTTCAGTCGCATGCTCTACCAACTGAGCTACCCAGCCGCACCGAAGAGCGCGAATCAAACTCGGGGAGGCCTGCCTTTGGCAAGATGGTTTTCGAAGATTCTTCGAGCGGATCGTGCCCGCGTTACTTCGGATCCTGGTTCGCCCTCAATTCTTCCGGGGTCACCGTCGAGGCAACGCCCTCTTTCGGAACCTCCACCTTGGCGATCCACAGCAGCGCATTCAGGACCACTTTGCGGAAGTTCTCGTCACCCCAGTTTTTGTGGTAATGCCCACCGGTGAAGCCGAAACCCCGACCTCCATTGGGCCGATCGTAAGTCCACATCAACGGCTGAGGTTCTCCCTTGGCCACAGAGGCACGGACGAAGGGGTTGCCATTGTGCGGGCCGTTGCCGCGGTCGAGGGTGCTCAACGGGGGCACCACGCTGAGGATCGGCGTAACTCCTTTGCGATCCGGCGCAAAGCGCATGTGGTAGTACCACTCATCGTGGATGGTGAACGGCTTCACGCCTCGGGTCACCGGATGCACTGGCAGCGATTCGAACTTCGCCGTCCATGTCGGATTCACGCTCCAGAACATTTCGAAATACCCCCCGGTCCAATCGAGCATGGCAAAGCCAGGGTCCCCGACCGGGACCTCGACCCCGTAGTGGGCGGCACCAATTCCCACGCCCTTGGCCGACAGCTCATTCATCAGCTTCAGTCGGTCTGGCTTGATCGTGGGATGAGCCGTGCCGCCGTTGGAGAAAACCACCACGGCATCGGCTGACTTGAGGATGGCCGTATCGGCCGGCCAGCCATTGCTGACCACGGTCGCATGAATGCCTGGAATGCGGTTCAAGCAACCGGCCAGCAAAATGCTTCCGGCCCGAAATTCATGGTCGCCCCGGGCATGACTTGGCGTGCCCGCGATCAAGACGATGGCTTTGTCGGCCGCTGCCAAAGACAGCGAAGCCACGGCGGCGAAGAGGCTAAGAATGATGCGGTTCATTGGATGCTTGCGATCTTGCGGAAACCCCCGTTTTCCAGCCAGACATTCTTGGCTCGGTCTCGTAGAGAATCTTCCGTTAATTAACTGTTCCCCTGGTGAAAGATGAACACACTTCGGTTGCCTGTTTTTGACCAACTCACCCATTTTTGACCATCGATTGGGTGAGAACATTACCTTGGCAAGGGGATTGCTTTACGAGTGTTGCCCAAACAACCGGCCGTGCTGTTTGGAAACGAGCAGCACGGTGATGATGCAAACGATCATCAACCACGGCCGCCCCAGAAATGGGGCGGCCGTGAGTCAGTTTCACCGAAATCACTCCGGCCCGATCAGGACTCACGATTCGGCCAGACACTCTCCACAAGTTTGCACTGAGGCTCCAACACTCGGCCCCATTATCACTGCAACTCCCCTACCTCCTGTCGGCTAAAGCCACACCGGAAACCCTGCGCATCCGCCTCGATGCAAAGATCGCGAATCCTCCTGGAGCGTGCATTCCGGTGGATCCCCTCCGTCTTCTGGTTCAACTTTGAAACGCACATGATCCGAATTCTTGGAATCCTTTGTTTGATTTCGTTGGCCCTCGGTGCAGAACCGGCCCGGTTTATCCAAGACCGGTTCGCCATTGGCTTCTGGGTACCGCCACGCACCACGAACAACCTGCCGGAACGATACCGTGAGATCCGCGAGGCGCATTTCAACCTGGTCATCGGAACCTCCGGCTTCGGTGCCGAGGAGCAAGTCCGTGTCTGTGAATCGCTGGGGCTAAAGGTTCTGGTCAGTGCGGACGATCCAGCCACCCCCCTGCCCAACGGCACCGCCTGCTGGGGCTACAGCCTGAGTGACGAACCCGGAACCGCAGCCTTCCCCGCCCTCGCCGCGCGCGTCGCCTCACTGCGCGAACAGAAGCCCGGCCGCCTGGGCTACATCAATTTATTTCCCAACTACGCGGGCCCTGGCCAGATGGGGGTCAACTCCTACGAAGAGTACCTCCGGAATTTCGTGGAGACGGTAAAACCAGATGTGCTGTCGATGGACCACTATCCGCTCATGCGGCCCGGTGACGATTCCCGCAGCGAGTACCTCAAGAACCTCGAATCGATGCGCAAGCACTCGATCGCAGCGAGCATCCCCTTCTGGAACTTCTTCCATTCCATGCCCTTCGGGGACCGCATGGATCCCACCGAGGCCCAGATCCGTTGGATGATCCACGCCTCCATCGCCCATGGATCCAAGGGGGTTCTGTACTTCTGCTATTGGACCCCAGGCAAGGGCAACGGCGGTACCGGCGAGTTTCCCAAGGGCGGAGCTCTCCTCACGGCCGAAGGCTTCAAGACGCGGCACTACGATGAGGCGCGACGGATCAACACCGGGCTCGAGCATTGGGGCCCCGTCCTAATGCGCCTGAGCGGCCAGGGCGTCGTCCGATACACCACCGGAAATCCGGCGACTCCGTTGGCGCGCACCGGGGTCCGATCGCTGAACCGGGTGGGTTCCGATCCTGAATCCACTTTCCTCATCGGCTCCCTGAAACATGCCGACGGTCGGCGCGCCGTCTTGCTGGTCAACCACAACATGGCTTACACGGCCTGGCCCACAGTGGTGTTCGATTCTGAGGGCGAAGTCGTTGAAATTAGCCGAGAAGACGGACGTGAACACCCCTTGCTGGACGACAGCCCGGAATTGCCCGGGATTCAACTCTCCCTCGGAGCCGGAGACGCCCGGTTGTTTCTGCTGCCGCCAGAACGGAAGTGACACCCAAAGTTCCCGTCAACGGCCTGGCCGCTCGCGGTTCTCCAGCGGAGCCAGCAAGGCTCGTTCATTCGAGTGGGTCAGCAAATCAAGAGCTTCTTCAGCGCTGACCCATCGCAAGTCGGCGACTTCTTGCGTATCCTGCACGGGCCCCTGTTCCTGAAGCTCCATGTGCCAGTACAAGACCACCTTAGGCATTGCGTTGACCGCATACACATTGCCACCGGCAAACGATTCGACGATGGCACGGCACCCGGTCTCTTCCTCAACCTCCCGCACCGCGGCCTGAAGCCATCCTTCGCCGGGGTCGAGCTTGCCTTTCGGAAGAGCCCATTCCGGACCATAACGAGTCCGATGGATTAGAATTAGTTCCCTACCTCGAGGGGATGTTCGCCACACCAGACCACCGGCCGCCTGGATGACTTCGGTTGGAATCACGTTGCTCAAAGCTGCCCTATGGAAACCGACCGCGCCGCGGAGGGCAACCTACACCTGCCATCAATGCGCTCAATGGAAGGGCCTAAAAACAGAGATAGCCGCATCAAATCCACCCGCGCCACCAGTACCACACGCCACCCAATTCTTCATGGAGCCAGCGTTCAAAGCGGATCAACCCCTCGCTTCGTGGCACCACCCACCAGTGCTCGGGTCGATCCAACGCATCCAAAGCCTGAAAGTCACACCCGACGGGCAGAACATCGACGCCTTCCTTGCGGCAGGCGGCAGCTCCCCGGGCCAGATGCGACGCTGAACTGACCAGAATCACCCGCTTCCAGCCCCGTTTTCGAACCATGTCGCCAATCGCGACGGCTTCTTCATGCGTGTCTTTACACGCGGGCAACCGCTGGAGATCTCCCGCCGGCAATCGCCAGGAGCGTATCCAGGCGGTCAGCAAATCGCTCTCCGAACGAGCACTCCCAAGCCAATTGAAGGGAGCACCGCTGACGACCAGGGTGCGGGCCTTCCCCTGACGCATCACCTCCAGGCCCGTCAGGGAACGTTCAAAGGACGAACCAGTCCCGAACCACAGCAATTCGCGCGCGGAGAACTCGATATCTCCCGCCAAGACCACCACGGCATCGGCCACCGGCAAGGTCACCGGATGAATCCGATCATAGGGCCTCTCCAAACGAGCCAAGAGCAATGCCGAGAAGGGTGTTCCACCCACCAGCCAGAGTCCGCCGGCTAGGCAAAGGGAAGTGACGCCGGCCAGCCAAGCCCTGCGCCGAAACGCCAGACCGCTGACCAGCATCGCTCCCGCCCACGCCGCTCCCAGCGGCTGAACCAGCGCCTCTACAGGTCCCATGCGGCGAGAGGCTAGCCGGCCTTCTCGTCCCAAGGCGAGCCCCGCCCTCAATCCGAAACAAGGCACTGGGGAGGAAAGTGATGGGGAGGGTTCTCGCGTTCTGCGTTCGCCCCTTTCGCCTTCAAAGCAGGAGATTAGCGTTTGTCGCCCTCGTTAGCAGCCTTGTCGCGGGCCTCGGCCTTCGCCCGGATCTCGGCCGAGGCGTGCTTCAATCGCTGCGGCCAGGAGAACTTCGGCGCCTTCACCGGATCGTAGTTCTCCAGGTGGCCGGTGAGACGCGTGGCGGGCTTGCTGTATCTTAATTCGGTGTCACCGAAGACTTCGCGACACAGTGCAGCCAGCCCCGGGTCGTACTCGATCAACTGGGAACGCAAATGGACATGGTTGTGGTCGTGGTCATTGACGCGGTTGTTGTCGAACCACGATTGCACGCCCTCCGCAAAATACTCGTGAGGGTTGACGCTCGCGTACTTGCCTTTCCACAAGCCGGCCTTCATCGCGGCGGCGTAGGTGGATTTCAATCGCGAGTCAAAGGTCCGATCCACATTTAGCAGGCCGCGCAAATGGATGTTGTGCGCGAACTCGTGGATGAGAATGCACTCCTTCTCATACGGGTCGCCGGGAAATCCGAGCACGTTCTCCTCGGCCACCGTACACAAGGGATCGGTTTCGCTGCCGCCGAGTCCGCGGGCGCGCGCATCCCAGAAATCTTTTGCCGGCAAACTCGGGAAATCCCGCAGCCTCCCTTCGGCCATGCGGACGAATTCCGGCAGGTCGGTGGTAAATTCATTGTGGGCCATGATGCACATGCGCGCGCCACTCTGGATCATTGCAGCGCGCACGTCTGGCCGCTTCGCCAACATCATGTCCACGAGGAATACGGCCTCTTGGAGCGCGTGAGGGTCCACTTTCGCGGAGGCGACGATGGGAAATCCCTTCGCACTGGCCCGTTGGGTGTAAAAGGCCGGGATGCCGTCTCGGCCATTGGGATCAAAACGGAATCCCTGGACCGGCACCTCGCTCGTGACCGCGGCGGTGGCCTTATCGGTACGGCTGACGATTTCAAAGCGATGCCCGATGGATGTGTCGATGACCGTGTCGTTTCCCGGTTCAACGGATCCGCTGGGCACGCGTTCAGAATCATTCTTCAACCAGAACAGGTCGATGGTTCCGCTGCTGCCGTTGATGATTTGCAGCTTTGGGCGAGGAGGCTGAGCCACCTCGGTCGATGCGTTGACGGCCGGTATCGACGCGACCGACAGGGCAATCCACGCGTTGAGGAAAATATTCCAGAATGTCATGGATGCGAACGCGCTTTCAATGACCGGCCTTGGATTGAGTAGGCCCGCGATGATGATAGTTATTTTCTTCATTTTACTCTTGGTTGGTATTTTCAACTTTGCCTAGCAGGAGAAAACCCGCCTGTTGGGCACAGTTCCAAGCCGCTCCGCCGCCGCGTGGCGGCTTTTTTGGGCGAACATTAGCCCAATCGATAACGTTGGTCGTTCCGGAATGGAATTGCTGAGTTAAATTCCAAATAATCAAACGCTCATTGCTAACCCTCACTCCGTGTGCAACCTCGGACTGCTTCAAATTGCTTCATTTCCGTCACCTTCCCCAGGGATATCTATGGACGAACTCACCAAACACACCACGCAAAACCTCGGCTATTACCTCGGCTATTTCCTGTGGGGCTTTCCTCTGCTGGTTCTCCTCTATAACTCCTTCACCATCGCTGGCGGCAACAAGATCATCACTTTGGAGCGGCGCTGGTTCGGTCGGCAAATGCCCGACGGTCGCACGGTGGCTCTGAGCCACGAAGTCGGTGTGCAGGCCCGCGTCCTCGGCCCCGGCTTTCATTTTCTGCTCCCGTTTATTTTTCGCACCACCAAGCACCACTTTCTGGTGATCCCGTCCAATCAGGTCGGCGTGGTCCGCGCCATCACCGGCGCACCGATCCCCTCCGGAAATTACATGGCCAAGAGCATTGAGTGCGACCTGTTCCAGGACGGCGAGGCCTTCCTGCGCAACGGCGGTGAAAAGGGTCCTCAACTGGCCATCCTTCCCGAGGGTGAATATAAAATTAACCCCGCCCTCTTCGAGGTGACGGTCGTCGACGCCATCATGATCGACGACAACGAAGTCGGCTACGTCGAGGCCATCGCCGGCAACCCCGTCACCCGCCCCGGGGGTAATTTCGGCTCGCCGGTCGCCTGCGACAACTTTCAGGATGCCAAGGACTTTATCAATAACGGCGGCCAAAAGGGCCCGCAGATTGCCTTCCTCGCCCCCGGTTTTTATCGCATTAATACGATTCTTTTCCGCGTTGAGAAACGTCCGATGACCGAGATCAAGGGTGGTCAAATTGGTCTGGTCGAGGCCACGGACGGCGCACGCATCCCCGAAGGTCGCCTGCTCGCACTCAAGGTCAACGGCCACAACAGCTTCAATGATGGCGAGGCCTTCATTCGCAATGGCGGGGAAAAGGGCCGTCAGCTTGAGGTGCTGATGCCCGGTCGCTACCGAATCAACCCGGCGTTCTTCAAGGTAATCAGTGTGGTCGATTGGACCAACATCGAGGCGGACCAAGTCGGCATCGTCACCATCTTGGAGGGCAAACCAATCGTCGATTCCTCGAAGATCGCCGCCGAGGAGCTGCCGCTCGGCACCCATAACAACTTCCAAGATCCGGCCGCCTTCCTGGCCGCCGGCGGCCAAAAGGGCCTACAAATCCCGGTGCTGCGCGCCGGCAACTACGCCATTAATCCCTGGTTCGCCTCCGTCGAAAAAGCCCCGATGATCCGCGTCGACATCGGCTTTTGCGGCGTCGTCACGAGCTACGTCGGCCCGGACGGCGCCGACCTGACCGACGAGGCGGTGAACGCCAAAATCGTCGCCAACGGCAACAAGGGCATTTGGGCTGACCCGCTCCAGCCCGGTAAGCACCCGGTCAATACTAAGATCCTCAAGGTCGATATCGTTCCTACCACCCAAATCCTGCTCAATTGGGCCGACAACCGTTCCAGCGCCCACGAGCTCGATTCGAACCTTAAGACGATCACTTTGCGCACCGCCGACGCCTTTAACGTCAACATGGACGTGAGCGTGATCATCCACATTCCGATGAAAAACGCCCCCAAGGTCATCGCCAACCTGGGCTCGGTGAAAAACATGATTTCCCAGGTGCTCGAGCCGGCCATTAGCTCGCACTTCCGCAACTCCGCCCAGTACATCAAGGCCCTCGACCTCTACACCGAGCGCAAGCAGCTCCAGGAAAAGGCCAAGATGCACATCGATAGCGTGCTGCGCGTCCACCATATCGACTCCAAGGATACCCTGATCGCTGACGTGGTGCTGCCGCCAGAGCTAACCAAAACGGTGACCGACCGGCAAATCGCCGAGCAGGAGAAAAAAACCTACGCCACCCAGAAAGAGGCGCAGGACGAGCGCCGCGCTCTCGAAAACGCCACCGCTCAGGCCGCCATGCAGCCCAAGGTGGTGGAATCCGAGCGCAACGTGGAGATCCAGAAAAACGTGGCCGAGGGTAAGGTGAAGGAGGCCGAGGGATCCAAGGCCGCGGCGATTCTTCAGGCCACCGGTGAAGCCGAGGCGATCAAGCTTCGCGCCAACGCCCAAGCTGAAGCCACCAAGGTGACCGCCATCGCCGAATCTGAAGCAACCGCCAAGATCGGTAACGCCGAGGCCGAGGTCATTCTCTCCAAGGGTAAGTCCACGGCGGAGGCCTACCGTCTGGAAGTCCAGGCGATGGGCCAGGACGTGTTCGGCCAGATCCGGGTGGTGGAGAAGATAGCCACCGGCACGCTCAAGCTAATTCCCGACAACCTGATCATCGGTGGGGGCGGCGGGGCGGGCGCGGGCGGCGACGCCGGCGGGTTGATGAACGGATTCTTGGGCATCAGCCTGATCGAGAAGTTAACCGGCCGGAGTTTTACGGTGAAAGACGCCGAAAAACCAGCCGAGCTGCCGCCGGTCAAAAAGGTCTAGTTTACGTTGCCTCAATCGGTCGATCGCGGGGGATGGCGGGAGATGCACACCATCCCCCGCCATCGCCATCGCCACCTTGATTCCACTCGGCCGAGGCCGCCGGTGCTCTCAATTTCAAATCACTGCGGCAGCACCAAAAACCCGCTGCTTGCATCGCCAATGATCTGGGTTTGCTGCCCTTGGTGCCGCCAATGGTGATAGGCGATCAGGGCGCAGAACAGGGCATCGATCCGATCCTCAGCTTCCTTGGAATAGACAGCTCCGAGCAGTTCTTCGCCCACGATTCCTAGATGCAATTCGGGGAACCGGAACTGGAGACAGCTGCTCAAGAGCGACTGATAGCGGCGAAACTCCCGCCGGCGTTCCACCACCGTACCTCGCTTGTATTTAAGGATTTGCTGCAGCCCAAACCACCGGATCATGGCCGGATGGGGATAGACTTCCATGGCCAACCGCGAGGCCGCCAAATCCCAGCCCAGCGAAAAACCTTCCGACTCTAGCGCCTTGGCAATGCGCAGAGGTCGGGCGCAAAGACGAGCATTGGAGGGGTGACACCCGGCGTGCTCTCGCCCGAAGAGTCGATGGGTTAAACGGTCCACGGGCCGAGATCCGCTCCGATTGGGACAAACGAGCGGAGCATCCACGGCCATCACACAGGGCTGATCCCCCACCCGTTCACGCAACCAACTCGACAAGGCGGCGTCCCCAAGGGTCCAACGCGACTCCAACACCGAGGCCGTTTGTCCGTCGGCCTCAATTAAACAGATTCCGTCCCGGTTGCGTTCGCCCCAGGCCAAATCGATTCCCACCATCAGCATCTATTACCAACCTCGCAGCGGATCTTGCCATTGCAAGCAACACCCCTGTGAACAAAACCAACAGGCCTCTTCCTTTTTTGGAGGACGAATCTAGGTTGGTGGCACGTAGCAACGCGTCGGATTCGCCGAGATGAACAAACGTCTGATCTATCCCTTCTTCATCGCCGCCCTCGTGGCCTATGTCGGCCTCGGGGCTAAGCTCTTCCAACTCAGCGCGGCGGACGAACGAGATGACCCCTATCAGCAACTCGAACTTTTCACCCGGGTTCTGTAGCGGGTCCGCAAAGATTACGTCGATGGAGAAACCTTGACCTACAAGGATCTCATTCATGGCGCGTTGAAAGGGATGCTTTCCACCCTCGATCCGCACAGCGAGTTCATGACGTTGTCCAAGTTCAACGAACTCAAGGAAGACACCGAGGGGACCTACGGAGGAGTGGGTTTGCAGGTCCACGTGAAGGAGGGGATGCTCACCGTGATCGCCCCCATGGAAGACACCCCGGCTTTCGAGGCGGGTATTCTTCCTGGAGACCAGATCCTAAAAATCAACGGCAAGCCCACCGACCGACTCGTCATGGGCGATGCCGTGAAGATCCTACGGGGCGAACCCAAATCTAAGGTCACCCTGTTAATCATCCGCCCCTCGCTCTCGGAACCCAAAGAGATCTCACTGACCCGCGAAGACATCCGTGTCTACACGGTGAAAGACCAGAACAACCGCCGGGAATTCCCGGTGAGCGCCGACCACTTGGGGTATGTCCGCATCACTCAGTTCGCCGAAAAGACCGACGAAGAATTGGAAACGGCACTGGTAGCTATGGAAAAACAGGGCCTCGAAGGCCTCGTCATGGACCTTCGTGGCAACCCGGGCGGACTGCTAGATCAAGCCGTGGCCGTCTCAGAAAAATTCCTACCCAAGGGCAAGCCCATTGTCTCGACCGAGGGACGCAACCGTGCGGCGGATCAGCAGCGTAAGGCTTCAGGCAAGGGCAAGGTTCGCTCGTATCCTTTAGTCCTGCTCATCAATGGCGGCAGCGCCAGCGCCTCCGAGATCGTGGCTGGCTGCCTCCAGGACCTTGAGCGGGCCGTGGTCATCGGTGAGCAATCCTTCGGCAAGGGGTCTGTGCAGAACATCCTACCCCTCAACGATGGTTCCGCCCTGCGTCTCACCACCGCCAAGTATTACACCCCGAGCCACAAGGTGATCCACGAGCGGGGTATCTCACCCAATATCGTCGTCCCCATCACCGACGAAGACGAAGCGGCCATCCAACTCCGGCGTATGCCCGGTGGCACTAATAGCATCGATGACACCCTGCGTCTGTACCCCGTGGCCCAGCAGGCCCGCCTGCGTGATTTGGTATTGGCCGACGCCGATCCTCAACTCGAGCGCGCCATGGACTTGCTCAAGGGAGTCCGGCTATTGGCCAAACGCTCGGGCACCAAGTCCCCGCGAGCCGAGGCAACTACCCCGGATTCCAAGCCTGTCGCACCCGCCGCCCCGTGATCCGGAATTTGCATCCCCGTGGGGATGGCCGGAATGATTGCTTCCAAAAATGGTTCTCGCCATCGAATCGTCCTGTGACGAAACCAGTGCCGCCGTGGTCCAGAACGGGCGGCTGCTGTCCAACATCGTGGCCTCCCAGGTCCGCCTTCACTCCGAATACGGAGGGGTGGTTCCAGAACTGGCCACCCGAGAACACCTCCGCAACCTGATCCCGGTCGTCCGTAAAGCCTTGGAAACCGCGGGGATTTCCATGGCCGACCTCACCGCCGTGGCCGCCACCCGAGGGCCCGGACTGCCCGCGGCCCTGATGGCCGGATGGACGGCCGCCCAATCTTTGGCCACGGCACGCGGGTTGCCCGTGATCGGCATCCACCACCACGAAGCCCATCTGTACTCCCCATGGATCTCTGGCAAACCAGCCCAGTTTCATGGCGCCGCGATCCCGCCCCATGTCTCACTCATCGCATCGGGCGGACACACCCTGCTCGTGCATGTCCGGGCCGAACTCGATCAGGTGATTCTCGGTGGCACCCTCGACGATGCCGCGGGCGAATGCTTCGACAAGGCCGCAAAACTCCTCGGTCTCCCCTACCCCGGGGGCCCGGTGCTGGACCGCTTGGCCGAAGAAGGCCGGGCCGACCGCTTTGAGTTCCCGCGACCGCTGCGCCACGAACCCAATCACCTGTTTAGTTTTAGCGGTCTCAAGACCAGCGTTCGAGTCTTCCTCGAGAAGAACCCCGGCTTGGCCGATTCTCCCCAAGACCTCCGCGACCTGTGCGCCGGAATCCGCGCAGCGATCGTGGACACTCTCACCACCAAACTCGTCGCCGCCGCCACCAAGATCGGCGTCCGTTGTATCACCGCCAGCGGGGGGGTCGCCTGCAATCGGGGGTTGCGCCGGGATTTGCAACAGGCTGCCCAAAAGCGGCGTCTCGAACTGCGCATCGCGGAGCCGGCGTTCTGCACCGACAACGCCGCCATGATTGGTTTTCTAGCCGAACGCCGGTTGGCACGCGGGCAATCCACACTGCTGGACACGGAAACCAGCCCCGGATGGGAACTTGAAACCCACACACCCCATTGTGCAGAGGCGACAGCATCCTCAGCCCGTCTTCCCTCGTCGTGACGATTTCGATCATCTTGCCAGCTTTTAACGAAGCGAGCCTCTTGCCGACCTCGCTGGCCGCTGTTCATGCAGCCCGGCGATCCTTTGATCGGGTGCAATGGACCTCCGAGGTTATCGTCTGCGACAACAACTCCACGGATGCCACCGCGCAAATTGCCCGGGAGCACGGAGCGCGGGTCGTCTTTGAGCCCGTCAACATGATCGCCCGCGCCCGCAATGCGGGAGCCTCGGTGGCGACCGGCGACTGGCTGCTGTTCATCGATGCCGACTCGCAGCCTTCCATCGAACTCTTCGATGCCATGATCGAAGCAATCCAATCGGGCCGGGTTCTGGCCGGTGGCGCCACCGTCCGCATGGACAGCAACGAGCTTCGGGGGCGCATTGGTGCGGCGTTCTGGAACACGGTCAGTCGGCTTCGAGGTCTCATGGCCGGTTCCTTCATCTTCGTCGAGGCGGCTGCCTTCCGGCAAATTAGCGGATTCAGTGGGCAATTTTATGCCGCCGAAGAAATCGATTTCACCCACCGCCTGAGGCCCCTGGCCCGCGCCTCGAATCGTCGTATTGTTATTCTCTCCAAGACGCCGCTGCTCACCTCGGCCCGGAAGCTCAAGCTCTACACACCGCGCGAAATTGGCCGCCTGATCCTCTCAGCCGCCCTACGACCGAAGGCAACTCTCACCAACAAGCAGGCCTGCCACCTCTGGTACGACGGCCGACGCTGACCGCGGAACGGTGACCGCTGCCCCGGTCCCGGGCTCTCGCCATCGACCTGAGGCGATCTGAAACTGTTGGAATTCATCAAAAACACGCCTCGAAGAGCCATTCGGCACACTGATCTTCTTGTCTCGGCGCGAAATATGGCCATGATCGGTCCTTCGATCTCGTATTTATGGCTAAAGTGTACACCGACAAGGACGCCGACCTGAGCGTCTTCAAAGGCAAAACCCTCGCTGTGCTCGGCTTCGGCTCCCAAGGCCACGCCCACGCGCTCAACCTCAAAGAGTCCGGATGCACCGTCATCATCGGTCTCTACGAGGGATCTAAGTCGATCAAAGTAGCCCGGGAAAAGGGCTTTGAAGTGCTCGCCAGCGCCGAGGCAGTCAAGCGCGCCGACATTATCATGATCGCGCTGCCGGACACCAAGCAGGCGGCTGCCTACGAGAAGGACATCGCTCCTAACCTGACCCCGGGCAAGACGCTGCTCTTCAGCCACGGCTTCGCGATCCATTTCAAGACCGTCGTCCCCCCGAAGGACGTGAACGTAATCCTCGTCGCCCCGAAGGGCCCAGGCCACATCGTTCGTCGTCAATACACCGAGGGCAAGGGCGTCCCCAGCCTGATCGCCATTTACCAGAACCCCGGCCGCAACGCGAAGAAGATCGCTTTGGCTTGGGCCAAGGGTATCGGCGGCACCCGCGCCGGCGTCATCGAGACCACCTTCAAGGAAGAGACCGAGACCGACTTGTTCGGAGAGCAGACCGTCCTCTGCGGCGGCGCTAGCGCCCTCGTCCAGGCCGGATTCGAAGTACTCGTCGAAGCCGGTTATTCGCCCGAGAT
>JAPLUF010000089.1 GCA_026397755.1 Verrucomicrobiota bacterium
GTCGTTGATGGTCTGACTCGATGAAGCGCTCCCGGCCGCAGGGATTTTACAGGGGCCTCGCCCGATGTTTCCCGAGGAACTCCTGAAGGCGCGGATGCTGGGGTTGATCCAGCACCGCCCGTGTCGGCCCTGATTCCACGACGCGGCCGCCCTCGAGGAAGACAACTCGGTGGGCGATGTCTCGAGCAAAGGCCAGTTCGTGGGTGACGAGCAGCAGGGTCATGCCTTCGCCCGCCAGGGTTTGCAGCACCGTCAAAACCTCGCCGCGCAGTTCCGGATCCAGGGCGCTGGTGGGCTCGTCGCACAGGAGGACCTGCGGTTTCATCGCCAGAGCCCGAGCGATGGCCACGCGTTGCTGTTGGCCGCCGGAGAGTTGGGAGGGCAGGTGGTGGGCCCGATCGGCCAGACCCACCTTTGAAAGCAGGCCCATCGCCAGCGCGTGCGCCTCGGAACGCGGCAGGCGGTCCACGTGCACCGGGGCTTCCATCACATTTTCGAGGGCCGTTCGGTGGGGGAACAAATGGAACTGCTGAAAGATCATCCCTGTCCGTCTCCGCAATTGCTGACGCAGCCGCCGATCGGCCGCCTCAGGAGTGCCCACCGCGATGCGAACATCTCCCAGGCGCAGCGATCCCGCATCGGGTGTTTCTAGCCAATTGAGACAGCGGAGCAGGGTGCTCTTGCCGCAACCGCTCGGTCCGATCAGGGCCACTACTTCCCCGGCGGCTTGTTGATGATCGACGCCATCCAGCACCGTCACCCCGCCGAAACGCTTTCGGAGTCCTACGATCTCGATCATGTCCGCAACCTCCGTTCGAGGGCTCGGGCTGCCAGCGAAGCCGCATGGGCCATCGCCAGATAGATCGCCGCGGTGAGGATTCCTAGGCCGATGTAGTCGCCTGCATCCAGCGAGCGGATGAGAAATTCCTTAGTGAGTTCGACGAGGCCGATCACCGAAACAATGGAGGAATCTTTGAAGAGGGCGATGAGGTCGTTGGTGATGCCGGGGAGGCTAATCCGCAGCGCCTGGGGCAGGAGGATGCGTCGCAGCGTCATGGCGGGTGACAAGCCCAGGGCGAGGGCCGCCTCGGTCTGGCCGCGGGGAATGGCTTCGAGTCCGGCCCGGAAGTTTTCGGCTTCGTTGGCGGCGTAGTTGAGCCCGAGCGTTAGTACGGCTGCGGCCCCGGCTGAGAGTTTCCAACCCCACTGTTGGGCTAACCCGAAATAGATGAAGTACAACTGCAGCAGCAGGGGCGTGCCGCGGAACACTTCGATGTAACTGATGGCCATCCATCGGACGGGTCGGGATCCGTAGCAACGTGCCAGGGCTAATCCGAGTCCCCAAGTCATGGCCAGAGCCATGGAAGTCAGGCTTACCCACACGGTGGTCACCGCAGCCTCCATCAGGATGCTGAAATACCGCAGGGTTGGTTTGGGGCTGGGTCTTGCTGCAGAGGTGCCCGCCCCGGAGGTTGTTGTTGAAACTACCTCTGCAGTCCAAGTAGCCAAGTTTGCTTGCTGTGGGCCCCACAAAGCGTAGCGGCGGTAGATGCGTTCGAGGGTGCCGTCTTGAATGAGGGATCCGAGGGCTTCATTGATGCGAGTCAGCAGTTCTGGGGAACTGGTCGGTACGGCGATGGCGTAGTATGCGGGTGCGAAGGGAGGACCGGCCGCTCGGAGGTTCGGCCTATTGCGCAGTTGGACCGTGGCGATCGGAGAATCGGTGAGAACGGCGTCGATCCGGCCTAATTCCAAGTCTCGGAAGTAGTTCACATTTTCGTCGTACACCCGCACATCCAAGCCGCCTTGCTGGGTGACCAAGCGGTGGGACAAGGTCGAGGCCAATACGCCGATCCGACGTCCGGCCAGATCGCTGAGGCTCTGGATGTTTGTGTCGTGTGTGCGAGCGACGAGTTGTTGTCCGAACGCGAAATAAGGCCGGCTCATCGCCACCTGGGCTAGGTTTTCTGGGGTGCGCTCCAAGGCTGCGATGATGATGTCGTAATTGCCCCCCTGACGGAGGCCTGGGATCAAATTGGACCAGTTGTACTGGACGAATTTTGGGGTGCATCCCAGTCGGTCGCACAGTGCTTGAGCTAGTTCGACTTCGAATCCGACGAGTTGGTTGGGGTTGTCAGGAGTGTGAAAGATATAAGGGGCGCCGCCTTCGGCATCGTTGGCCCAGCGGAGCACTTGGGGGATGGCCGGCTCCGGGGTCTGGGCTGCACCGCTGGTACTCCGGACGCCGGTGGTCCATGCCATGAGAACGAGAAGCAATGTTTGGACGCGGCGCACCGTCACGCGATTAGCCGGTGTTCGCGGGCTTTCTCAAGTGAATTACCTGAAGGGCAGGGGGTCGGTCCCACCTATTTACACAAAAGGGGCCATACTAACATATAACCTGTGGGTGACTTGCCGAGGCTGGCGCCCGGGGTGGGTGCCTCGGTGGGGCTCCGCGGGACCGCGCCTGCACTCGCAGGAAGGCTGCAAGGGGGGATGAGGGTGTTTGCCTTCAATGCTCGTTCCGGCGCGGTCCCGCTGCTGCTGTGTGTGGTGCATGGGGCTGCCGGGAGGGGCGCGGGGGGTGATGTCTGAATCAGTGTTGGGAGTTGTCTTCGGAAAAGGACTTTCAGGCGGTCGCCCCGCTCTTCATTCGCTTGGGTAGGCTCCTGAGGTTCTCTTCATTGTTTCATCGTCTGACCCTCCGGATAAAGCTGTTGCCGGGGCCGATTCCTGTTCTATCCTATGGGTTCAACTGTTGACGCGATGAACTCCGAACTGACCAAGAAAGCCCTCGAAATCGTCGGGAATCCCAGCACTCTGGTGAATCTCATGTCTCGCCGGGTTCGCCAGCTCACCTCGGGCGGCGGCGGCTTGTGCCGTCCTCTCGTAGAACCTCCGGTGGGTGCCGGGATCGCGGATATCGCGTTGCTCGAGATTATTGAGGGAAAGATTACCTTCGAATCCACTCAGGAAGAGTCTTCCGAGGCCGCTGGAGTCGTGGTCGGAAAGCCGGCTCCCAAGCGCCGCCGCAAGACGGTGGCAGCCTAAGAGAGGTTGCTGTTTCGGAGTCGATTTAATCGGAACCGATTTTCCCCTGAGCTCACGGTCGCGCCGGAGAAACTCTTCTCCGGCGTTTTGCTCGAAGTCCGGCCCTTATGTCCGAAATCGTCACCAACTCTAAAGCCCGGCGGGATTACCACATCCTCGATACCTACGAGGCTGGGTTGGTTCTGCGAGGCTCTGAGGTGAAGTCGGTGCGGGCTGGCAAGGTTCAGATCGCCGACGCCTTCGCTAAGGTGGAGCGCGGCCAGGTGTGGCTGCACAACGCTCATATCGAAGAGTACGTCTTTGCGACCCATGAGGTTCACGCACCTAAGGCACCTCGCAAGCTCTTGCTTAACAAGCCCGAGATCCGGAAGTTGGCGGAGTTGGCCAATGTGAAAGGCAACTCGCTAGTCCCTTTGTCCCTCTACTGGAAGGGCGACCGAGTGAAGCTGTTGCTGGCAATTTGCAAGGGCAAGGTCGAGTACGATAAACGTCAAGATATCCGCAAGCGCGAGGACGAACGCGAGATGCGTCGAGCTAGTGCCCCCCTGCGCCGAAAGTAGCTCGGCTCTGGCCAGCCAGCGTTCTAGGGAGTCTTGCTAATCACCCTGTCAGGAAACGAATAAAGCCGACCCCGCCTAAGGCGCAGAGGTCGGCTTTTTCAATGCTTGGTGCCGAGGCCGGATAGAGATCTGATACCAAATCACCATATATATCGGTAAAATTTCTTGTTTGGTGGTTTGAGATTTGGGACTCTCTGACATGGCCCGAAAGAGAAAACCCCTGGATGCGGTCGGAGAGGCACCTTTGGTGGCGAAGCTTCAGCGTTTGTAAGCTCCTGCGTTTAGGTTTGGCGTTTGAGTTCCAACTCCGAGTAGGCCGATTTCGGAACCGGTCGCAGATCCCAGATGAGGCCGGTCCACGACATCATTTTCAGCGTGTAGTAGGTAATATCCACTTCCCACCAGAAGAAACCCTGTCGCACACAGGTCATGTGCTGGTGGTGGTTGTTGTGCCAGCCCTCTCCGAGGGTGATGAGTGCGAGGATGAGGCTGTTCTTGCTGTCGTCGTCGGTCTTGTAGCGGCGAGATCCAAACACATGCGCCAGCGAATTGATGCAGGCTGTGGCTTGGAAGAGGGCAGTGGTACTAATAAAGAAGCCCCATACCAACAATTGGCCAGCGGTCACCCCCAGTGACGGTGCGAAGTGATGGAGCAGTGAGCCGATGCCAGTCAGGGAAAGGGCGAAGAGCACTGGGACCAGCAGGTCGTAGCGATTTAGAAACACCAGTTCTGGGAACTTGGACAAATCCTTGATGCGACTGTAATCGGTCGGGAAATTCTTGGAGCAGGTGATCCAGCCAATGTGGGCCCAGAGGAAACCCTTTTGCCGCACCGAGTGCTTGTCATCGGGGTCATCGGAGTGCTGGTGATGGTGGCGGTGCGACGCGGCCCACCACAACGCCCCGCGTTGGACGCAGGTGCCGCACAGCACCGCAAAAATAAACTGCATGAAGCGGGAGGTGCTGAAGGTGCGGTGCGAGAAATACCGGTGGAAGAAACCGGTGACGGAGAACATCCGAATGAAGTAGAGGGAGACTGCCGTAAGGACGGCCGTCCAACTCCAACCGGTCCAGATTACACCCAGGCAGCCTAGGTGCAGGAAGAGGAACGGAAGAGTGCGGACCCATTCGACCTGTTCGGGCTTTTCCTTCAAAGCCAGAGCACCGCCGGGGATGAAGTCGGAATCCACCCATTGTGCCATGGATGTTCTGACATGTTGAAAGGTACGGATGATGACGTTATCAGACATGAGTCACAGACTGTTTTCAGTGTTTCCCTCCGGCCAGTCGAGTTCATCGCCAGACCGACGAAGTGACGATAATCTGTCAGAAGATTGAAATTTTCCCAATTCTCTTTGAGGTAAAAACCCTGCAGCACTTGCTTCGGCCAAAACAGGATTCAGTGCCATGACTTCAAGGCACCGGCGAGGCCGCCCCTGAGCCAACGATGCATTTGGATCAGTCGTTGTGGCTTTGATTGAAGTAAAAGCGCCCCGTCTTTCATACTCCTGCAACTCCCCGCGGCGGAGCGGTGAGCTTTGGATTTTGTCGATCATGTCTGTAGTTCTGAGGTCGTGAAAAGCTGTGTTCAGTCTGAGGGCGCGCAGAGGAGACATGCAAACGCCGGTCGGCCCACGGAGTCGGTGGTTTAAGGTCGGAGAGGTTTTAGCTCGAGGAAGTCACCGGGTCGGGTCGCGAGGCTGGCCCGGTCTGCAGGGAGCAGTTCCAAGGATTGCCCCTTCCGCAGCACTCCCCAGGGCTGACCGGGCCAGGGGTTTTGGATGACGCATTCGCGCCCCCGCTCGCTGCGGATTTGGACCGACTGAACTCGTCCTTCTCTCAATTGGCTGCTCACCAGAAACGCGCCTCGGGCCCGCAAGTTTCCAAATTGTGCGGCCCGATCTCGCGGCCAGACCGGGAACAGCCTTAAGACTCCATCGTGAGATTGGAGTAGCATCTCATTGATCGTGGCGGGCACGCCCGAGCAGTTCTCGATGCCACCGCCTCCGCCAAAGATCATAAGATTGGGAAGCCCGAACTCGGTGACTTGGCGGCGCAATTTGCGGAGGAGATCCTCGGGATCATACCCCACTCGAGCGGCTCCCGGATAGGTGATGCTAAATCCATTGAAGTGTCCGATCCATTCGCTCTCAGCCCAGCCCCGGGCGTCGTCTTGCAGCAGGCGCAGCATTGCTTGATCTGAACCCAGGCCGAGGACTCCCGTGGGCCAGACCATGCCCATCCATTCGAGGCGGGTGTTGTTGCGCGATGGCCCGATCCGACTCGCGGCAGGCCCGGCCTCGGCCCCTCGGATGCGTCGGATGCCGTCGACCTCCACCGTGGGGAAGTCGCTGAGCCGCCCGAGAATATCTCGCCATCGGTCGCGCCGGTCGGCATCGGTTCCCAACTCCGTGCTCACATCCAACATTCCTTGGAAGAGCATTCGCACGAGTCCCAGGGACAGGCTGTTGTTACGGTCACTGCCCCCGTCGCCGACCTCGCCCGAGGCATCGTTGCGAATGACGTAACGGCCCTTGTCTAGGTGCAGGTAGTCTTCCCAGAACAGGGCTGTTTCGCGCAGGAAGGGATAAACTTTCTGCGCATAGTTCCGGTCGTAGGTGTGGTAGAAGCGCAGGAACATGTTCACTGCAGCGAAGGCGGCATTGCTCTTTTGGCCGAGGAACATCCGGCGGCCTTCGCCGGGAATGCCATGACCATCGGGCATGAAGGAGGTCTCCAGGCCACGGGGTCCTACGCCAACGTCGTAGTACACTCCCCGTACTTTCAGAAGTTCCTGCGCATTGGTCCGCGCGGTCGGCAGGTAGTCGAGAATGGGGGCATCGTAGGGCTCGGCCAATTCGGGATGGTTGGAAGCAAAGACTCCCCACCAGGGTGCCTGATGATTGTAGTTCAGGTGGTAATCGGCCTGCCACGAGGGGCCGTCCGTCGTCGTCCAGTTGCCGAAGAGCGAGGGCGGAAACTTTGGATTTCGACTGCAAGCAGCCATGAGGTAGAGCGAACCGTAATAATACCGCTCGAGCAGGGGGGCTCCGATTTCCACAAAGGACTGCGACCAGAAATTTCGCCACCACTGACGATGTGCCGAGCGGAGGGTTTCGAGGCGTTCCGGGGTGAGGGCAGCGATTCGCTTTTTGGCCTCATCGAGCGGATGGGCGGATTCCTCATCAGTGACAACGGCCGCGACTAGCACGATGGGTTGTGCTGGCGAGAGAACGAATCGGTCGGCCGACCAGCCATCGCCCCGGCTCCAGGGCAGTCCGGGTTTGCGATGATGAAACAGGCGAAGGGCCACCGCCGCCTCGCTGGCCTTGCGCAACGGTTTCTGTTCGAGAGCGATCGATGAATCGGTGGACACAAACCGTCGGACCGACCAGTAGCCATCCGGCAAATTGCCCGAGGCGGTCTCCGCCTCATTGCCGGTGATGGGGGCCAACTTGGCTTCGATGCCCATGAGATCGGTGGGTCCGAAGGGGTTGGTGTCTGAGGCCTGTCCATCGACCGACAACTCGATGACGAGCAGGTTTTCGGTCGCTGCAATCCACGACCGGATGCGAAGCGTCGCTCCAGCTCGGGTGAAGGGCGGTGGATCTTCGACTCGCTGGGTGGTCCGCAGGGTGTGGAGCACCTCGGCGGTGTCCAGTCGCTGTTCAGCGTGGTAAATTCCATTGAAGAGGGCGGGAATATTCAGATCGATGGCTGCGATCGGGCAGGGGTGGGCATTGGGGTAGATGGGCTTGGTTTTCCAGAAGTCGTTTTTTGCGATCCAGAATCGGTGGCGTTCTGGGCTGTTGGTCGACGTCGTGGAACGGGTGGTTACTTTGGCACCGCCGTCTTCGCCCAATCCGTGGTAGCGCAGGCGCTCGGTCACGGTGCCGATGGCGACGCCGAGGTCGCCATTCCCCAACAGCGGACCGTCCGGTAATTTCCGGGTGGGCATGAGCACGGGCGGTGTGTGGAAGACCCCGGAGTGTCGGGCCACCTGACGGAGGGCCTCTGCGGCCACGTCGAAATTGGGCTGGTCACGCTTCCTTCCAGCGACCACACGCTTCGCTACTTCGACTGGGTGGAGCACAATCGCAAAATGGTCGACACTTTGTCAGGTGGACAACTTGCCTACATTCATTTGCCCGACA
>JAPLUF010000270.1 GCA_026397755.1 Verrucomicrobiota bacterium
CAAACCGTCATAGTCTGACCCTCAACGACGAGGGTTGGGTCCCCAGAATGAGGATTTTCAGCCGATTTGGTCGATTTGCGTTTCTAGGTATCCAAATGCTTAATTTGGTTCCTAAACCGAGGATCCAGGTTCAATTCCTGGTCGGGACACCACTTCAAAACCCCTTAATTCTATTGGGTCTTATTAACAAAAACTGATCCTCATCAATTTTAGCACTTCAAAATTTGGGACAGTTTTGGGACAGTTGGCAACGGAATGCCCCTCCCTAAGAGATTCCCACACACCGTCAAAGTAGGCTCCGCCTCGGTGACCATTTATCGGAACTACGCTGACAAGGAGCGGCAATACCCCTCTTTCATCGTCGTCGACTACCTGACCAGCAAAAGGCGACGACAGCGCTTCAACAGCTACCCGGCCGCACTCGCTGAAGCCAACCGAGTCGCAGTCAATCTCAGCAACCAAGACGTGGCCGCCGGAGGCATTGATTTTCGAGATGCAGCCTCCCTCATTCAATGCCGCCAACTCCTCGAAGGCCTCGACATCTCTCTGGAAGGCGCCGTGGAGGCTTTTGCCCAATCGGCCAAGCTTGTCGGGGCTCACCGGGTTATTGAGGCGGCAGTGGAGCATGCTCGTCGGCACCCGATCACGATGGAGAAGATCCCGATCGCCAAGGCGGCCGATGATTACTTTGACGCCCTGCAAGCACGTGGCCAATCCGAGCGATATCTCCAGGATGTGAAAGCGCGGTTGGGGCGATTCATCATCGATCATCCCAAACAGCAACTCCACGAGATCACCACGGGGCTTCTCCAACATTGGATCGATCGCTTGAGCCGAAACGATGGGTCCCCGCAATCGGCGGTCTCAAAAAGAAACTTTGCCACCATCACCAGCGGCTTCTTCGAGTACTGGCGAAAGCGCGGGAAGATCTCCGTGAATCCGGCGGCGGATTTGGAACGGCAGAAAATCAAAAACACCGAAGACGTGCAGTTCTGGAGTCCCGAGGAAGCTACGGCCATCTTGGGCACGATTGCCCCGCCTGCAATTTCGGCCATGGCCGTCTCGCTCTTCGCTGGCGTGCGAACCTCGGAGATTTGTCGCCTCCGGAGATCCGACTTCAACTTCGACTCGAACCACATCGCCTTGGGCGGAGATCGCACCAAGACCCGATCACGGCGCCTAACCCCCATTCAGGCCAACCTGAAGGATTGGCTGGTCAGCACCGCATTTATTTCGGCGGAACCGGGGGCCCTACTCTGGCCAACCAGCCCAGAGCACCTCACCCGAACCGTCTCTGAAGCCTGTGCCTCGGCTAGTGTCCGCCGAGTCGCCAATGGTGGCCGACATTCTTGCATCACCTACAAAATCGCCCTGACCGGCGATGTTGCACGCACGGCCGTCGAATCGGGCAATAGCCCTGAAGTCATCAACAGCGCCTACCGCGGCCTGGCCACCGAGGCCGACGGCAAGCGTTACTTCCAAATCACGCCCGACTTGGTTCGACGAATGGGATAAGGCGAGCCTCGCCTCAACCTCAGACCGATTGAATCCGCCGCGGTCGGTAGGCCGACGGCCGCGACTGCATCCGATATTGTTGGTTGTACCACTCCTCACAGTCCGAAATCCGAAACCGAACCATCCGTGAACTGGGCCGCGCGTGAGGCAGTCCATTCACCAACCAAGACTCGATGGTTCGAACCGAAACCCCAAAGTGCCGGGCGATCGCCGCCTTGCCCACCCAGCCACTCGCATTGAGATCCCGTTTAGACTCGGTGGCTTGACCCACTTTGGGTTTTGAAAGGTCCGCGTCGCGACACGCCTTGACCCATCTTTCCAGATCCAGAGGGCTTAACTCGATAAAGGGGCTGACTGGAGACTTCGTGGAGATTCGGTGACTGGCCCGAACTCCAAGACGCTCCCCAAAGGAAAGTCTGCTCGATTGCACCCTGTTACGATCAAAGGCATCCCGGCCTCGAGCAAATCTTTCTCGGTCCCTTAATGCACCCTATGAGGTGATATCAACGACTCACCGGGATGAACTCACCGGGTTGTCGACGACCATTCTCAAGACAAGCCCTGGATCTGATGGCACAAATTGTAGCGTTTGAACCCCGACAATCTGCACAACTGCTGGATCAGACTCTGGCGACAGACAAAGACCTCACCTGATTCGTACACGCCAGAACTTGGTTTGGACGTTGGGGTCGGGCTGAAGGGTGATCTTCACCGGAGAGCCAGTTCCCTGGCCCGTCACGCGTTGGGTTTCGGTCCACGAGCTCAGGTCGCTGGTGGTTTCGACGGCCACGGTGGTGCCGTGGGGGGGCTCGAATTTCCAGGCCAAGGGTTCCCCCGGCTTTCGGGCGTTACAGGGTGAGCTGCGTATGTCGAAGCCACTCCCGGTGATTCCTCCCAACTCCAGC
>JAPLUF010000295.1 GCA_026397755.1 Verrucomicrobiota bacterium
CATAGCGCACAGGTCGGTGGTGGGGTCACCCACGTCGAGTTGGGTCAGTAGCCAGGCTTCGGATCGGGAGCCGCCAAGGATCCCTCGGAGGGCGGATGGACACCGGCCGCCAGCATGACTTTCCGCACAGCGACACTCGTCTCAGCGGAGGGCTTGAAGTTGCCGGGCCGATGTCCTTCGGCGATGGAGAGCGGCGTCCAACCATGCCGGTTCTTCCGGTTCCAGATCTACACCTTCGCGCCCTGGTCGGCGAGGAACTGCACCACCTTTGGCAGGTTTTTGAGCGCGGCGGCATGCATCGCTGTGTCCCCGTTGGCATCGACCGCGTTCACATCCGTACCCAACTTCAGGAGCAACTGGGCGGCCTCAAGGACATCGGATTCCTCTCCTGCAACCTCGTTGGCGGCGTCCGATCCGACATGGATTCCGCAGGCGACGAGGAGTGGTGTGGTATGGTCGTCGTTGGAAATGGCAGGATTGGCACCGAGTTCCATCAACAGCCTCATGAGCGGGATGTCGGAGGTGGCGGATGCGAGAAGGAATGGGGATGCGCCCTTCCGGCTGAATTGGCCCGGACTGCTTTTGCCATGGGTTAAGCACCGGTTCACGTCGGCTCCGCGTTTCACCAACTCCCGGACGAAGAGCAAGCTATTGAGTCTTCCGAGCTCGGCCGGGGGCGGGGCTCCGTTGTCTTCACCCTTGGGCGGTCTGCGGACCCAGGACATCCGGTGCAACGGGGCGAATCCGGATCGCTGGTCATTGGGATCAGCACCGGCGTCTAAGAGATCGAGCGCAAGTTCGTAGTGGCCGTTCTCGATGGCGAGAGCCACTGCGCTCGTCCCACGGACCGGCCCTTTGCCGGAAGGCTTCAGCGGAAGCATCGCTTCGTTCACATCGACTCCGGCTTTCAGAAGCACGCGCACTACCTCTCTCCGGCCGGCCCGAGCAGCAAAGAACAGCGGCGTGAATCCGGAATCGGGCAGCGGGGCGCGAAAATCGGCGTGCGACTGGAGGAGCAACTGGACCACCTCCGCATGACCCTCCGCCGCCGCCCACATTAACGCGGTTTGTCCGCGGCGTTCTTTGGCATCCACCTTGGCGCCGCGGATGAGCAGGGCCTTCACGGGTCCCGGCTTGCCGGTGCGGGCGGCCGTCATTAAAACGGTTTCTCCACCGCGAATCACCGTGTTTGGATCGGCGCCGCGTTCGAGCAGAAGCTCCACCATCGCGGTGTTGCCGTTTTGGCAGGCCAATGAGAGGGGGGTGATCCCGAAACGGTTCGTGACCCCCACACGGGCGGCAGCGAGCAGTCGGGCGGTCGGGAGATCGTCTCGATGAGCCGCCCAGTGCAGTGCGGTCATGCCGTCCGCCTGCGGTGCATTCACATCGGCCTGCTGTTTGAGAAGCGTGCGAATGGCAGCGAGGTTGGATTTTTCGGCGGCATCGGCGATCGGGGCCTCACTAGCCAGGGAGTCGATGGCCGAACCGAGGAGTGTTAGGGCCAACGCAGCGACGGCTAAACGGCGACGCAGGCTCGACTCGGAGATCGAGCGCGGGCGCGGGAGCGGAGGCGGCCAGTTGGTGGGAGACAACAGGCGCATCGTCAAATGCCCAACGGTGTGAACAACCCCTCCACCGTGCCGTTGCTGTCGGCGAACGAGTCGATGGGGACGCCGACCTTGTGGAGTAGGGTTAGGTGGAGATTGGCGAGCGGGGTCGGCTTCGCGTACTTCAGGTGACGTCCGCCTTTCATGCCACCGGCTGCACCACCGGCGACGATGATCGGGAGGTTCGTGTGGTCGTGGATATTCGGGTTTCCGATGCCGCTGCCGTAGAGATAAAGCGAATGGTCGAGCAGCGTGCCATTGCCCTCCTGGGTGGCCTTCAGTTTTTGGAGGAACTCGGCGAAGAGCGACACATGGAAGGCATTGATCTTCGACATGCGCTCGATTTTCGCAGGATCGTTGCCGTGGTGGGAAAGCGGATGGTGCGGATCGGACACTCCGATCTCAGGATAGGTTCGGTTGCTCGTTTCGCGCGCCAACTGGAAGGTGATGACGCGCGTCACGTCCCCCTGCAAGGCGAGCACCTGCAAATCGAACATGAGCCGGGCATGATCGGCATACGCGGAGGGAACGCCGACGGGGCGGTCTAGATCTGGAAGCTGGTGGTCTTGGGTGTCGGCCTCAGCCTTCTGAATGCGGCGTTCCACTTCGCGGACCGTCTCGAGGTATTGGGAAAGTCTGGCACGATCGCCAGGACCGAGATCGCGTTTTAGTCGGCTGAGATCCTCGGTGAAGGAGTCGAGCAGGCTGGCCCGTTTTTTGAGCGCAGCGCGGCGTTCGGCGAGGTTCCCCCCGTCGCCAAAGAGGCTCTCGAAAACGATGCGCGGATGAGCCTCAGCCGGCAACGGGGTCGTGGGAGACGACCAGGAGAGATTGTTCTGATAAGCGCAGGAGTAACCATTGTCGCACTGACCGACCACTTGGAGGTGATCCATGGCCAACTCGAGGGACGGCAACTGGGTTCCTTGTCCGATGCGTTGGGCGGCAATTTGATCGACCGTCGTTCCCAGGTAGTAGTCGGTGCTCTCCGTTAGCTTGGCTTTGGCGGCACTGAGGAAGGCAGAGTTGGAAGTAGCGTGGCTGCCGGGGTAGGCGTTCTGCAATTCTAGGTTGGAGATGATGGACACCTTGTCGCGCACAGGTGCGAGTGAATCGAGTATGGGCGACAGCGTGTCGAGCGTGTCGCCGGGGGGTGTCCAGCGGGAGTTGTCACAGCCCATCGGCATGAAGACAAATCCGAGCCGGCGCACGGGATGTGCGGCCGTCTGCGCCAGCGGTGTCGCGGCGGGTACCATCGACTCGAGCAGCGGCAAGGCCATGGTGGCTCCCATTCCACGCAGGAACGTCCGACGCGGCATGAACTTCTTCGTGATGAAACTCATTGTGTTTTCCTCAGGGTGAACGGGCTGCTCTTGACGATTCCGAGTACGATCGATGAGAAGTGGTTTCCGTCGCGCTGGGCATCTCGGACGATTCGACGGACAGCCGGTGCATCGTTCTCACTCATTCCGCGGCCCAGCGCGAAGGTGAGCAGTTTCTCGGTCAGCGTTCCGACGAAGAGTTCGGGATGTTTGAGCAGTGCGTCTTCCAAACCGGTGACGCCGTTGAACCGGCTGCCGTCAGGAAGCCCGCCGCTAGCATCGATGGGCAGACCATTCTCCGTCAGCCGCCAGCGGCCAATCGCGTCGAAGTTTTCGAGTGCGAAACCCACTGGGTCCATCAGGTCATGGCAGCTGGCGCAGGCAGCGTTTGCGCGGTGTGCGGACAATCGGGCACGCATCGGCAAGGTTTCGGAGACGGTGTTCTCCTTTAGATTAGGAATGTTGGCGGGCGGCGGGGGCGGGGGAGTTCCGAGCAGGTTACCCAAGAGCCAATGGCCTCGGATCACCGGCGACGTGCGCGTGGCGTAGGAGGTGACGGTGAGCACACTGCCCTGCCGGAGCAGTCCGCCGCGCCGGCTTTCGGAATCGAGGGCCACGCGGCGGAAGCGGCTGCCGTAGACGTTGGGAATACCGTAGTGCTTGGCGAGCCGCTCGTTGAGGAACGTGTGGTCGGTCTTAATGAGGTCCAAAACCACGCGGTCTTCCCGAAGGAGCGCCTCGAAGTGGAGTTCCGTTTCACGTCGAAAGGCTTCGCGGAGGTTGTCGTCGAAATCGGGGAAGAGGCGAAGATCTGGCGTGAAGGACTCTAGGTTTCGCAGGTGGAGCCATTGCGCGGCGAAGTTCTCGACCAGACTGCTGGAACGCCGATCGGCCAGCATCCGGCGCACCTGGCTCTCCAGGACCTTCGGCCGATGCAGTTCACCCCGTTGGGCGATGCCTAGAAGCTCTTCATCGGGAATGCTACTCCAGAGGAAGAACGACAACCGCGAGGCCAGTTCGAGGTCGCTAATTCGGTAGGCCGTCGCCGTCGCCACGTCGGTGGGATCGCGCTCGATGCGAAAAAGGAATTCAGGACTGACGAGGACCGCGCTGAGGGCCGATCCAATTCCCGCCTCAAAGCCGCCGGCTTCTTTGGCCTCGTGGTAAAACTTCAGTGGCTTGGCCAAATCAGCGGCCACCACGGGCCGCCGGTAGGCTCTGCGTGCGAAAGCAGACACAATGCGCTCGGCACAGGCATTTTCTTCGCCGGGGTTCTTCGGATAACACACGAAGATTTTTCGACGACTGGCCGTTTCGCCGGCCTCCCGCGACTCGTAGGGACCGGTGACAGACACTTGATAGATCGCGGGCGAGAGCCTGGGATGCCGGTGCATGTTGTAGCGGGCCTGGTAGGGATCGCGCTGGGTTTCCACCAACGAGGACGAATTCTTAATGAACGTCACGCCGACCTCGTGGAGCCCCGCCTTCACCGGGACACGCGCCTTCAGATGGGCATCCACCGTTTCATAGTCCCGGTTACCCTTCGGGGGACTCACCTGAAATCGAGCGGCGGTGTCACGATCGAGCAGGACTTCAAGTTCATGCAGTTCGTGCAGGCCTTCGACCATCTCGTTGCGGTCGCGCGTCAGGCGAATTTGGATCTCATACTCGCCGTCTCGGGGGAACGTGTGTCGGATCAGCGTTCCACCGCGCGTGCCGAGTGGAAGATTTGCGACGGGCTCTTCCTGCGTGAGGTCTGGCTTTAGGCGATAGGTGTCGCCATTCGGCCTCGGGATCGGCGAACCCACGGCGAGGCGACTGATTTTCTCGGCCGCAGAAATGTAGCGGTTGAGCAAGGTGGGTGACAGGTCGCCGCCCGTCAGGTTGTCGAATCCGTGGCTCGCGTCGTCTTTGGGGAGCAACGTCGCCGCGTCGATCTCGAGGTCGAGCAGATCCCGGATGGCGTTCCGATACTCGGTGCGATTGAGTCGGTGGAAGGGGTCGGTGCGGCCGGGATCCGGGTTGTTCGCCGCCAACGTGTCGAGTGACGAACCGAGCGTCGCTACGAGGCGTTCGAACTCCTTCTCCGCAGGCCGGTCCTTGCCGATGGGGGGCATTTGCCGGGCCGCGAGTTTGCGAACGACGCGCTCCCATTCGACGGAGTGTGTTTGTAGGTCGTCCGACAAGATCTTGCCGAGATCCAGGTTGCCCTTCTTGACGTCTCCATCATGACAGTCGAGGCAGTAGCGACCGACTGCCGCTTTCACGGGGGCTGGAAGGGAGGCGGCCAGCGCCGTAGCCGCGAGGGCACACATCACCAGAGCGCAGAATGTGACCTGCCGCACGAGACTTGCGGAAGACCATCTTCGACCATTGGGATGGGGTCGGGTCACAGAAAAAATCATGTCCCTCCTCCAATCCATGGACAAGCGCTAACCCATTGGCTTTCCAGTGGCGAATGGACCCCACATTGGCTTTTGGGGCGGCACCGCATGATGGCAGGGCGAAATTGATATGATCAACGCCGAGCCCTCCATTTATTGGTAGAGAATTGATTGAGGCGCCGTGCGGCGGTCAGCCACGGCCGCATGAGAGCTTCCAGAACCCGTAACAAGACTTCAACGATCGGAGGAGGATTGACGGCTTTTCACTCTTTCGCGGTCTTGGCGCGCCAGGTACCGAGCGGCAGCACATCGGCTCGAGCGGCGTAGGCCTCCCATTGGGCGGCCAGTCTCTGCGCATGGTCCGACTCCACCGCAGCAAGATCGTGCTGTTCGGTGCGATCGCGCTCCATGTTGTACAGTTCCCACGGCTGGTTCTCCTTGCCGACCAGTTTCCATTTCCCGGCGCGAACGGCTCGATTGCCCTCGTGCTCCCAGAAGATCGGCCGTCGGCGTTCAAGGGGTTTCCCGGCAAACAGCGGCCGTAGGCTTACGCCTTCCATGGGCTTAATCTTTGTTCTGTCGCGCAGTTCGGGATAGACCGCGCCGGCTAGGTCCACGCACGTCGCCATAATATCGATCAGATGTGCAGGTTCCTGTTCTAGCCGGTTTCGTCGTGACCATGCCAATCCAGTTGGCCAGTGGGCGATGAGCGGCGTGCTGATGCCGCCCTCATGAGTCCAGTGTTTGTATTCGCGGAATGGGGTGTTGCTGACGTTTGCCCATCCGCGTCCGTAGGCGATGTAGGTATCCGACCCACCCGGCATCACACCGTAGCCCTGACGCACAGGCCAACCGTCCCGGGTCTGCCTGGGCTGACTGCTGAACTGCTGATCATCCGGATCCATGGGGGGGAGTGTTGGCCGATCGGCACGCTGGGGAGCATTCTTCCCTCGGCCGATTTCTTCAGCGCATCCGCCATTGTCTTGGAGGAAGAGAATTAGCGTGTTGTCGAACTGGCCCTGGGCCTTCAGTTCTGCGACGAGCCGGCCAATGCCCTGGTCCATGCAGTCAACCATCGCGGCGTAGACTTCCATGCAGCGTTCCTCGAAGGGACGGTCCTTCACCGAGGCCCAGTTGCCCACGATCGGGGGCCGCTCCCACTTTGGGTTCACCAGACCTAGACGTTTTTGCTTCGCCCAGCGGGCAGCCTGAACCGCTGAGTAGCCCGAATGGTAATGACCCTGGTATTTGGCGATGTCCTGTTCCTTGGCCTGCATCGGCCAGTGCGCTGCGGTGAAAGCCGTGTAAAGGAAGAAGGGCTTACCCGGGTGGGTGCGAGCATGTTCCCGGACGAAGGTCACGGCGTGGTCCGCGATTGCATCGGTGTAATAGAACTGTTTCGGACGATACTCTGGGTCGTTGGCTGCTGTGATAAGACGGTTGTCACGCACCAGTGCGCTCGGATCCCAGAAGCTGCCGGCGCCATGGATCGTGCCATAGTAGCGATCGAAGCCACGCTGCAACGGCCAGTTGCGTGTGTCCTCTAGGGCCTTGGCCGAGTGTCCCGGTGTGACATGCCATTTTCCGACCGCGTAGGACCGATAGCCGGCCGGCTGGAGCACCTCGGCAAGGGTGACGCAGTTCCGGTTCAGCGAACCGCGATAACCGTCGATTCCATGATCTTCCATCATGTGCCCGATGCCCGCTTGGTGAGGATAAAGACCGGTGAGCAACGAGGCTCGGGTGGGACAGCACCGGGACCCATTGTAGAACTGCGTGAAGCGCAATCCGCCTTTGGCGAGTGCGTCCAGGTGGGGGGTCCGTATCTCCCCACCATAACAACCGAGGTCCGAGAAGCCCATGTCATCGGCGAGAATGACGATGATGTTCGGCCGTTTCTTTGCCGACGGCATGTTTGCCGCCGTGAGGGTCGAGACCAGACCGGCGAGCAACACGATAAAGCGGAGGAAGATGAGGTTCATGGCCAAGGAAGGGTAGGATGTTTAAACGATCACGGTTTCGCACCGCCGGGAGCCTGAGATTGTGAGATTCAACCGAAGGATTTGTCGGAGCAAAAGCTAAGACCTATCAATTGGTAGGGATTTGCTTTTGAGGCTCCGCGTTCATTTGCAACGTATAGATTCCGGTGTTGCGGAACGCGTAATGGACGCAGCCCCGGTGTTGCTTTTCCAGTCTTCGGACTGATCGAAATTTACATTTGATGGTCCCTGCTCGGTTTAGGAACCATCCGCCGACAACTGGCACCGAATCTTTGTTCGGTTTCGGCAACGACGGGGAATCTACGGCCAAGCAAGACACTTCCCGGGGACTTTGTCCCGTTGTTCCACCACCAAAGTGCCCGACAGGATCGCAATGAAGATCAGGTCGTCGATTCCCGGGACGGCATAAGAACTTTTGGTGCAATTTGGCACTCCGACAGACGGGGTTTGGACCCATGGAGGGAATGGACATTTGAGCTCGCAATGCCAACGATGAGATCGCGTCCACCCCAGCAGTCCCTTGTCTCCCTTCTGGATCCATCCTATGAAGCTTTCATTCATTCCGCTCATCGCCCTGATCCTCGCCATAGAATCAGGATGGGCTGCGACCGCGGTCCGGATCGCTGGCTCCGGTTCCGTCGGTTCCGATGGGGATGGCGGACCCGCCTTAATGGCTCGCTTGAACAGTCCCTTCGGCGTGGTGCGCGGACCGGACCGAAGCCTCTGGTTCGCCGACTACGAAGCCCATGTTGTCCGGCGGATCGCACCCGACGGAATCATCACAACGGTGATCGGCAACGGCACCGCGGCTTATTCCGGCGACCATGGTCCGGCCAAGAATGCCTCGCTGAGCAAACCGCATGAAGTGCGCTTTGATGCCGCTGGCAACCTCTTCATTAGCGACACAGGCAATAACGTGATTCGTCGTTATGATGCCAAAAGCGGCCTGCTCACGACGTTTGCTGGCAACGGTCAAAAGGGGTACTCAGGAGACGATGGACCCGCCGAGCAAGCCCGGTTGAACCAACCCATCAGCATACAATTTAGTCCAGCGGGCGACCTCTACATTGCCGATATTAGCAATCACGTCCTGCGCCGGATTGATCCGAAGACGCGAGTCATCACCACCTTTGCCGGAACCGGCAAGGCGGGCCCCACTCCGGATGGTTCTCCCATTCGGGGCACTCCTCTCAACGGACCGCGTTCGCTCGATTTTGACACCTCTGGCAACTTGTTCCTCATTAGCCGCGAAGGGCATCAACTGCTGCGGTTCGATCTCCGCGCCGGGATCATTCATCTTGAGGCGGGGACGGGGCGCCCCGGATTCTCTGGAGACGGCGGCCCTGCTCGCGCGGCCACGCTGAATGGGCCTAAGGGAATTTCCGTAGCACCGGACGGCGACGTTTATTTGGCCGACACCGAAAACCATGCCATTCGTAAATACGATGTCCGGCGCCGGACACTCGAAACGGTGGTTGGAACCGGAACCCTGGGCGACGGTCTGGCCGGTTCTCGTGGGCCGACCCAGTTGGCACGTCCTCACGGTATTTTTGTCGAAAGCGATGGAACCCTGCTCATTGGTGACAGCGAGAATCACCGTATTCTGGCCATCCGCCCACCCCAGAAACCGTGAAGCGAAGGCTGGAGTGCCGACGATTTATCCCGCGTGAGAAGGCAGCCAATGGGCCGGGATTTGCCTGAACAAATCAATGGCTGCCCACCCTTCAGCGACTGAGTGCCTCTCGGAATAAGAGGTCCTGCGGTGTGCGGTGACTTCGACACTCAGCCGACGGGCGATGCTGGTTAGGCGAGGACTCCCTCAACGACTTTCCCGGAAACATCCGTCAGCCGATAATCGCGTCCGGAGTAGCGGTAAGTGAGCTTCTCGTGGTCGAGTCCCATCAGGTGCAAAATTGTGGCGTGGAAGTCGTGGACGTGGACGCGGTCCTCCACCGCAGAGCAACCGAATTCGTCCGTCGCTCCGTAGCTGAAGCCTCGTTTGACTCCGCCGCCGGCGAGCCAATTGGTGTAGCCATAGTGATCGTGGTCGCGGCCTTTGGCGCCTTCAGAGGTGGGGGCGCGACCGAACTCGCCACCCCAGACGATGAGCGTGTCGTCAAAGAGCCCTCTGGCCTTGAGATCGTGGATGAGCGCGGCGATGCCCTGGTCGCAGGCTTTCGCCAGTCGGGCGTGGCCATCGACGATATTTTCATGGCCGGTGTCCCACGCGATGTCGTACCCGTCGATGGACAGGGAGAGTTGGACCACGCGCACGCCTTGTTCGATGAGGCGGCGGGAGAGCAGGCAGCCCTTGGCAAATTCACTGTCGCCGTAGAGATCGCGCGTGGCCTGCGATTCTTTGCTGATGTCGAACACTTCGGGCACTGAGAACTGCATCCGAAAGGCCATCTCCATCGCGGCGATGCTGGCTTCTAGGTCCTGATCTTTTTCTAGGCGCGCGAGATGCTTTCGATTGAGTTGCTCGAGGAGATGGATTTGCCGTTGCTGTTCGGGCGTGGAGAGGTGCGTGTTCTTCAGATCGCGCATCACGGCGTCGGGTTTCATTTCTGCGAGGTTCACGTAGCTGCCGGCGTAGGCACCGGGAAGAAAGGCGTTGCCCCAGTTGGCCAGGGTGCCCCGCGGTTGCGCACGCGGGGACATGGCGACAAATCCCGGAAGATTCTGATTTTCGGTGCCCAGTCCATAGACGAGCCACGCCCCCATGCTTGGACGGTTGGGCTGCAATGCGCCCACGTTCATCATCATCATCGCACCGGCGTGCTCCGGGATGTCTGTGTGCATCGAGTGGATGAAGCTGATGTCGTCGACACAGCCGCCGACGTGCGGAAAAATATCGCTAACCCACTTGCCGGTTTGGCCGTATTGCCGAAAAGAAAACGGCGAGGGCATCAGCCCGTTTTTCGTGTCACGGAGCGACTTACGGTTGACCGAATCCGGGCGCTTCCCCGCATGCTTTGCTAGCTGCGGCTTGTAGTCGAAGGTGTCCACCTGCGACGGCCCGCCGGGCATGAAGAGCTGGATGACATGTTTGGCTCGAGGCCGGAAATGCGGGCGCTTGGGCAGCAACGGGGACTCACTCATCGGGCCGCCGAGCGCGCGGGTTGGGTTGAGCATTCCCGCCAAACCAATCGTCCCTATCCCCGCTCCGAGACCGCTAAGAAAATCGCGGCGCGAATGGAGCCGGACGGCGCGGCGGAAGGCGGCTTCGTGTTGCTCAAATTGCATGGGACTTACTGATTTTGAATGAACTCATGGGCTGAGAGCAATGCCTGTGCGTAGGAATCCCAGCGGGAGCCCGTCGTTCCAAGGGCGGCCTCGGCGAGGAACGCCAGGCCGAGGGCGGTCTCATCGGCTGCCGGCGGGCGCGCGTAGAGCAACTGGTAGGCGCGGGCGATGCGGATGTGGTCATCGCTGGATTCACGTTGGAGCCGGGCGGACAGCGCCTGGGCGCGGGCAGCCATGAAGGCGCTGTTCATCATGAAGAGATGTTGTCGAGGCACCGTGCTAGCAGTGCGTTGCTCGCTCGTTGAGCGGGGAGCGGGAAAGTCGAAGAGACGCAGAAATTCATCGGAGAGAAACCGGTCGCCGTTGCGGCTGACCTTGCCGTAGAGCGTGCGGCGGCTGGATTCGAGAATCTTGTCCGAAGGCGGCCCGCCGAGGGCGCGATCGAGTTCGCCTGTGACCGCGAGCATACTATCGCGCCAAGATTCTACCTCGAGTTTGCGAGGGTTCATCCGCCAGAGCAGGCGGTTCTCGCCGTCCTTCGCAAACGCCTCTGCGCGGTACTGGCTGCTCATTTGCCAAGTGGACGAAAGCAAGATCAGGCGATGGAGCTTCTTTAGGGACCAACCGTTTTCCATGAGCGTCGATGCAAGCCAGTCGAGCAGTTCGGGATGGGTAGGCTTTTCGCCGAGCATGCCAAAATTGCTCGGCGTGCGGACCAGCGCCTGGCCGAAGTGGTGTTGCCAAACGCGGTTCACGATGACGCGCGCGGTCAACGCATTGGCAGGATCGGTCACCGCCTCTGCCAGTTGACGGCGGCCGCTCCCGTCTTTGAAGAGCGGAGGGTTTTCACCGGCGACGATTTGCAAGAAACGGCGGGGAGCTGGTTCGCCCGGCTTGCGCAAGTCGCCCCGAATGGCGACGGGCATGTCCTTGTTTCCGCGGTCCACGAGCAGGTGCGCCTTGGCATAAGCGGCCGGCGCGGCTTTTTTGAGGCGTTCCAGTTCTGCCTTTAGCGGCGCTTCCTGGGACTTCGCTGCGGTGTTGGTTCCGGCGGCTTTGATGAGTTTTTCATGATCCTTGATGGCTTTCTGGGCGGCATCGAAGGCGTTCACCACCTCACGCGGAGCGATCGAAGTCAGTTCGACCTTGGAGTTGTCAAAAATCCCTGCCAGCGCGTAGTAGTCTCGCGCGGTGATCGGATCGAATTTGTGATCGTGACAGCGCGCACAAGCCACGGTCAGTCCGAGGAAGGTCCGCGAGAAGGTGTCCACCCGATCGGCCAGCGTCTCCGCCCGGGCCTGTGCCGTCGCCTCGGGATCGCCGCCGTCCGAGATGTAAGTGGGACCTACCGCGAAAAAGCCGGTCGCAATGGCAATATCCCGGTCGTTCGAAAGGAGATCGCCCGCGATTTGAGCCCGCACGAATTGGTCATAGGGCAGGTCGCGATTCAGGGCGCCAACAACCCAATCCCGGTAACGCCACGCTTCGGGCAACTCTTCGGAGTCGAGAAATCCTCCTAGTCCGTCGCTGTAGCGCGCGACATCCAGCCAGTGCCGTCCCCAGTGTTCGCCGTATTGCGGCGAGGCAAGGAGCGCGTCCACGACCTTGGCGAAGGAGTCTGGCGACGGATCGGCAAGAAACGTCGTAACCGCTTCGGGAGTGGGCGGCAGGCCGGTGAGATCGAGGTAAGCCCGGCGAATGAGAACGCGTTTTTCCGCGGGTGGTGCGGGCGTCAGCCCGGCGGACTGAAGCCGGGCGAGGATAAATTGGTCGATCGGATGACTCAGCCAAGACGTGTTCTTCACCGTCGGCGGCTCCGACGTTACAACGTTTCGAAACGCCCAATGTTCCGAGCGAAACTTCGCCCAGTCGAATCCCTGGGTCTCGACCCGGGCTGGCGATCCCGTTCTCTCCGTCTCCGGCCACGGACTGCCCATGCGCACCCAAGCTTCAAGGTCGGCAACCTGCGCCTCAGGCAAAGGCTTTTTCGGCGGCATGGCGGTATCCTCATCCTTATAGCGCACCGCTTTGATGAGCAAACTGGCATCGGGTTGGCCCGGCACGATGGCTGGCCCGGTGTCGCCGCCCTTGAGCAGACCGGACCGACTGTCGAGACGCAGACCGCCCTTGAGTTTGGTCGCTTCCGCCGAGTGGCAGGAATAGCAGTGCTGGGTTAGCACCGGTCGAATCTTGTTCTCAAAGAACTCGATGTGTTCGGCGGAGGGATGGGCTGCGGCCACCTCTGCTCCCCAAGATTTCGTGCAAATCAAACCCAGCCAGCTTCCCGCGAAAATCAAGATCCAGGTCCGCGCAAACCCAGCGTCGCGAACCCCAAAAAACGCTCCTCGCTCAGTGTGGCCATTGATAGTCATTGAACTGCATCTGAAGGCGGGCATTGCTGGTGGACGCTCAAGATATTCCTAAGTTTTGGGTGATGACTTCAGAGGATCCACGGAGAACAGCGTCTGGGTCGAGGTGAGTCTTGCAGTAATGAGGTTTTGAACGGTGGGTGCCAAGAGTGTTGTTCGTCGTTGTTCCCCCGGTACGAGCGACGACTGCCTGAGGTTTGATGAAAAATGACTTTCATGAGCAACAAGCCCTCGCCTCACCGAGCGAAAGAATCCGCCACGCCATCATTTTCCTCCCAACTGAATCGTTCTGGCTAAAAGGTTTACTCATCCAGCCTTTCAACACGGTCCACACCCTTACCCTCATGATGCCTCGTTTCCCCTCCGTGATCGCCGTCCTCTTCTACAGCCTAGCCCTTGTTGCGGCACGGGCTGTTGAACCCGTCATCCCAGACACAGTCACCTTCGAACGGGATATCCCCTACGCAGAAGCGGGCGGCGCTCGGATGCAGCTCAACCTCGCTCGCCCGAAGCACGCGAGTGGACCGCTCCCGGTCGTGCTGTGCATCCACGGTGGCGGCTTTCGCGCGGGCAACCGCGAGGGCTACAACTCGCTGTGCCTCACCCTCGCACAACGGGGTTTTGCGGCCGTCACCATTAGCTACCGACTCGCACCGACGCACCTATTTCCGGCCGCCATCCACGACACCAAGGCTGCGGTACGCTGGATCCGTGCGAACGCCGCAAAGTACGGCATGAATCCCGACCGCGTCGGCGTGACCGGCAGCTCGGCAGGGGGACATCTCGCTCAGTTCCTCGGTGTGACGGCGGGCGTGAAGGAGTTTGAAGGAATGGACAATCCCGGCTTCTCGAGTGCTGTCACTTGCGTGGTCAATGTCTATGGCCCGAGCGACTTCACCCAGTCCTACGGCAAGAGCGTGGATGCGCACGTCGTGCTGCCCTTGTGGCTGGGCGGTGACGTGACGACTGCGCGCGCCAAGCACATTCAATCCAGCCCGCTGAATTGGGTGACTCCTAACGCAGCGCCTTCGCTCATCATTCATGGCACCGAGGACAAATACGTGGCCTACGAACAGGGAGTGTGGATGCGCGACCGGCTCACGGCCTGCGGTGTACCCGTGGAACTGCTCACGGTAGAGGGGGCAGGGCACGGGTTTAAGGGGGCGGACGCCGAGAAGGCGGAGAAGGCGTTAGTCACCTACTTCGAGCAACGGCTGAAAAAATAGTTAAGGACCTCGAGGCGAGACCGAGATCAGAGGGCAGCACTGCGCGGGCCGCAGTGTTGCCGACTCACGGTTTCTTCAGGGAGGCCAAATACGCGATCAGGTCCACGAATTCCTGGGCGCTCAATGCAGCCTGCAAGTTGGCCGGCATGATGGAGAGTTTCTGCTGGGTACGCTGACTAATCTCCGATTTCTTGAGTCTCTGAGGTGTCCCACCCGGAACCTTCAATACGACCTGATCTTCGGTCTCGCTGCCAATGAGGCCGAAGGCTTCGTCCCCGTTCTTTAATTCGAACTGCCACGCTTCGTAGCCGAATCCGATGCCTGCGCTGGGATCGAGAATGGAATCAAATAAGGCGTCCTTGCCCAGTTTGGTTCCGATCTCGGTGAGGGCCGGCCCAAAATCGGATCCCTCGGTTCCGACCTGGTGGCAGCCGATGCAATTGACCGTGGGCCGTCGGAAAATGATCGCGCCTTTCGAGGCGTCTCCCGTCCATTGGAGTAATTCGGCGATGGGTGGGAGTGCCCGGTCGCCCTGGACCACAGGCGGTGGAAGCACCCGTGCCGCCTCGGCCTTCAGGTGGGGCCAACGCACGGCGCTCAGTTCGGTCGTGGCGATCCCTCTCACGTCGGGGGGCAAACGGTCGTCCTTGGCTAAGGCGATCAGGCCAACCACGCCCTCTTGGACGCGAGCGAGGGATTTTACCGCCCGACGACGCAAAGCGACGTCACGCTGGGTGTCCACCACGAGTGGAATCAAAAGCGGAGAGATTTTGTTCTCGGCGGTGACCCCAAGCAAATCGATCAAGCTGCCCACGGAGAGGTTGGCGGCGAGTGAGGGCCTGATGAGGTCGCTGCGATCAAAGGCGAGGATCGTTTTCAACGCCTCGGCCGCGGCGGGGTCTGTGGGATTCTTTAATGCGAAGTCGAGGAGGGCTTGAGCCTGATCCTTGAGTTGGAAGTCGCGAATGATCTCCACGGCAGCCGGCTTGCCGTCCACCTGCTTGAGCACGTTCAACACAGCATTCTTAAGCGCTGGGTTTGCCTCCAGATCCCGCCCTTTAAGACGGCTCAATGCCTCGAGCATTACTTGGGTGCGCGAGTCGTCCGCTGAGATGCCAGGCGAGAGGGTGAACCAGGAAACGGTCAATGCGAGAACGGTGGATCGAAGGGCCGCCGTTCTGAGACCCGCCGTCGTTGGCATCCACCAAGACTGGGGCACGTTCACCCCTCTCACTTGGTCGGAGTGGTCAGCAGTTGGAGCAGCGCGGCGTCTTTCTCAGGACCGCTTTGGAAGTCGAGGGAGCGCAAGTAGCGATTCCGCTCCGCCTCGGGGGTTCCCGAGTCGCTGATGAGTTGGACTAGCAAATCCGGCGTCGCCTTGGCGCGGGAACGCCAGACGAGCTCGCGTCCGATCGGTGATTTAGACACATCGTGAGCGAGTTGCTGCCAGGCCGTCAGGTAAGCGTCCCATTGCTTGTCGGCGGCGATGCCGAGGGCTTCGAGATACCACCGATCCTTTCCATCATACTGCTGCGCAAGTTTGGCCCACAAGGCGGGCGCCTCCGCTGCCTTGCTGTGGCGGAGTGCTAGGACGGCTTCGCGGCGAACCTGGACGCTGGGATCATTGACCAGGGTCTTTACGATGGGAATCACGTCCAACCCGCGTTCGCCAGCGATGCGGAGAGCGGTGATACGGAGGTCGCTTTCGGGATCCTTCAACGCCTTGTTGGTCCACTCGACGGCCTTCTTGGTGTCGATGCGAGCGAGCAACTGCAACGCACGGGCGCGCATCCGGGGATCGTTGTTTGCCCAGAGCTTCTTCAACTCGCCCTCAGCCTTGCTGCCCATGTCGTGGAGCGCATGCCAGGCCAGATAGCGGGTGGCTTGGTTGGGCGATTTTAGCGCGGCGACGGCACCCTTGGCGGACTTAAAGTCCGGCGTCGACCCATGAGCTTTATGGCCGGGGGGAGCCACACGATAGATGCGACCCGTCATCGTCTCTAGCTTATGGTCCGCCATGTAGTGACCGCCGACGCCCGAGTCATTCCAGTCGGCCACGAAGATCGATCCGTCCGGTGCCACGCCGACGTCGCTGGGACGGAACCACGAATCCTCGCTCGTGAGGATGTCCTTGATCGTCGCATCGTAGCCCGCGCCCGACTTTGTGGTCGGATAGGCCCGCACCACGCGCGGCCCGGCGTCGCAGTGGATGAGTTGATTCTGGAAGACTTCCGGCAGCAACTTGCCTTCGTAGATTGTAATGCCGGTGGGCGAACCTGCGCCGGTTTGCAGTAGGTTGGGCACGACTCCAGGATCGTTGAGATGCCAGTGACGCTTGGGAACCTCGCCCTCCCAGCCTGTACGTTTCTGACCCCAGCCCGCGCCGGTCAGTTCATCGCTGTAGCCGAAGTTGCCGTGCTCCATCACGTAGTTGATGCGGACGCCCTGGTTGCCGTCATCGTCGTTGTCGGACTGCCAAACGGTGCCGAACGAATCCACCGTCAATTCATAGTTGTTGCGGAAGTTGTGTCCCAAGACCTCGACCCCCGTGAAGTCCTCGTTCAGTCGGAATGCGAGGCCTTGCCGATAGGGTTTGCCTCGGGTGATGACTTCGTTGCCCTCGGCATCGACGACCAACCGGCCATCGGCCGTGTGCAACTCCCTGCCGTCATTGCCCATGTTGAAGTAGAGCTTTCCGTCGGGGCCGAAGATGAATGCATGGACGCCGTGATCGTGATCCACGCCCTTGATGCCGGTGAAGATGATCTTAGGCGGACCATCGGCCTTGAGGTCGCCGTTCTTGTCCTCGAACAGGAGGACGTTGGGTGAGCAACTGACGATGACCTTGTCTCCAAGGACGCAAATCCCCAGCGCGGTATTGATCTCGTTGCCCTGGTAGAATGTCGTGGCCTTGTCGGCCTCGCCGTCCCCGTTGGTGTCTTCCAGCACTTGGATGCGGTCGCCATCCGGGCGGAGCTTGCCCCATTTTTGGAATAACCGGTAATTGGCCCCCTCGGTGACCCAGATGCGACCCGCGGCATCGATGTCGAGGTTGGCCGGGTTGACCACCGCCGGTTCGAGAGCGAAAAGTTTCACCTCGAGTCCATCAGCGACCTTCATCTGCTTGAGTTGGCCCAGCGCATTGTCGCGGCCGGAACGGGTTGCGTCGGCGCGGGCGGTCAGGACGAGCGATAAAACCGCACCGGAGAGAACGAGCGACGTGAATTTCTTCATGGAGGAGATGCGTAGAGTACACGGAGATTGGTTGAATCCGTCAAACGACGAATCGTTCCTGTTACCCTTCGACCCGGTCCTCACCCCCTAGAAACACTTCTGTGAGAGGTTCAAAGACTCATGGGCCACTGGGCAACGCGACCTGCGATGGGTGCATCAGATAGGCAAGGATGTCGCGCTGTTGCTCGGGGGTGAACAATTCCAAAAGTCCATCCGGCATCACTTGTATCGCCGGATGAAGCTGCGCAGGTAGTTAACAATATCAAGAACTGACCCCTATGGTCCTCAAAGACTCATGGGTCACTGGGCAACGCGACCTGCGATGGGTGCATCAGATAGGCAAGGATGTCGCGCTGCTGCTGGTCGGTGAACGATTCCAAAAGTCCATCCGGCATGAGCGAGAGCTCCGATTCTTGCATGGAAGTCACCTCATCGCGTTGGACGGTGAGGGTGTCGGTCATCGACTTGAGGGTGAGCGTGCGCTCGGTCTTTGCGGCGATGAGTGCATTCAACGTGCGGCCGTCCTTGAGATTCACCACCGTCATGCGGAAGTCCGCCGTCACCACTCCGCCGGGATCCACGATGTTCTCTAGAAGATAGTCCAGATTGTCGCGGCCCGAACCAGTGAGGTCTGGCCCGATCTCGCCGCCCTGACCGTAGAGTCGGTGGCAGGCGGCACAGGCCTGGTTGAACAGGGCACGGCCCGCGCTCTTGTTGGCCCCAGCGAGCACGCTCGGGCTGAATTGCGTTTTAAATTGGGTCACTAGCGCCCGTTTGTCGGCGGACGCCTCGCGCAACTCGCCCCAAACCTTGGTCAAGAGCCTGTTTAACTCCGGGTCGTTAAGACTTCGTATCTGCCGGGCATGAAACGCCGTGACCTGGGCCAGAGGGATGCGTCCGGCAGCCAGTTCCTCCAGCATCGCTTTTGCAAACATGGGGCGGGTGACCAGCGTGTCCATGACAGCGGCCTGCTCGCTGGGATGGAAGTTGCGGTAGCTCTTGGCAAGCTTCTCACCGATGGACGGGTCATTGAACTGTGCGAGTCCACGCACGGCGATAGTGTTGAGGAAACGCACGCCCAGCAGTTGTTCGCAAACCGCACGCAAATCCGGCGGGCGGCTCTCGATGAGGGTTTGTAGCGCGGCCTTGCGGGCGCTCATGTCCGCATCCTTCCCAAGCGCGATACGCTTGAGCTCATCGAGGGCGCGGCCATCACCGAAGACGAGGCTCAGATCTCTGGTTCGTTCGCGAATAGATGTATTCGCTGAATTCTTTATTTGCTGGGAGAAGGCATCCCAAGCCTTCGGCTTTGTGGCTTTTCGCCAGCCGGCAAGTCCGTCGGCAAGTCCCGAAAGAATGTCGGATTGGAACCCTTCTCCGTTGGCGGATGCGAGGAGGATCAGGGAGTTCACGGGGGCAGGTTGCCTCTCGAGGTCCTCGGCAAGACGGCGAGCAATGAGCCGGCGGGTCAGCGGGAGTTCACAGACGTTGGCGAGCTTGGGTAGTTCGCCTGGGAATGAATCGGCCACGGGAATGAGCCCGTACCAAATGAGCGCCGGTAAATTGTGGTCGGCGGCGTCCTCTCGGTGGGCGACGAGCGCAGCGGCGAGGGGAATTCGTTCTTCGATGGACAGGCGTTGAAGTGCGGAAGCCAAGGCGAGCCGGACTAGGCCAGAGGTTTCTGTTCGGGCCTGTTGCGCCAGCAAGCGTGCTGTGCCGGGGGATGAAGCAATCTTCCGAATCGGGTCGGACGATGCCACTTCGACGACGTTGTCTAGCGCCCAGCTGTCGGTTAACAAGCGCACGGCCCAGGTGCGCAGGTGTTCGTCGGGATGGCGCAGTAAGGTGATGAGGAAGGCTTCATCCGTGGCACCGAGTGCATGCAGCGACCACAAGGCGCGGAGCTGATGGACCGGATTCTTTTCGGAGTCGAACAGGGACCTCAGATCCCTCGCAGCGGATCGCAAGTCGGCGGGGTTTCTCGCGCGGTCCAGGAGTTGCAGACGAGCTTGCCGGGGGAACCACTCATTGGCGTGCGTGTGCAAGAGAACGAGTTCGCGGACAGAGAGCGTGGTGAGGTCAGTAGGGTGCCGCGCCTTCACGGCGACGTCTCCGGTCAATGACGCTGAACCACGGACAGAACCCTCGGTCCCGCCGTGGGTTATCTTGTAGATCCGGCCGCTCGTGCGGTGGACACCGGTGCTGTCGTGGCATTCGCCGGTGTCGCTCCAGTCGGCCACATACACGCCGCCGTCCGGGCCGTAGGTCAGTTCCATGCCGCGAAACCATTTGTCTGTGGCGCGGAAAAAATCTGGGCCGTGTTTGCCCACATAGCCGGAGCCTCGGCGTTCGAGGATTTCTTGGTTCGCACGCCGGCCGTGCATGTTCAGCGTGAAGAGTCGGCCGCGATACTCGGCAGGCCAGTCGTCGCCCTGGTAGATCATCATGCCGATGTGAGCATGCCCACCGCCGAAAGCGTCGGCCGCGCCATCTCGTGACTTGGTCCAGTCGCTCGCCGTGTCGAAGTGCCAGTGGTCGGCATGCTGGTCGATGAGCGCGTAGACCCGCGGATTGGGGTCTATCGTGTGCGGTCGGACGTAGTGCGCCCCGGTGATGCCGTGCCAGAGATGACCATTGACGGTGTTGATGAAAAATAGCTCTCCGTGCGCATCCCAGTCGTGTCCCCACGGGTTGGTGCACCCGGAACTGAGGGCCTCGAAGACCTTCCGAATGGGATGATAGCGCCAGAGCGTACCGCGCAGGGGAATGCGTCGGTTCTTCGCTGTTCCGGGGGCACCAATTTCGCCGGGAGCCGAAGCACCGCACCGCCCATAGAGCCAGCCATCCGGTCCGAAACGCAGACCGTTGGCGTAGTTGTGATAGTTCTCAGCCGGAGGCGTGAAGCCATCGAGCACGACCTCGGCGGGACCGGTCGGCGTATCGCCGCCATTTGCCGTGGGAATGAACATCAGTTGCGGTGGGCACATCATCCACACCCCGCCGCGCCCGATTTCGATGCTCGTAAGCATCTGGACATCGTCGCTAAAAACCCGGCGCGAATCAAAATGCCCATCCCCGTCCTTGTCCTCGAAGAGCAGAATTCGGTCGCGCAGGCTCAGTTCAAATTTACGCGCCCGCTCGGCGTAGGTGTAGTTTTCTGCGACCCACAGCCTGCCGCGCGCATCCCAGGCAAGCGCGATGGGATTTTGTACGTCAGGCTCGGCGGCAAACACCGTGGCCTTAAAGCCCGGCGGCAGCTTCATCTGAGCCGCGACCTGGGCGGCGGGCATCGCGGCCGAATTCGTATCGGGCTCGGAGTTGAAAGGCGACGGAAAGTCGGCGGCGCCCGCCAAGAGCATGCCGAGGGTCAGAGCGCAGATAGAGCCGAGACGAGTGAGGGCCATGGAATGGTCGACCTTGATGGCCAAGGAGTCTTTCCTGCAACTGGCAATGGCGGATGTGGCAATGGCGGATGGAAGGCAGCCAGGTGAGCACGAGTTCACTGGTTTCCGGGGGCGAAGCCATGTTGGTCGCCGAAATCATCAAGCTCGGCTTGAGGGAAGGCCTCGAGGATTTGCCGAGCCCTAAAGGGCCACTGCTGCCCGGCTTCCCGTTCAAGATTCTTGGGTTTTATTTTCCTCCACCTGTTCCCTTACCTGTTTGTCCATCTGCTGGCCTACGAGCTAGCGCCGAATGGTCATCGAGGGGCTTTTTTAATGCGTTCAACGTGTCGATTTGCAGCCGATTCGGACTCTTGCCGGGGAGTAAGCACAGAGCTCACTCCCCGGCGGCTTGGCGGATCACTCGTTGTGGTCACCGAATGCCGGAAATCTCCTGCATGGATCTGGTCCTCCCCCGCTGGCAGGTGCTATTTTTGAGATTCCCGCCCAGTCCTAGAACTCTCCGCCTGCTATGGATCCTTCACCTATCGGTTAGGCAAACCGAACCCTGCGGGCTCGGGTGACGGCATCGGAGACTGTATGTCCAAGCCTGAAGTTCCTCCCTCCTACTGCCTTCGGTCCGATCCAGTGTCTCCATTACTGTGCCTGCGTATTGGTGATAGGACTGTAGGATTTCATGAACTCACTGGCCTCAGGCGAAAGGACCAAACGCACGTTGATGTCAAAGAGCTTCTTTTGGAGTTCTGGGTCAGAAGCAATCTTCGTTCCGGCGAGTGCAGAAAGGATTGCCTGGCGGTGTTCTTCGATGTCGATGCCAAAAGACAATGTGCCACCTACTTCACGCATATCTCTAATATTCAGCTCTTTGTCAATTGCATCGGGGTTTCCGGTGTTTGTTTGCAATACATTTTCAATTCCTGTATGCACATCCACGATCCTTTGAGCGATCATCACTTGTAAGTCTTTGATGGCACCCAGGTTATTGTAAATATTCTTGAACTCCAACTGAATGATGGCCGGGTTGACTTGAGCCTCTTCCAAGACGATAAACAACTGTTGAGCGTGCAAGTTGCCGTGCAAGACCTGGGGTAGTTCTGATTTGGGTCGGAATGGCTTTGAATAATGTCGGACTTTTCGCGTTCCTTGACTAGACCGGTTTGATCCTTCTTCTGGTAGCGGAATCAGATCGCGGAATGAGGGTGGCGGTGCCTGGGAGGTCTCTACAGTTTGTGCAGTCGCTTGAAGCGGTAAAATATTGGCTGCTTCGGGATCTTGTGGTTTCGGTCGTAACCCGATAAGCACCCACAACACGAGAGCCAAAAACCCAGCAAACAGGAGAACAACGGTTAAAAAGCGTTTCATGAAGGCCAGATTCAGGGGTTTTCAGTAGAGTCCTCTGAAGGGGGAGCGATAATATATATATCTTTTCTCGGAGCCAGAAAATAAAACATAAGTTCCGGTTACTGGTTTTTATGATAATTACGGTGAGTCGCGTTTAATCAGATTCCGGGTGGTATTCTCAAGTTCTTGAATTACCGTATCGGGCAATGGACCGCGCGGAAATATGGAAAGTAACTGGCTTCGAAATAAATCTATTTCCGCACTGCGGGGTACACCTACAGTTTCTAACAACTTTTCTCGTATCTTGGACTGTTCCCCTCGCATATCAATGTTCAAAAAACTTAACCTAGAAGACTCTGAATAATATTCTTGTCTTTTTCGCGCTTCAGTGAGATCCGTACGCTGCTCAAGCTTTGCAATCCCTGCTGTTATTTCAATCCAATCCGTCGCCACCATATCTTCAATCTGCCGTATCCTCCCGAGGTCATTATGAACACTCACGAAAATTTGTGCTGCTTCTTGCTGAGTAAAACCGCTTTCCAACAATAAATCAGCCAATTGTTCTGCGGCCGGATGTGCAGCCTTGACCATATTTTTTAGATCTATTAGCTGTACCGTCTCGCCATTCTTTGATTCGTGAAGTTGTTTCAGATGGTTGGAGCGCTGAAACGCAGGGTTATTTTTGGGATCTGGAGATAGCTCTTGAGCAATAGTTGGTGTTACTATTTTTGCTGGATCACTTATGGAAACGTGATTCCTTGAACTTAAAATAAAGATCAAGAGTAAGATTCCAAATAGCAACGATGCAACGTAAAATTTCATCAATGAATCCTATCAGTTTGAGAGGGTGGTTTATTTATATTTTATTCATCTGAAACCGTGACGAAGACCAATGGCTCACCCGACTGGCTAAATGAATTTGAAATTGGATAATCAAGCACCTGATTCGATGCACGGTTTCTGAACGCTCTGCCTTCAAAACCCATGCTCTTGATTGGTAACGTACTATCTAAAAGTACTCCACAAGCATTAGTAGGTGATGGACTGCAGAATTGGAAAACATACCAAACTGGAATGGGGTCACGTAGGTGCACAGTGGACTGAGGTGTTCGATCTAGTGTTGTTATTAATCTGAATTTGGTTGGATAAACCGCGGTTCTCTCTCCACCTACGATCGTGCCGTCTTTACTTGAAATGATTCCACAATTGTTCGTACAGTTTCCCCATCCGTGCGGAAAAGCTTCTGTACTCGTTCTATCCGTTCGTTTGTCATTTTTGTAAAACCTTGTAATATACTTGGATGTCCCGTCGTTTTGGTCAACCCAATGGACCCTTTCAATGGATTTTTTGGTGTCATGATCCCAAGAATCCAGTCTTTCACTATACCTTTCAAGTTGTGCGCTTGCTGTATATATTGCGTAATCGTTAGCGCTATCTACAGTCTTAGATCCAACATTATACAGAACTTGGAATATGCTCGCTACTTTCTCAAGCTTCTCAAGCCCTGTGGCTTCCGGTTTGGGTTTGGGTTTGGCGGAGGAGCTTTTGGCGGCGTAGGCCTCCGACGTGGTCATCGTGGTTGCCAGGAGGGTGAGCATCAGGGAGAGGCTATAGCGGTGGTGGTGGCGATGGCTTTCGTCGATGCCAAAGATGCTCGGATAAGTGAGCTTTCCTGCGTCGCGGTCCTTGCCGGCAGCCTTGCCGAGGTGCTCGGTGGACTGGGTTTCGTCAAGAATGTCGTC
>JAPLUF010000189.1 GCA_026397755.1 Verrucomicrobiota bacterium
CGGATGTGGGTGAGGCCTCCTATGGCTTCAACACCTTTGCCACCCAAGGCGTGGATATCCATGGCCATCCTGCAGTCACAGTGGGTGTCTATCAAACCCCGGAAAGTAACGCCTTGCAGGTCTCTGAGGCGGTGGTGGAGTTGATGGACCAATTCGCTTCCCAGTTGCCCCCCGGCATAACCCTGACGGAGATCTATAACGTTGGTCAATTCATCGAATCGGCCGTTGAAGGGGTTCCAACGGGAATTGTCGAACCCACCGGAAATTCGGATACGACTGCCCGCCGGGAGGCGAACCGGCTGCGACAACCGATACAAGGCCTGCCAGTTGAAGTCGTACTTGGGGACATTGAGCAAGATCTGCGACGAACCATCGGGCAAGAAGGCCTCAAAGCGCATGGAGTCTCCGCGGAAATGCATGTGCGGGCTCAACTCATGGACATCGACGGCTTTGTCAAAGGAACGCTCCGCCACCATGCGGTGATTGCGTTCTCCCGCAGGGATGTCGATGGCCGTCGAACTGGCCGCCCCGGTCTTCAGTTCCATCGCCGGCGGAGTCGGACTCAAGTAGAGCCCCATCTCGGTGGCGTCGGTGGTGGCCTTTCCATTGGGCGTGTAGTGCATCTGGAAAACTAACGCACCACCGGCCGGCAGGTATTTGGCGGTCCCGGCCGGATATTCGCGCTGGTCCATGCCGGGCACATAACCGGCATAATACCCATTCAACCCACCCTGGATGGCTAGAAAATCCGCAGCCATTTGCGAAGGGGAACCCGCCTTGATGTAGAAGATGAGCGCATGGTGCACCACGGCGCGGTTACCGGGTCGGAGGACCGCCGCCCGCAACCAGGCGTTGGTCTTGAGGGTATTGTTGACCATCACGTAGGCGTAGGGCATTTGCCCGGTTGCCTGGATTTGCCGCGTGGCGATCTTGAGGGTGACATTCGGCGGACCCATGGGCCACAAACCGACCGCAGGAGGCACGGTCTCGAGAGGATCCACTCCAGCCTCGCGCGGCGCACCCGCATCTAACCAAGCCACCAGCCGAGCTTGCTGCTGTGGGGTCAGCGAAAAATCGTTCTCGAACTTCCCGTGTGCCGGATCGGCGTGCCAGGGCGGCATCAATCCTTCGAGGACATTGGCGCGGATAGTGGCCGATTTGGCGCGCACCGTGGCGTGGTTGGTGATGGCCCAGGAACCGATCTCGCCCGGCCGGTGACAGGTGACGCACTTGCTCTGCAACAACGGGGCAATCTCGTTGCGATAGGAGGCCACTCCGGAGTCTTCATGCCGCCAGGGCTGACCTTGGGGACGGGCGTATTCCACCGCCGGACGCGCGCCCGCGGTAAACCGAGTGAGCGCGTCGGCCAAATAGGCCTGGCGAATCGGGGCGCCCACGGCCACTTCGACCGCATCTTCGATGGCGCCGCGGTACACCGTGGTCAGAGATTCGGACTCCAGCACCACAGCCTCGCCCGAAGCGGACGCCCCATAGGAGCGAGCCACCAGTTGTGCGGAGTCTTGAAGCACCGGAATAGTCACTCCAGCCTTGGTGGCGGCCGCGGCCATCGCCGAGCGATCATCCATCGGGTCCACCATCCAGAATTGCACGCCGGCCGCAGAATTCGCCTCGACGATGGGCTTCAGTTGCTTCCAGTGCGACTCCAGGCTCTGGGCATCGGTGAAGACCAGGACCACGGCGCGGGAATCCCCTTCGCGGAACAATTCATGGGAAAACCCTTCATGATCATTGAGGCGGAAATTTGGAAGCGGCAACAGCGGCGGCCGCGGAGAACGGTTCAAACGATAGAACCGCCGCGCCTGGGCCCGGTTCTCTGGATCCATCCATTCGTGGTGTCCAGAAATGGCCCCCAAATGCAGCAAAGGACGCCATTCACCGCCATTCAGGTCTTCGGTCCCCTCAAGAACGCCCACCGAATCGGCATCTCCCGTGAGCGACATCCGGAGCTTGGGCGCCGCACAAAGAGCATCGAACACCGGCAGCACCGAGTCGGCAAAGAGCGCGGTGGCACTGAGCGACAAACTTAAGATCAGGCCAACCCACCGGGGTTGGATCCAAGACGAATTCGGTTTCATGGGGAATTTCGGGGTCAATGGCTCGAAGAATTCGGCGTCACAAAATTAATCACACTCTCATTGGTGCGGGCCAATTGCAGACGCTCGCGCGCAGCACGCTCCACAGCGCGGGGATCTTCGCGGAGGCTTTGCAATCGCGCGGCCGTGTCGTTGGCCTGCGCTGTCATCCGCGCCTGCTGGGTCTCCCAGCGCGCAACATTTTCGCGCAAGGCCTGATTTTTTCGAATCAGCGGCAAGTACTGGGCGACGATGAATCCGATAATACCAATGAACAGACACCAGCGGATGGCTCGATTGAGGGCTCCCATCCATCCGAGGTCTACCTCGGAGGCGGCATCATTGCGAAGGCGTTTCATTTATAAATTCGTTTCCAGGCCTTGAGTTGGCCTTGGGCATTGAAGGTGAGCAGCAAGTGCGATTCGGCCGTGGTGGTGACATCTTGACCACTCCAACTCCAGTACATCGAGCCACGGATGGCAGTGCTGTACGTCCGGGAGCGAGAGATCACCCAACTAGCCACGCGAGATCCATCGGAAGTCTTGGCCTCGGATTCGGGCGGACCCAACTCTTCGATCGCTTGATCCCACGAGTAATGGCCCACCCGGGACTTCCAGTCTGCCTTGCCGTAGGTCTCACAACCGACCCCCAGGAACCACAGGAGCCCAACGAGAACCCATCGCCTACTGAAGACCTTCCACCCATTCATAGGACAAAAGAAATCATTTCGGACAATCGTCGGCAATCCCTGACAAAATCCTAATCTCGACCCAAGGAGCCAAGCTCCGCGAAAATCAAAACCGCTCGAGAGCTGAACCCACCGTCGAAGCAACCGGGAGGTAGAACCGCCGAACGGTTCAGCCTCCCACCCACTCACTTGGACAACTCCTTGAGAATGGCCTGCCGCTGCTCGGCCGGAAGGGCCTGCAGTTGCGCCTTGAGCTGATCGGGAGTAGCCGCAGCCACAGCCGGAGCCCCTGCCCCCCCGGCAGGCACTTGCAGCAATTCTTCCTGAGTCCAGTTGGCTTCGGCCGAACGGTCTTTCACCGCAGCAAGGCCATCAGCCACCATTTGCGGAGTGACCGCCGTTCCGGTGTTGCCCCACGAAGAACGGATGTAGGTGAGGACTGCCGCCAGCTTCTCGTTGGTCCCACCGATGGCCTCCCATTGGGAGCCCATGACGATGCTGGCATCATTGGCTGGGTTCCAAGTGACGTCCTTGTTGACCTTCACCGTGCCCTTGAGTCCGTGACGGACAATACGCAGAAGGCGATTCGGACCCTCGGCATTCACCCAATCCGAGCCGGCCAGCACCGGAGCCACTCCGGCTTTGCCGGCACCGTCTTCGCCATGGCACAATGCGCAAACGGCATTGTAAGCGATCATTCCGTCCCGCTTTACCGCAGCCAAAGGATCGGCGGCCACGGTGGCCACGGGAGCCGGCTTGCCATGCGGTAACTCCGAGAACTCCATGGCCTCAAAGCGGCCGCTGTACTGGGTGAGATATGCGCCACCCCAGAAAAGCAGTCCGGCGATGCCGGCCACCATCCACAAGTTCACCGGCTCAAAACCCTCCACCGGATCGGGCTTCTCGCGCAGAACGGCGGCATGCAACTCGGTGACGTCGTGGTTTTCACCGCGATCCAACTGCGAAGAGGAGGCGTTGGGAGTTTCCTGGGAATTGCTCACTTGACCTCCTCCTTCTTGACCGGCGCTTCGGGCAGGTCTCCAGAGGACTTCAAACTGCGCAGATAGGCGACCAACTGCTCGGCCCGGCGCGAAGGAATGACCTCGTGACCAGCCGGCGGCGCGAAGGTTCCTTCCAGAACCAACGCATTGGTAGAACGACCGGCTTGCCCGATAACGCGGACATCAAAGAGGAAACCATGCGGCGGCATAATGCTGCCAGGGCTGGTGATTTGCGGATTATAAAGATGCCGATAATGCCAGGCGGCATCGGCCTGACGTTCCCCGATGTTGGTCAAGTCCGGGCCGGTGCGCATGGTCCCTAGCATCACGGTCTTGTCTTGGATGTAGTCGCGACTCACCGTCCGACGACGCCCCCACCCGCGCTCGATGTCGGAGCCGTAACCCTCCGGGCGCACTTGCTGCGTGTGGCAGTAGACACAGCCTAGAGAGCGGTAGTGTTCAGCGCCCTGCTGGGCCTCACCCGCACGAACCGCCGGGTAAATGGCCGCCGTGTTGGTGTCGGTGTGCTGGCCCAACGCCCCCATCTGACGGTGGGGAAGGAGAATTAATCCCACCCAGCTCGTCGCCAAGGTGAAGAGGATTCCCAAGAAAAGTAGCGGTCCGTAACTCATGGTTGTTTGGCGGCGGCCACCGTTTCAGCCTCACCGGTCAAGATGCGCACCACCGGCTTGCGGTAGGGTTCAAACATCCGCACCAGCAGCCAACCGACGTTGATGACAAAGGCCACATGGCCGGCGGCCAGCAACAGACCCGCGAGGGTTCGCAGCTTCAGCCACGGCAGGGTAAACTGGACAACATCGAGGAAGCGGACGGCGGCATCGTTGAGCATCGTTCCCTGAATGAAACCCATGATGCTCATCGGAACCACATACAGCACGATTCCCAAGGCTACGCCCCAGAAGTGCAGCGATATGAGGCTATTGGAAGGCCATTCCCGCTGAGTGATGCGCGGCAGGATGTAGTACATCGCACCGAACATAACCATGCTGAAAAACGCGTACATTCCCAGATGGGCATGAGCAATGGTGTGATGGGTGAAATGGGTCACTTCGCTCACACTGCGCAGCGCGCTGGCCACGCCCTGAAGGCTCGCCAGGGTGTAGGAAACGGCTCCAAATACCATGAATCTCAGTGTCGGACTGTGTTTCAGCTTCCCGAAATGGCCGAGCATGGTGAAATGATGGTTGATGGCCACCGTGATGACGGGAATGAGCATCATGACCGAGGCGACGATGCTCACGGTAATCATCCAGGAGGGCAATGGACCTCCCACTAGGTGGTGCATGCCATTCCAGTTGTAGAACAGCGCCAAAGACCAGAAGCCCAAGACACTGAGGTAATAACTATGGATCGGGCGACCGATGACCTTGGGAATAAAGTAGTAGATGGAGGCCAGACCAATCGGCGTGAACCACAGTCCGAGCACATTGTGCGCGAACCACCAGTTGACGGCCGCCTGAACCACGCCCCGGACCGGCTCGATAAGCAGCATCACCTGTGCGGTTCCGTACAACCACGGGAACCAGAGGACCGCAGCTAAAAGGTACCACTGGGAGACGTACAAATGTCGCTCGGCCCGCAAGCGGAAGGTGACAATCGTCCAGACCGCGATCAGCGCATAGCTGATAAAAAGGATCGGAGTGGCATAGCGCGGCATCTCCAACCACTCGATGGCCGTGGAATCACCGATCAGGATTCCGCCCACGCCCACGGTGACGCCAATATTGTAGAACAAGTTGGCCACGGTGACCAAACCGGGAGCCACCAGCGGAATGCGGCACAGGCGGCACATCAACCAAATGGTCACACCCACAGAAATCTGCGAGGCGAACCCGTAAATGACCGTATTGAGGTGAGCCGTACGGACATTGGCAAAAGTGAGCCATTCCCAACCCGCCAAGAAACCCGGGGTGTGCAGCTTAATACTCGCCACCAATGCCAAAACGGTGCCGGCCAAAAGCCAAGCCAACCCACTGAGGAAAAAGAAGAGCACCGGCACCCGACACGAGGCGTCGATCTCAGACAGCGCTGCCCTGTTGCCGACATCGACGCCGGCATCACCCGGTAATAGAGCCCGCAGAGTTTGAGCCCGCTGCGTTGGGTTCGACAGCGTTTGCGACTGTTTGATCATGCTCAACGACGGTTTCCTCCCAAAATGCGGTCGGTTTCCAATCCCACGGGCTCCACTTCATCAAACGGCAACAGAGCCGCTTTGTCCGAGCAGCGGAACTGACCCGAGGAGGCGGCCCACCGCAGCGCCATCAAGGCGACCGCAGGCAGTAGCACCACGCTTCCTAACAAGATGAATGCGATCACCGGCATGGGTTCACTCAAAGGACTGCTGCTTGGACTTGTCTTCCAGACGCTGAAGTAACTTGGCGCGGCCGGCGGCGGGATCTTTGAAATCTTGAGCAGCGATCTCCAAAGCCCGAGTAATTGGAACGTGATAGACCTTGTTGCCCTTAGCCAAGGCATCCGTATCCAAGGCGTAACCCGAAACCTTGGGTGAACTGGCTGCCTCCACCTCGGTGCGGAACTTGACTCGCTGGGCGACCCGCTCGGCATCAATGGCGGAGACGGGCTCTCGTACCACCAACCAAGCCAGCGCGCCAATGATCAAGAAGGAACCCAACCCGCCTACGAGATAGGCGAGAATCGTCTTTGACGTTGGGGAACAGCAATTCGAGGAACTCATGTCAGGAAGATTCTGGTTCTCTAGTGGGCGGCCGACGCGCCGGGAGCCGGCACCTCATGGTGGACGATGGCTTCCTGGAGCCGCGGATCCTTGAGCGGATACGGGGGGTTCTTCTGATATTCGGACCAGAAGAGTCGACCCAACAGGACCGACATACCCATCCAGAAGATCGGATCCCACAAGGTCAGATGCAGTCCCTCTGGATGAAGGACCGGCATCACATTGTAGGTCATGTCAATGTACTGCATGAGCCAAGCCCAAGCACCGACGGGAATCATCACCGACATGTTGCGCTTGATGTCTTGATTGAGCAGCAGCAAGAACGGAACGAAGAAGTGACCGAAGAGGATGATCATTCCGACCCACTTCCAGGAACCCACCTCGCGGCGAACGTACCAGAAGGTTTCTTCAGGAAGGGCGGCATTCCAGATGAGGAAGTACTGTGAGAAGTGGATGTAGGCGTAGAAAACGGTGAAGGCAAAAAACAACACCGCTAAATCTTGCTGCTGGCGCTTGAAATACACTTTTTCAAGAGGGCGACCCGGTTGGGACAACCACATCGTCAACAGGTACAAAGTAATGAGCGTGGTCCAGACACTGCCCGCGAAGAAGTAGACGCCGTACATCGTGCTGAAGAACTGATGCTGCAAGGACTTCATTAAGAGGAAGCACAGCAGCGTCACCCCGAAGGCGAAGATGAAAATGCCGCCGGCGGATAGCTTACGGGACTTGCTCGTCCAATGGGCCGCACCGTCTTTATCTTGAGCAATCGACCACGCGCGGATCTGGCGGGCCAAGAGACCCAGCACCGTGATGAGCACCGGCACCATAACGGTGAACGCCATCGGGTTGAAGAGCACCTTCTTGACGTCGAGCGCATGATCGTCCGCCGGGTTAATCTTGAACCACGCATGGAGGTTGCCCGTCCAAGCGAAGCCGATGATCGGCAGTGCTAGGATAAGCATCCAGGGAAAGAGCAAGCTGGCGACCGTCTCGGTCACCCGACGAATGGAGGCCGACCAACCGGCATCAAACAAATGGTGTGCCAGGGTGAGGAATAAAGAACCCACGCACAGGCTCAGGCAAAACATGTAGGCCGTGAGGTAGCTATGAGCGATCTGCTTGAGGGAAAAGACGGAGACAGCGGCATGACCCTGGTCGGCTGCGCCGTGGTTGGCCGCACCGTGGGCCACTTCTTGAGCTGAGTGGGCGGCAGAACCGGCATCGGCGCCCAAGGTGGGCAGGGTACCGAACAAGGCAAAGGCAGCAACGGCTACCACCCCACCCAGAGCCATCCAAGACTTGGTTTGTCGTGAAAATGCGTTCATGGATCCTTACTTGATGGTGGGCAGGATTGCTGCCGGGATTTCAGATTCTGAGGCGAGGCGGCTCAGTTGCAGCGTCCGCACATAGGCCACCACGGCCCACCGATCGGCGACAGGAATCGCCGAGGCGTAGCCCATCATCGTGTTCTTGCCGTTGCCGATGGTGTTAAAGATATCTCCGTCCGGGGTCTTGATCAGACGCTCTTGATGCAAGCTGGCCGTGTTGCCCATTCCGTACTTGCTGGTGATCCCCTTGCCATCGCCAACAACCCCGTGACAGGGTTGGCAGTAGATTGAATAGCGCTCCTGCCCCCGCTTGAGCACCGCAGCAGTCACCTCGAGGGGCATCACTTCGACCACCGTGCCCGCCTGACGACCGGTATTGAAGGCATTCTCCTCCCAGTTCGACTCACGAGACACGGTGCCAGCCGGATGGGGACGCGAGGTTTGTCCGTCAGACCAGGCGGCAAACTTGGTGGTGGTTTGTGGACGCAGCTTGGGCTGTCGATCCATGTCTGGGAAAACCTCCAACGGGGGTTTAGTGCTCTTGGAACCACGGAAGCCGGCGATTCCGACCACGAGGGCGACCGCCAGAACATAGGCGGTGAAAAAGTATTTCAGGAAGGTGCGCATTCAGTCCTCCACAAGTTCAACGACCGCAGCGTGACATTTTTCGGTCAGGAAGGTGCGGGTCACGTCCGTTCCAAACTTCGGGTCGGTTGCCTCGATGCAGAGGAAGAACCGATCATCCGTTGATTTTTTGAACCGCTCGTTCTTAAAGAGCGGATTGTAGAACTTGGGCAATTGGTTCAGGAAGAACATGCCGAAGAGCGTCCCGAAGGCACTCAACAGAATGGTCATCTCGTAACTGACCGGGAACGCGTACAACGGCGTGAAGAGGGGCTTGCCGCCGACCACCAAGGGGTAGTCGAACTTGTTCATGTACCAGATCATGGTCATCCCGGTGAAGAACCCGGTGAAACCACCGCAGAAGGTGAACCATCCGACGGGCGACTTGCGAAGCCCCATGGCTTCATCCATACCGTGGATCGGAAATGGGGTGTACACATCCCACTGGGTGAATCCGGCATCGCGGCAACGCATCGCCGCTTCGAAAATATCCGCAGCCGTGTGGAACTCGGCCAGAAGACCGTGCGGCTTGGAACGATTAGAATTCATGGACAGGGGTCTTTGAATTAGTGGTGTCCCTTGGCGCCACCCAGCGGATGGTGGGGATCCGCCTGAGGCGTCACGCCTTTGACTTCGCTAATCGCGATGACCGGCAGGAAGCGAATGAACAACAAGAACAGCGTCATGAAGAGACCGAAGCTGCCGGCGAAGGTCATTATGTCTACCCAACTCGGGGTGAAATAACCCCAGCTCGAGGGAAGATAATCCCGGTGGAGCGAAGTCACGATGATGACGAACCGCTCAAACCACATACCGATGTTCACAAAGATGGACACGATCCAAACGAAGACCACGCTGGTGCGAAGTTTCTTAAACCAGAAGAAGTGCGGGCTAATCACGTTGCACGAGATCATGGCCCAATAACTCCACCAGTAAGGACCAAAGGCGCGGTTCTTGAAGGCGTAAAGCTCGTAAGGGCTACCGCCATACCAGGCGATGAAGAACTCCATGCCGTAGGCGTATCCAACGATGGATCCGGTGGCCAAGAGCACCTTGCACATCAGGTCTACGTGTCGAAGGGTAACGATGTCTTCGAGCTTGAAGAGGGAACGCAGCGGGATCAGCAAGGTGAGAACCATGCCGAAGCCCGAGAAAATCGCCCCAGCCACGAAGTACGGAGGGAAGATAGTGGTGTGCCAACCAGGAACGACGGAGACGGCGAAGTCGAACGACACAATGGAGTGCACGGACAACACCAACGGCGTGCTCAACCCGGCCAAGAGCAGGTAGGCCTTCTCATAATTGCTCCAATGGCGGTTGGAACCGGTCCAACCGAGCGAAAACAGTCCGTAGAAGAAACGGCGCATCACCCCTTTGGATCGATCACGCAAGGTGGCCAAGTCAGGGATGAGCCCCACATACCAGAACAACAGCGAGACCGTACCGTAAGTGGACACCGCGAACACGTCCCACAGCAACGGCGAGCGGAACTGCGGCCAGATTGCGTTGGCATTGGGGGCCGGAATTAAGTAACCCGGCAACAAAGCGAACCAGACACGACCCGTATGGAAAACTGGGAAGATGCCGGCGCAAGCCACCGCGAAGATGGTCATAGCCTCTGCGGCCCGATTGACCGAGGTTCGCCATTTCTGTCGCAGCAAGAAGAGCACCGCTGAAATCAGAGTTCCGGCGTGGCCGATGCCGATCCAGAACACGAAGTTGGTGATATCCCAAGCCCAGGCGGCCGGATGATTCAGACCCCAGACACCCACACCGGTCGAGACCAGGTAGGCGATGAGGGAGAACATGGTGAGCATCCCGCCCACCGAAACGATGAAGGCAGGCCACCACCACATCGGCATGGGTTTCTCGCAAACCCCCGCGATGGCATTGGTTATCCAACCGAGAGATCGGTTGTTGAGAACCAAAGACTCGCGGACCAGTTCGGCCGGCGGTTCAGGTGCCTTGACGGCGGCGGATTTTCCGGAGCTAGCCATTAGACCGCTCCTTTCCCCGCCTGAGTCGCGGATTGATGCGAGGCATCGTGACCATGTGAGTGTTCTTGAAATGGGGACTCGTGACGGAAACGCTCGTAGTCGCGCTGACTGTCGGGTGTCTTGCGCTTCTCGAGGTCGAGGACCACCGGGTTCGGATTACGAACGCGGGCCAAGTAAGTGACTCGAGGACGGGTATCCAAGAAGCCGAGGACCGAATAGTTCCGGGGATTGGCCTTGGCTTTTACGACCTCGCTATGGGCGTCGAGCATGTTGCCGAAGACGATGGCGTCCGCAGGGCAAGCTTGTTGGCAGGCGGTCCTAATGGCGCCATCGGGCACGGCCACGTCACCGCTGTTACCCGCCTTGACCTTCTGGGCAATTTTGCCTTGCTGGACACGCTGCACGCACAGCGTGCACTTCTCCATCACACCGCGCATGCGGACCGAGACGTCCGGATTCTTGACCAACTTAATGATCTCCCACTCCGGTTCCGTATTGCGATTCACCCCGAGCGGACCCTTGTACAAGTTGCCCGTGTTCACCAAGTGCTGGTCTTGAGCCGCACCGTAGTCGCTTTCGCGCTTGTTGAAGTCGAACCAATTGAAGCGACGAACCTTATAGGGGCAATTGTTGGCGCAGTACCGCGTGCCGATGCAGCGGTTGTAGGCCATTCCATTGATGCCCTCTTCGTCGTGAACGGTCGCGTTGACCGGGCAGACGCTCTCGCAGGGGGCTGCTTCGCAGTGCTGGCAGAACATCGGTTGGACCGCCATTTGCGGATCCTCTGCCGCCAACTCCGCGTTCACATCGGCCTCTGGATTGTGGCTGTAATAGCGATCAATGCGCATCCAGTGCATCTCGCGGCCACGAGCCACCTGATCTTTGCCGACGATGGGGATGTTGTTTTCGCTCTGACAAGCCACCACGCAGGCGGAGCAACCCACGCACGTTTGCAGATCGATGACCATGCCCCACTGATGAACCTTCGAAGCCGTCTCCGGGTTCTGATCGTAGGGATGCTCGTAAATGTTCTGGGGACGCTTCTCAGCGTTGCGCCCATCGGTCTCTTCCTTGAAGGGAACGTAGCCCGGGAAATGCGCCTCGATATCCATGTTCTGGGCGAACTTGGGGCTCGTTTTGAACTGCTCGAGATGCGCCTCGCGAATAACCGGGCGACCTTCCATGAGGCCGTGTTCTTGGGTCACCGCCAAACGATGCTTGCGGAAAACCTTCTCCACCTTGCCGGCCGTGATATGACGGGACGCCGATTGGAAGAGGCTGTAGGCATCGAAGCCTACTCCACGACCCACGCGACCCACGACTCGACGTCCGTAACCCAGCGCCAGCGCGACGGTTCCATCCGCCAAACCCGGTTGGATCCAGACCGGACCCTCGACACTGTGAGCACCCACGGTGATTTTGACCACGGGTTGATCGTATTGACCATCCTTGGCGTCGGCCGCCTCGGCCGGGCTCAAGTCTTCAGGGATCTTGCCGGAACGTTTGGTGGGCAACCCCAGAGATTTAGCGGTCTTCTGAGACATCATGACCACGTTATCCCAAGTTACCTTGGTGATGGAGTCGGGCATCTCTTGGAGCCAGCCGTTGTTGGCGAAGCGGCCATCATCGACCGAGCCATCGCGATGGAGCACCACTTCGATGTCACCGGACAGCGGCTTGTGAGCGGCCAGAGCCGACGCAGCGGCCGAGGCATTCATCGAGGCGGACACGGCCGCAGAGGCGCTGCCCGTCAAGAAACCGTCGTGCAAGAAACGCTTCCAAGCGGCGTCATCGGTCGCGCCCAGACCCTTCAGGGTTTCGCGAACGATGTCATAGGGCGAAACCTTCGACTCACCCAGAAGACGCGCCAGCACTTCGAGTTCGGTCAGGCCACCAAAGAGCGGTTCAACCAACGGTTGAACCGGTACCACAGTGCCGTCGGCCGTGCGGGCATCGCCCCAAGACTCGAGGAAGTGGGTTCCAGCCAGATGCCAGGTCGCCAAGGCCGCTGTCTCGTCTTCGTAGTAGCCGAGGCGAATCACCGTGCCCGCTTTTTTGGCCACCGTCTCAAACTGGAGATCGGCTGGCGCGTTGTAGGCGGGATTGCCACCGAGAATGACCAAGGTCGACACCTTGCCTGCCCTCAAAGAGGCCGTGAGCTCCTGGATACCCAGGGCAACCGGTTCAGTCGGTTGCACCAAGGTCACCGTGGACCCCACCGCACCCAACACCGAGTTGATAGCCGCTGCCAACGCATGCACCGCAGGAGGCTGAGAATAACCGGCCACCACGACCGCAGCCTTGCCCGCTTCCTTCAAATCCTTGGCCACCGCTGCGGCCCAGGCCGAAAACGCGCCCGAAGGGGATGCCACTCCAGAGACTCCGAGCTCGGCAGCCACCGCGGCGGCGACCTTCAGAACCTCACTCGGCTTGACCCGAAGGCGATGGTCAGCATTGCCACCGGTCAGGGACATCATCGACTCCACCACGTAGAGCCGGTTCATGCCGTCATCGGCGGATTTCCGCCCCAAGGCGAAGCCGCGGATGCTGCGATGGGCATCTTGTTCGGAACCAATAAAGTCGCAGTCGAGCGACAAGATCCGGCGCGCCTTTTCGAGGTGAACCAGAGCATGGACCGGTGTGCCGCAAGCCTGAGAATAGGCAGCGTCGGTCCCGCTGAAATCGACCGGCTCGTAAGCATGCCACGCCGATTTCGGATATTTGTCGGAAATGAGCTTCTGAAGACGGGCACGGGACGGGGAGGAAGAACGCTCGACCAAGAACGCTAGACCTTCACCGTTTTTGGCGACCGCTGCCTTCGCCACTTCGGCCAACGCATCACGCACTGCCTCGATCTTGCAATCGTTGCCGCCCCGGGTGTGCCGGTGGGCACGATCGGGATCGTACAAATTCAGGATCGCCGCCTGAGCAAAGGTATCGGTGCCTCCATTGGCACCGGGCAACAGCGCATTGCCCTCGATCTTAGTCGGGCGACCGTCGCTCGACTTGACCGTCAGGGCGACCGCGCTGCCCCGCAAGGGCATGGATGTCGCGAAATACTGAGCCTTTCCGTAAACGTAACCCTCGGGCTGCTTGGCAAAGGGCGTCAACTCCTCCTCGGGGCGACGGCACCCGGTGCCCATGCCACCCAGACCGGCCAAGAGGAAGCTCGCAGACATGAGCTTCATCCAGTCGCGACGGGTTTCACCATCCGGGGCGATGCTGGCACCGGCCGGAAACTCGCGCTCCATCCACTGACGGAAATCGGGTTGGTCAGCCAGCTGCTCTAGGGAACGCCAGTACTTCGGACCGGACTCCGGTTCGTTGCAAATCGGGGGAATCGTCTTCATCAGCGGTGGCAGGTGGAACAGCTCTGGCCAGGTTGGACCTTCCAGTCGTGAACGGCTTTCTTGCCGTCGAATTCACCGTTCCAATCGAGCTTGGTCACAAGATCATTGGGCCGGATGTGCTTCTCGGGCTCCCGATGGCACTCCAGACAGAAGCCCATCGACAAGGGCTTGGCATGGTACACTTCGTCCATTTTCTGGATCTCACCGTGGCATTTCACACAGGAAATGCCCCGATTGACGTGGACGGAGTGGTTGAAATAGACGTAGTCGGGAGTCTTGTGGATCTGAACCCAGGGAATGGGCTTGCCACTGGAGTAGGACTCGCGAACCAAGCTCAACTTGGGGGAGTCTTTGGCCACGATGGAGTGGCAGCGCATGCACGTCTCCGAAGCCGGGATGTTGGAGAACCACGATTTGTCGACGTCGCTATGGCAATAGCGGCAATCGATGCCCAGCTGGTCGGAGTGGATGGCGTGGGAAAACGCCACCGGCTGCTTGGGCTGGTAACCCACGCGGGTGTACTTCGGGGTGAAGTAATAGGTGATCCCCGCGATGACGGTCGGCAGCACAACCGCTGCTGCCACACCGACCATCAACGGAATCTTGTTGGTCCACCTCGGGAAAATGTCCGACATCGGGCCGCTTTCTTTGGGCTTCGGTGAAACAGACCGATTCATTCGGCCCGCTCCGTCCGCCCACTGGATTGATTTCAGCACCGACCGTCGTTGTTTTGGCGATCCATCGAAAATTCATCGACGTGATCCATGGCTCCCACACTCGAAACCCCATCTTAGGCAACCGGTTCAATACAAGTGCCCAAGACGGCCTCGGGGTATGGAAAAACCCACAACGGCGGTCAACACCGGCGCGGAGTCAACCACTCCCCTCTTCCTCAACGCAAGCCCGGGTATGGATTCAGACCATGGCATCATGGCGTCGAATACTCAGATTAAGACAGCTCACCCGCTCAGGTACGATCCACCTAGAAGCACGTCGCAAGGAC
>JAPLUF010000118.1 GCA_026397755.1 Verrucomicrobiota bacterium
ATGATTCTAAAGAGCTTCGGGGTCTGGTCCCTGTCTGGCTGTCCCTTGTTTGTGCGGGCTTAGGAATACAAGGCCATGAATTCACGGCGATACCGGGCCTCTTGGGCTGGGAATTGTTGACGGAGGGTTTCCTTTGAAATGGCCCCGTGCTGGAAGCGGCGCTTTTCGAAGATGGGCATATCCACACCGAATACCGCCTGGATGCCGCGCCGCACCACTTCACCCTTGAGTGAGTACAGCGTCGGTACGTCGTAGCGGGTGAGTTCGATGAACGGAATGGCTTCACTGACGGCCATGACGGCGCGGCTCATGAGTGGGCTGTATCCCTCGAATCCGTGCCTTCGGGCGGGTGCGTAGGTTCGGACGTAGCCGCGGCTGAGACCGCCGCTGTAGGTGAGCGAGTGCTTGATGCGCCCCACGCCCCAGCCTTCGTGGTAGAGCATGAGGTTGTGGACCACCGAGCGGATGGTTAGCTCGGGGTTCTCTTCGATTGGGTAGTCCTTGAGGTTCTCATCACCACCGTCCCCATCGAAAAGGTGTTTCCAGTCGGGATGGCGCTCACGGATTCCGCGGCAAAGGGCCAGAGCCATGGTGCCGCATTCCACATCCAATGGTTTGTAATCCTCCAGCACCCGCAGGGTTTCCGACGGATTCAAGGTGCGCGGATCCCCGGAAATCTCTTCCAAAAAGAGCCCGAGTCCGAGTGGCTCCAGGAAGGCTCGGGCCTGAGCCAAATCGGGTCCATCGCCCAGGTGAAGGGTGAAGGCTTTGAGCCGTGAGGGACTCATGCCGAGGCGGCGCATCTGGAAGTAGGTGGCCAACAAAACCGCGCCGCTATCGACTCCGCCGGAGAAGGCGACCCCGATGGGTTCCTGAGAATCGATGGAGCCGAGTTGCTTGCCGATTTCGTCGGCCAGGGCCCCGATGTATTGGCGACCGATGGTGTCGAGGTCAGCCGGTAGTGAATTGGGTAGGGGGTTGAAGTAGCGGGTATAGACCGGATCAGGATCCGGGCAGCCGATGAGCTGAATTTCCACCACGTAGTGCGCGGGTACCATGCGCGTGTAGCTCGGATGAAACTGGTCCGCCAAACCCTCGAGCTCCAGTTGGGCGTGGATGGCATCCATGCGGTCGGCCACGATGAGGGCCGGACCCTCCGCTCGTTTTGCCAAGAAGTAGCGCATCGGGCGATCCAGGGACCGAGCCATACGCACGGTCTTTCCGTCGCGAGCCAAGAGGGCGAAGGAACCGTCGATCTCTGCCACACGGGCTGCATCACCGCTGAGGACCCGTTCAACGGCCTCGGCCTGCGAGACGTTGCGCAGACGGTTCAGCGTGGGATCCAGGAGGTTGACGACGCGTTCAACGTACTCAGGGTGCATGAAGTGACATTGGGACAAGCTGGGCCGGTGATCAACCGGTCCGTTGGACTTGGGCGTGTCGAGCAAGGATCCCTGAGGGGCTTACTCTAGGACGATTCGTCCCCAATCCTCCGGTCGTCCCTGAACGCCGGGTCGTGGGGACCAGGCCAGTCGGGTGCGGTTGATGTTTTCTCCGGGTTGGGCATCAACCTTGTCGCCGTCATAGATCAACACATTGAACCCAGCACCGACGCCGGACTTTCCTTTCAATCCCAACTCCCGCAACGGGATGAGCGCACGGAGGGTGTAGCCATCAGCAGTGCGCCAAGAAAGCAGGCGGGTGCCCGGAGAATGGGCTTCCAGAGGGCCAGGATTGGCATCGGCATCGCGGGCACCCCGGACCTGGCCAGAACGGTCGAAGGGAAAGAGGCCTGCTTTCCAGCAGCCCAGCGTGTGCTCGGCGCCGGCCGACGGGTCCACACAAAGCTCTACCGAATCGCTTCGCCAATGCCCCTTGATGTCATTGGTTTCGATGTTGGAAACCACATGGTCATCCCGGACCTGGATTTCCACCCAGAGGTGTTTGCCGTCATGGCCTAAACGGAATCGACCACTGCAGTCTGAAGCCCCGTCGGAACGTCCCTGCCAGGATTGCTCGGGCCCGATGGTGGTGGCGGGCAAGGCCATCCAGGCTGAGTCATCGCTGTGGTGATTCCAGGGGAGTGCTGCGATTCGGGGGACCTTCAGGGATGGCACCGGGTGCAGGCGGACCATTGTTCGGTGGTTACCGACCCTCGCCAGCAGTGTGACGTCCTCACGGGCCGTGGCCGGGGCCATGACGCCCACTCGACCTCCTGATATTACTCGCGCCGACCAGCCGGGTGGGGTTTGGAACTGCACCGTTGCCTGGGCTAAAGAACGGTCCCGGAAAAGGGACAGGCTCGTTTCTTGGCCGGCGACGACGGGGACATCGGCCTGGAAGGACTGGGCCGCATGGGCGATCTGGTGGACGCGAACAAACTCCCGGTACCGAGCCACCGCGGGTCTCGGTACAAAGAACAGGTCAGGGTCCTCGGTTGTCTCTGGTACCGGAAACCCATTCCAACGCGGGGGACAGGCTCCTAAAGCCTCGGGGAGGGGAAGCCCTTGGAAGAGATCGGTCTCGCTCGGGTGGATGGGCAGGACGCTGCAAACCGGGGTGAACCAATGGTTGGTGGTGCGACGAAACCACGGTGACTGAGCAATGGAACCAAATGCCTGGGATCGGTGGTTGGACAGAGCCTCGGCGGCAACGCTCACCGGTAGGCGTCCGTCGGGTAGGGTGTGTGTGAGTGGAATCGATAAGGCCTGTCCCGGATTGGCGGCAGCCCCGGAATAGAAAAGCTTCCGCGGTCGCCATGGGGACAGGCCTTCCAGGCGCAGGTGGTCCGGAAATTGGTTGGGATCTGCTGCGGCCTCGAAGGCTTCGGTGGCCAGCCATCCGGCAGCCTGATGGTTGCCGTGCTGCCCGGGCGAGGGGGCGGGGTTCATGGTGACCACCACCTCCGGTCTCAGGGTGCGGATGACCCGAACCAAGCGGCCGAGGGTGTCCGAGTGGCTCCATCGCTCCAGAGTGACACCGAGACTTTCGGTGTAGGCGAAGTCGGCCTTATCGAGGAAATGCACTTGTTGTACCCCCAGCCCCCGAAGGGCGTCCCGCAGTTCGATCTCCCGCAGGATTCCTAGAGCCGGTCCCGACTGGGTTCCTACCATATTGCCCCCGCCTTCGCCTCGAGTGCAGTAGACATGGGCGATGGAACGACCAGAACCGTGGCTCAGTGAGGCGATGGTGGCTGCCACGCCAGTTTCGTCGTCGGGATGGGCGAAGACACCCAACAGGTCCACCTTCAATCGGGCTGCCCCGGATTCGTTGGCTCGGCTGGCGGTTTGACCTTCGAGGATCGCGGGCAACAGGGACGACGACAGCAGCGACGACAGCAACAGCGACAAGGCGGTGCGGGCCGGAGGGAACATGGCAACAGACTGCTCCGAACTGCGGATCCGGGCAATCCCGAGAGCGGTGTCGGGAAAATTTCCGGGGTGGGGCTTAGGGCGTGCCGCAGCGGCCGATGATGCGTCCCCGAGACAGATCAAATGGAGACAGTTCGAGTTCCACGGTGTCGCCGGGTTGGATCGCGCCGATCACCGGTTGGAGCTTGCGGGTGACATGGGCCACCAGTTCATAGCCGTTGCTCAGGCGCATGCGATAGGCGGCGACTCCCAGCGGACTTAGGACCTGGGCCGGGACGTGGATGGCATCTTCTTTAGGCATGGCAGGTGGACGAGGAGAGTTTTGGCTGGAGGCTGAAGGATGAAAAGCAGGAAGGCGAAGAGGGAGTCTCTTCGCCTTCCGATGTTGGATTGCAGAAAACCGCAGTTCCGGCGATCAGGGCAACGAGGTGGCGCCCATCAGGTAACGGTCGCACTCACGGGCCGCACCGCGGCCCTCATTGAATGCCCAAACCACGAGGCTCTGGCCCCGGCGACAGTCACCGGCGGCGAACACTTTCGGGATGCTGGTGGTGAAGCGGCCATGCTCGGCCTTGATGTTGGAACGCGGGTCCCGTTCCAGGCCCAGGGACTCGAGCAACGGCTGCTCAGGCCCGACAAAGCCCAAGGCCAAGAGAACGAGCTGGGCCGGAACGACCCGATCGGTGCCGGGCACATCGACGGGGGTGAATTGGCCCTTATCGTTGCGCTCCCAGCGGATCTCCACCAGATGCACTCCGGACACGTTGCCCTGATCGTCGGTCAGGAACTTCTTGGCGGTTGTCAGGTAGACGCGCGGATCGGAGCCATACGCAGCGGCAGCCTCTTCCTGACCGTAGTCCATCTTGTAGGTCTTGGGCCATTCCGGCCACGGATTGTCCTTGGCGCGTTCGGTGGGCGGCTTGGGCAGAATTTCCACCTGGATGAGGCTCTTGCAACCGTGACGCATGGACGTGCCCACACAGTCGGTGCCGGTGTCGCCACCACCAATGATGATGACGTCCTTGCCGGCTGCGGAGATTGGAGGCTGAGCTTTGTCGAGCAGGGCCTTGGTGTTGCCGTGGAGGAATTCCATGGCGAAGTGGATGCCCTTGGATTGCCGGCCTTCGATGGGCAAATCTCGCGGCTTGGTGGCACCGGTGCACAGCACCACGGCGTCGAAATCTTCGACCAGTTGGGCTGATGTGATGTCGCGACCGACCTCGCTGTTGCAGCGGAAGGCGATACCCTCACGCTCCATTTGCTTGATGCGGCGCAGCACGACCTTCTGCTTGTCGAGCTTCATGTTCGGGATGCCGTACATGAGCAGGCCGCCGGGACGGTCAGCACGCTCAAACACCGTGATGTAATGGCCCGCCTTGTTGAGTTGGGCCGCGGCGGAGAGTCCCGCAGGGCCGGAACCGATGACGGCCACCTTCTTGCCGGTCCGTTTCTTGGGCGGCTGCGGCTTGACCCAACCCTTTTCCCAGGCGTGGTCGATGATGGTGCACTCGATGTTCTTGATGGTCACCGGCGGCGCATTGATGCCGAGGACGCAGGAACCTTCGCAGGGTGCCGGGCAGACTCGGCCGGTGAACTCCGGGAAGTTGTTGGTCTTGTGCAGACGGTCCAGCGCTTCTTTCCATAGCCCCCGGTACACGAGATCGTTCCACTCGGGGATCAGGTTGTTGATAGGGCATCCGCTGGCCATGCCGCTGATCAGCGAACCGCTGTGGCAGAAGGGCACGCCGCAATCCATGCATCGGGCTCCTTGTTGGCGCAGGCTCTGGTCGTCCATGTGTTCATGGAACTCATTCCAGTCATTGATGCGTTTCAGGGCGCTACGGTCGAGAGGGAGCTCGCGCGCGTATTCTAGAAATCCTGTGGGTTTTCCCATATCTCTATGTCGTTTGAAGGCCTTGGTCTTGTGACGATTTGCGGGGTTCTGTGTCGCGCTTGGATATTAGCCCCCACCGGATCGGGAGACGTCTTTGGAGTTGGCTTCGAAGGCGGCATTCAGCGCGTCATCGCCCGTGAGACCATCGGCCTGGGCTTTGAGCAGCGCTGTGAGCACGCGCTTGTAGTCGCGGGGCATCACCTTGATGAACTTCGGTTGCGTGGTGCTCCAGTCCTTCAGGATGGAAGAGGCCCGGGTGCTCTTGGTGTTGATCGCGTGGTTTTGGATCATCTCCTGGAGCACTGCGTTGTCGGACTCTTCTAGCTTCTCCAAGGCGACCATTTGCAGGTTGCACTTGGAGGCGAAGTCTCCGGCCTCATCGTAGATATAGGCGACGCCACCGGACATGCCTGCTGCGAAATTGCGGCCCGTCGGACCGAGAATGACCACCGTTCCGCCGGTCATGTACTCGCACCCATGGTCACCCACGGCTTCAACGACGGCCTTGACGCCGGAATTGCGGACGCCAAATCGCTCGCCCGCCATGCCGCGGATGAAAACTTCACCCTGGGTCGCGCCATACAACGCAACGTTGCCGACGATCATGTTCTCTTCTGGTGCAAAGGTGCTGGCCGCCGGCGGATACAAGATCAGTTTGCCACCGCTCAGGCCCTTGCCGAAGTAGTCGTTGGCATCGCCCTCAAGCGTGAAGGACATGCCCTTGGGCATGAACGCACCGAAACTCTGACCAGCACTGCCTTGGAAGGTAATCTGGATGGTGTCTTCTGGCAGTCCGGCGGCACCGCGTTGGCGGGTTAGCTCGCTGCCGGTGATGGTTCCGACCACGCGGTTGACGTTGCGAATGGGAAGGGTCGCCTTGATTTTCTCTCCTCGCTCGATGGCGGGTCGGCACAACGGCAGCAGTTGGGTGATATCCAGCGATTTGTCGATGCCGTGATCTTGGATCATCTGGCAGTAACGTCCCACTTCGGGGCCCGCTTCCGGTTGATAGAGGATCTTGCTGAAGTCGACCCCTTTGGCCTTCCAATGCTCGATAGCCTTACGGGGCTCGAGTCGGTCGGTGCGGCCCACCATCTCGGTGATGCAGCGGAAGCCGAGCTGCGCCATGATCTCGCGAACTTCTTGAGCAATGAAGCGCATGAAGTTGATCGCATGCTCCGGTTCGCCGGTGAAGCGCTTGCGCAGTTCAGGGTCTTGAGTAGCGACACCCACAGGACAAGTGTTCAGATGACACACGCGCATCATGATGCAGCCCAGTGATACCAGGGGCGCGGTGGCAACTCCGAACTCCTCGGCACCCAGCAGCGCAGCGATGACCACGTCGCGGCCGGTTTTCAGTTGGCCGTCGGTCTCGACCACGATGCGCGAGCGCAGGTTGTTAAGCACTAGGGTCTGGTGAGTTTCGGCCAAGCCGAGTTCCCAAGGAATGCCCGCGTGCTTGGTGGAGGTCTGAGGTGAAGCACCCGTGCCGCCATCGTAACCCGAGATGAGCACCACGTCGGCATGCGCCTTGGCCACGCCGGCGGCGATGGTTCCGACGCCTACCTCGGACACCAGCTTGACGCTGATCCGGGCGTGGATGTTGGCGTTCTTCAGGTCGTGGATCAGTTCGGCGAGATCCTCGATGGAATAGATGTCATGGTGCGGCGGCGGGGAAATCAGACCGACACCCGGGGTCGAGTGACGGGTCTTGGCCACCCATGGGTACACCTTGGTGCCTGGCAACTGGCCGCCCTCACCGGGCTTGGCGCCCTGGGCCATCTTGATCTGGAGTTCTTGGGCGTTGACCAGATATTGGCTGGTCACACCAAAGCGTCCTGAAGCCACTTGTTTGATGGCAGAATTCTTGGAGTCGCCGTTGGGCAGGGGAATAAAACGTTCCGGATCTTCGCCGCCCTCGCCGGTGTTGGACTTGCCGCCCAGGCGGTTCATGGCGATGGCCAAGGTCTCATGGGCCTCCTTGGAGATGGATCCATAGCTCATCGCGCCGGTCTTGAACCGCTTCACGATGGACTCGACCGATTCAACCTCTTCGATGGGGATCGGGCTCGACGACTTGAAGTCGAGGAGTCCCCGCAGTGTGGCCCAATGCTTGAACTGCTCATTGACCGACTTGGAGTAGTCTTGGAAAGCCTTGTAGTCGCCAGAGCGGACCGCCTTCTGGAGCTTGTGGACCGTGTCGGGATTGAACAGGTGGTACTCACCATCGCGACGCCACTGATACCGGCCACCGACATCGAGCGTGGGGTTCTGCGACTTCCGGTCGGGGAAGGCGGTTCGGTGACGAATTTCGATGTCGCGGGCGATCTCCTCCATGCCGACGCCTTCCACGCGGGTCGGTGTCCAGGTGAAGTAGCGATCTACGACGGCCTCGTTAATACCGACCGCCTCGAAGATTTGAGCGCCGCGGTAGGATTGGATGGTCGAGATACCCATCTTGGAGGCCACCTTGATGACGCCCTTGACCGCGGACTTAACGAAGTTCTTGTAGGCGGTCTTGGAGTCGACGTTGGTCAGCAACCCCTGATGGATCATGTCGTCGATCGACTCGAAGGCCAGATACGGATTAATCGCTCCGCACCCGTAGCCGATGAGCAGCGAGAAGTGGTGAACCTCGCGCGGTTCGCCCGACTCGAGAACGAGCCCGACGCGATTCCGGTCGCCTTCGCGGATCAAGTGATGATGGAGGCCGCTGACAGCCAGCAATGCTGGGATGGCCGCGCTCTTGGCGCTGAGGCCGCGGTCGGACAGGATCAGGATGTTGACCCCGTCATTGATCGCTTTGGAAGCTGCCTTGAACAGGTCTTTCAGGGCTTTCTCGAGTCCTTTGGATCCCTTGTCCACCTTGTAAAGGATGGGGAGCGTGACCGACTTGTAGCCCGACTGATTGATGCTCTTGAGCTTGGCTAGTTCTTCGTTGGTCAGCACCGGCGATTTCAGCTCGATGAGGTGGCAGCTCTCCGCTGACGGGGTGAGCAAGTTCTTCTCGGAGCCGATGGTGGTGATCGCGCTGGTGACAATTTCTTCGCGGATGCAGTCGATCGGAGGATTGGTGACCTGCGCGAAGAGTTGGTGGAAGTAATTGTAAAGTAGCTGCGATTGGTTGGACAACACCGCCAAGGGCGTGTCGGTACCCATCGAGCCGATGGCTTCGACGCCGTCGCGGGCCATGGGAACTAGCAGCATTCGCAAGTCTTCAAAGGAATAACCGAAGGCCTGCTGGCGCTGCAGCACTGTGGAGTGGCCGGGCTCGGGCAGGTGCTCCTGGTCGGGCAACGAGGACAACTCGATCAAGTGCTGGTTGAGCCACTGACGATAGGGTTGTTCGATAGCAATTTGCTCCTTGATCTCGGCGTCATCCACGATCCGGCCCTGGGCCGTATCGATGTAGAACATGCGGCCGGGTTGGAGACGGCCCTTATGGGCGATGTTCTCCGGAGCGATGTCGAGTACGCCGACCTCTGAGGCCATGATGACCTGGTCGTCTTTGGTGACGTAATAGCGCGACGGGCGCAGGCCGTTGCGGTCTAAAGATGCTCCGATGCGGACGCCGTCGGTGAAGGCCACGCAAGCTGGGCCGTCCCACGGTTCCATCAGGCATGAGTGGTACTCGTAGAACGCCTTCTTCTCGTCGCTCATCGACTCATGATTGGCCCAGGGTTCTGGGATCATCATCATCATCGCGTGCGGCAAGGAGCGGCCGGCCAGCACCAGCAATTCCAGCACGTTGTCGAACATGGCTGAATCGCTGCCGTCTGGGTCGACGATGGGCAGGATCTTGTGGATGTCGTCGCCGAAGGCATCGGATTGGAACAGGGCCTCGCGGGCACGCATCCAATTGATGTTGCCCCGAAGCGTGTTGATCTCGCCGTTGTGAGCGATGTAACGGTACGGGTGCGAACGGGCCCAACTCGGAAACGTGTTGGTGCTGAAGCGGGAGTGGACCAGTGCCAGGCCCGACTTCATGTCCGGGTTCTTGAGGTCCAGGAAGTATTTGTCGACCTGTTCGGTCATCAGCATTCCCTTGTACACGAGGGTGCGGCAGGAAAGGCTGCAAATGTACCAGTACCCGGCGCCGTCCTTGGTGGAGCAACGAATCTCGGAGTAAGAGCGCTTGCGGATGACGTAGAGTTTCCGTTCGAAGGCTAGGTCGTCGCTGAGTTCCGGATTCTTGCCGATGAAGACCTGTCGGACATGGGGTTCCGAAGACTTCGCAGTCTCGCCGAGCGAGCTGTTGTCAGTTGGTACGGTGCGCCAGCCCAAGAGCTCTTGGCCTTCGGACTGGATGATCTTCTCAAAGGCCATCTCCAGCTTGCGGCGCTGCCGCGGATCTCGAGGCAAGTACACCATGCCCACGCCGTACTGACCCGGGGGCGGCAGGGTGATGCCCACACGCTGGGTCTCGCTGGCCAAGAACTCGTGAGGCATCTGGATGAGGATGCCGGCGCCATCGCCCGTGTTGGCTTCGCAGCCGCACGCGCCGCGGTGGTCCAGATTCCGGAGAATTTGGAGCCCTTGTTGGACCACAGAATGAGTCTGGGTTCCCTTAATGTTGGCGACAAAACCGACGCCACACGCGTCGTGTTCGAAGTCAGGCCGGTAGAGTGAGTTCGGTACGGACGGGTACGAGTTCATTCAACGGGAAATAGTGAGACCTTGTTTGGGTCCAAGTGAGCAAAGTGAACCAATCGAAATGGTGGGGAGCAAAATATTTTTTGAAATGGACCGGGAATACCTTTCAAGGGCGGAAACGCATAACGATTCCGCCGAGAATAGCCCGGCGGCTTGAGATGAATCCGGGGAGTTCAGCTCTTCCAGTCAAACGCGCGTTTTTTGACGGCGTAAATGTATCCGACAAAGACGATTCCCAGGAACGAAAGGATTCCGCCGAGGCCGAGTGCCAGATCCGTTCGGGCCAGTTCCTTAAAAGTAACGGCCCAAGGGTACATGAAGACCACCTCGATATCGAACAGGACGAATAGCAGGGCGACCAGATAGAACTTAATGCTGAGTCGAGCGCTGCCCTCGCCCTGAGGGAGCATTCCGCACTCGTAGGGGATGTCCTTGGTTTGAGTCCGTCGGCCTGATTTTCCGAGCAACACGGACACAGCCAAAGTTCCAACGGCAAAATTGGCAGCCACGAACAGCAGCATCAGCACCGGAAGGTACTGGTTCAGTTGAGTATCCATCAATGGGGATATGATGGGATCGAAGCCGTTTCCCGGCAAGTGGACATTGAGTCCAGCACTTCAAAAGAGCCTGTCCCTTTTGAGAGCCTGTCCCTTTTTCGGGGAATCGGATGAATTTGGTCTGGAAATGGTTTTGACAGTGCAAAGGGGGGAGGTACGTTGATTTAATTCCAGACGGAAATGGTCTGGTTCAAGGGATGCAAATCACCAAAGCAGGAGAATACGGGGTTTTAGGGCTAATTGCCCTTTCTCGCCGTCCTTTGGGTGAGGTGGTCATGATTGACATCCTCTGTGAAGAAGAGTGTGTCCCGAAAAGTTTTCTGGGCAAAATTTTCCAGAATCTCAGTAAGTCGGGCTTGGTGGGTTCAGCTCGCGGATCCGGTGGGGGGTTCTACCTCACCCGCCCAGCGTCTGACATCTCCGTGCTCGAGATTTTGGAGTCCATTGAGGGACCTATCGCTCTTCAGAGATGCCTCGAAATCGATGTGGGCTGCGAACACAGTCGTGGTTGCGCACTTTGCGGCCTGTTGGCCGAGGCTCAGGAGCGGATGAAAGAGGTTTTTGTTGGCACAAGCTTGGCCACCTTGGCGGGACGCCACTTGCCCAACGGTCTGGTCCAACAGGCCCGGTTGGTCCGAAACCCCAAGATTTTTTTGACGGCTTCCGATGGTGCTATTGCCCCGCTGGCAGACGGAACCGCATTGGCCCCAACTCTGAATTAATTTCAATTTTATGAGCGAAACTTACACGTTATATAATTCCACGGTGATGGAGCACTTCATGAATCCTCGCAATATGGGGGATCTGAAGGATGCGGATGGTGTGGGTGAGGTGGGGGCCGCAGCCTGCGGAGACATCATGAAGATCTCCATTAAGATCAAGGACGGTCGAATTGAGGACGCCCGGTTCAAGACTTTCGGCTGCGGTTCAGCCATTGCCAGTTCGAGTATGGCCACCGAACTGATCAAGGGACGCACCATCGACGAGGCTATGTCCTTCTCCAACCAGGAGGTAGTAGATGCCCTCGGTGGGTTGCCTCCGGTCAAGATCCACTGCTCGGTCCTTGCTGAGGAGGCTCTCAAGGCCGCATTGGAGGATTATGTGAAGAGAAACCCTTCCGCGGCCGCCAAGGCGGCGACGACGGATTCGGTTGCTGCTTAATTTGCTTATCTTGAGTGGCCTGCAGTCGGAGGAAGTTTCGAGGACTGCAGGCTTTCTTGGTGATTTGAAGCCGTTCCCGGTCCATTGCTGTCGGCATACCGGGGTTATTCTCAGCCAACTCTGCACCGTCTGATTCCCCTGATTGTTTCATCCATGCGCCAGGTTTTCCTTGATCACCAGTCTTCGACTCCGGTCCTCCCGGAGGTCTTCGATGCCATGCGGCCGTACTTCACCGAGTACTTTGGTAATGCTTCCTCGCTCCACCAGCATGGCCTTCGGGTCCGGGACGCTCTGAAGCGCGCGCGCCAGCAAATGGCCGCATTGATCGGCGCCGAGAGCGAAGAGGAGATCTACTTTACTTCGGATGGCACCGAATCCTCTAACTTGGCCATCAAGGGCGCGGCCTATGCGAACGAACGCAAGGGCAAGCACTTGGTGATTTCCGCGACGGAGCATCCGAGTGTGATGAACTCCTTGGAGTTCTTGGAAAAGCAGGGGTGGACCTGCACTCGAGTCGGTGTGACGCCTCAGGGGATGATTCGGTTGGACGAACTCGAGGCAGCCATCACGCCCCAGACGGTGCTTGTGGCGGTGCACCATGTGAACCACGACATCGGTACTATTCAACCGATGCGTGAGGTGGGGCAGATTTGTGCCACCAAAAACGTGCCCCTTTATGTGGACTGTGAGGCCAGTGCCGGGTGGTTGCCCATTGATGTGAAGGAGTGGGGGGCGGCCATGGTGAGTTTCTCTCCCCATCGGTTCTACGGTCCCAAAGGGGTTGGTGTGCTCTACCGCAATCGCAAAGCCCGCATCGTCAGTGTGATCCATGGTGGGGTGCAGGAAGGGGGGCGTCGGGCTGGCACCGAGAATATTCCGGCTATCGTGGGTGGCGGAGTGGCTGCAGAAATTGCTCAGGAACGGCTGTCACAACGGGTTACGCACGTGGCTCCGTTGCAGAAACGGCTTTGGGAAGGGTTGAAGCTGAATGTTCCTTACATCCAGCTCAACGGCCCGGAACCGGGCCCCGATCGCGTCGCGACTAATTTGAATCTTTCAACCGAGTTCATCGAGGGCGAGGGTCAGTTGCTGCTCTGCGACATGAACGGAATCGCCGTGGCGAGTGGATCGAGTTGCGTGAGCAAGAGTCTCAAGATCTCCCATGTCCTGGGAGCCATTGGCTTGGATCATGCACTGGCACAAGGGAACATCATTATGACCCTTGGCGAGGCCAATACCGAAGCCGACATCGACTACGTGGTTGAAACCTTCGCCAAAATTGCTTCCAAGCTCCGGGGGATGTCCCCGATGTGGGATGAGTTTGAACACGGTGTGATCGACTCGGTCATCGCACCCACCGGTCGTGGAAAGTCCTTCAGCCAGCATGCGGCGGAAGTGTCTGGAAAGCCGGCGCACTAGACGCGATCCGCAGAGGTGCAACCCCTTGATCAGAGGCCGTTTTCGTGAGCACCTGCACTGATTTGCACAATTTGATTCCTGCAATAACATTCCGTTTATGACCATAAACATGACTTTGGCTCATGCCTTGACCGTGTCGGCCTTCTTGCTGGTTCCTGCTGCAGTGAATGCTGCCACTCCGTCGGAGTTGCGAGCGGGTGCCTTGAAGGTGCTGGAGCCTATTCCTGAGAAAATGACGGGTGGCGAAAACGACACTCCGGCTCGTGTAAAACTTGGTCGGGACTTGTTTTTTGAGAAGAAGCTCTCGGCCAACAATACCCAATCTTGCAACTCCTGCCATGCGGTGGATCACAACCGTGGCGGCGTGGACAATGAGCCAACTTCTCCAGGTGCCTTCGGCAAGCGGGGTGGTCGCAATTCACCGACAGTGCTCAACGCTGGCTTCCATGTTGCTCAGTTCTGGGATGGTCGCGCCAAGACCTTAGAGGATCAGGCCAAGGGACCCGTGCTCAACCCCGGTGAAATGGCCATGCCCAGCGAGGCGGCGGTGATCGAGAAGCTTAAGGCGGAAAAAAAGTACGTCGGAGCCTTCAAGAAGGCGTTCCCAGGCGAGTCCGATCCGGTTACTTACGACAATTTTGCCAAAGCCGTCGGCTCATTCGAGCGAACCCTCCGTACGCACGACCGATTTGATGATTTTCTTAAAGGTGACAACAAGGCTCTCACCGCTACCGAACTGAAGGGACTCGACACCTTCTTGTCGATCGGGTGCACCACCTGACATACAGGTCCTCTCATCGGAGGCAACGACTACAAGAAGCTCGGAATCCTTAACGCCTACGAAAACACCGCGGACAAGGGGCGTATGGAGGTGACCAAGGAAGACTACGACGAATTCGTTTTCAAGGTGCCTAGCCTACGCAACGTCGCCCTGACTGCGCCGTACTTCCACGACGGCACCCAGAAGACTTTGGAGCAAACGGTCCAGAAGATGGCTTGGCTGCAATTGGGCAAGAAGCTCTCCGCCGAAGAAACGAGCAACCTGACAGCCTTCCTCCGGGCGCTTTCCGACAAGAAGCGGTCGGTCGTCGCGGCCAAGTGAACTGCTGACGAATTTATTTCAGGGGTGGAGCCGTCCTTTCGGATGCTCCACCCCCTTTTTACAACGGCTAAGACCCTCGTATTCCGAACAAAATCATCCATGGCAACCATTCAAGAGTCCTCCGTGATGGAGGCGCTGCGCACGGTCAAGTACCCCGGATACAGCCGGGACATCGTCTCCTTCGGATTGGTGAAAGGGGTTCAGATTGACGGTGGCGCAGTGGGAGTGCTTCTTGAATTGACCACCCCGAATCCGGAGATCGGCAATCAAATCGCCGATGCAGCTAAGGCCGCATTGCGGGACCAGATCGAGGGGATCACTGACGCCCATGTGCAGGTTCAGGTACCACCGCCGACCTCGGCAGTTTCGGCTACTCCGACCAATACCGGGGTTGCTCAGCGCAATCGCATGCCCGGAGTCCGTCGGGTGGTTGCGGTGGCTTCGGGCAAGGGAGGGGTCGGTAAGTCTACTTGCTCGGTCAATTTGGCGTGCGCCTTGGCGCGTGCCGGATTGCGGGTAGGGCTTTTGGATTGTGACATCTACGGCCCGAGCATTCCGCTGATGATGGGTATCCAGGAGCGGCCCACCCTCACCGATGATGAGCGCTTGGTGCCACCGGTGCGCCATGGGGTGAAACTCATGAGCATGGGCTTTCTCATTGATCCGGAACAGGCCGTCATCTGGCGTGGGCCGATGATCCAGAAAACCATCCATCAGTTCATTAATCAGGTGGCGTGGGGTGACTTGGACTACTTGTTGGTGGATCTGCCGCCGGGCACCGGCGATGCCCAGTTGTCCTTGTGCCAGTCGGTGCCGCTGGATGGAGGCGTCATCATCACTACACCGCAGGAAGCCTCCTTGGGAGTGGTTCGCAAGGGGATGTCGCTCTTTGAGAAGGTTCAGGTTCCGATCCTGGGTATCGTGGAGAACATGAGTGGTTTCCGTCTCGCTGATGGAACACGCGTGGACATCTTCGGACATGGCGGCGGGCGTCTTGAAGCCGAGCGCAAAGGAGTCACGTTTCTGGGAGAAATTCCGTTGGTTGTCGCGATCCGCGAGGGCGGGGATCGTGGCGAACCGGTGGTGGTGGCCGACCCGATGGGTGAGGCGGCCCGGGCCTTTTCAGCGGTGGCTGCCGGGTTGCAGCAATGCTTTCCGGGCGGCTGAACTTGGGTCGATCTTAGGATGAAAACCTTGGGCATTGCCGACTAGGCCTGCTGCAGCAATCCTCCAACCGTGTTTCGTGAACTGGGCAAGATGCTGGTGCTTTTTGGGGCGACCCTGAGGGCATTGCCGAGGATTTTTCGCTATCGGCGTAATTTGGCCGAGCAGTTGTTCGAGATTGGCAACGCCAGTCTCTTCATGGCGTGCGTGCTCTCGCTCTTCATTGGCGGCGTGTTGTCGTTGCAGGCGGGGCCATTGCTGGCTCAGCGAGGTCTCGGTTCCATGCTGGGCGGCTTGGTCGGTGCCTCGCTCGCTAAAGAACTGGGGCCGGTGATGATGTCGATCCTCATCGCGGGTCGCATCGGTTCGGCGATGGCGGCCGAGTTGGGATCCATGAGGGTTTACCAAGAAATCGATGCTCTGCGCACCCTGAACATCGACCCGGTCGAGTACCTCGTGCTTCCGCGGGTTGTCGCCATATCACTGGCACTGCCATGCCTGCTGGTGTTTTCGCTGCTCATTGGTTCAGCTGGCGGCGCCTTCGTGGCGGCCCTCAACCCGGAAGTGGCGGTGTCGGCCACGGCCTTCTTCAACAGTCTCAAGGCGACTTTGGAACCGCGGGACATCATCCACGGACTGATTAAGACATTCCTCTTCGCCATAACGGTGGGTGTGGTCTGCTGCAATCAGGGCCTCGACACCATGGGCGGTCCTCGCGGAATCGGTCGCAGCGTTACCAAGGCGGTTGTGAACTCGATCGTGTTCATTCTAGTGCTCGACTATGTCATCACTCGGATGCTCTTACCGTTCACTAAGGCCTCGATGGCGGGAGGGTTTTAAAATCCATGACTTCTGCGAAGATCGATGAATCGGGCGTGTCCGTCCGAGTCCAACAGCTCCGAAAATCCTTCGGTTCCCAGATCGTTCTCGACGGCGTTGACCTTGAGATTCAACCCGGGGAGATCTTTGTTCTAATGGGTCCGAGCGGTTCCGGGAAATCGGTGTTGCTGCGCCATTTGATCGGACTCGAGACGGCCGATTCTGGGGAGATTCGCCTCAACGATACCCGCATTGAGGACGAAGGCGTCCGCGATCGGTTCCGCTTGGCCATGGTGTTCCAGAGCGGGGGCCTACTCAACTCACTGACGGTGGGTGAAAATGTTGGCCTTTATCTGTCGGAACACCGCCTGAAACCCGCGGCAGAGATCGAGCGGATCGTTCAAGAGAAACTGGCGTTGGTGCATCTGGGGCCGAAGGATTCCCTGAAGTATCCGTCGGAACTTTCGGGCGGCATGAAGAAACGCGTAGCCATTGCTCGGGCATTGGTAATGGAGCCGCAGGTTGTTCTTTACGATGAGCCGACTAGTGAATTGGATCCGCTGGTCGCAGTGACGGTCGGACGAGAAATTGTGCGGGCCAATGCCGTGACCCGAGCCACCACGCTGGTGGTGACCCATGATCGCGACCTCGCTTTCGGTATTGCCAATCGTATCGCCTTCCTCAGCGAAGGGCGGATCGTGGCCGTGGGCGCGCCAGAAGTGATTCGTGCTTCGCAGGATCCGTTAATCCGTCGATTTCTTTCCGCCGATTTTACTCGGGATTGAACGGTTGCCCCGATTTTCCAGCGTCACTAGTCCCACTCGGTTAGTCACCACTGGCTCCGGTTCGAACTGCTAGATAGCATGGGTCCATGCGAGGGTTTTTCTCTTGGATCAGTCCATGGCTGTTGGGGGGTATCGCAGCACTGGCGTTGCAGGCCGATGAGGCTCGGTTGTTGCGGTTTCCTTCTCTGAATGGAAATCGGGTGGTGTTCACCTATGCCGGTGATCTTTATACCGTCTCGGCCTTGGGAGGGGTGGCCCGACGACTGACCTCCGACCCGAAAGGGTTTGAAATGTTCGCCCGCTTTTCGCCCGACGGCAAAACACTGGCCTTCACCGGCCAATATGACGGAAACACCGAGGTCTATGTGATGCCTTCCGAGGGTGGCGAACCCCGGCGGCTTACCCATACCGCGACCCTGGAACGGGACGATGTCTCGGACCGGATGGGCCCCAACAACATTGTCATGGCCTGGAAGGACAATGAGACGGTGGTGTACCGTTCGCGCCGGAACCATTGGAACCCGTTCAAAGGTGAACTCACCTTGGCCCGTCTCTCGGGCGGCGTTCCGGAGACGTTGCCGGTGCCCCGCGGCGGTTGGTGCAGTTTCTCGCCGGATGGTCGGCAGATGGCCTACAATCGAGTGTTTCGTGAGTTTCGCACCTGGAAGCGCTACCGAGGCGGCCAGGCCGATGAAATCTGGTTGCACGATTTTGGGACGGGTCAGACCACCCGACTGACCACCGATCCCGCACAAGACATCTTCCCCATGTGGCACGGAGATAAGATGTACTTCGTCTCGGAACGCGAGGAGTCCCATCAAGCCAACCTCTACGTGATGGACATGAAGACCCGGAAGCCCCGCCGACTGACCGAGTTCACGGAATTCGCCGTCAAGTTCCCCTCGATGGGTGACACGGGCATCGTCTTCGAGAATGGCGGGTATTTGTACCGCCTGGATTTCCAGACGGAGAAAGCGGTGCGGATTCCGGTGGAAATTCATGAAGACATGGCGATCGGCCGCGGTGGTTTGCGTGATGTCAGCAAGGAGATCACTACTTATGAAATTGCCCCGGATGGTGCTCGTGGGTTGATCGGTGCACGGGGGGATGTGTTCACGGTGCCGGCCAAGAACGGGGCCGCCCGCAACCTGACGCAATCACCTGGGGTGCATGAGCGCAATGCGGTGTGGTCTCCGGACGGAAAATGGATCGGCTATGTCAGTGACCAAAGTGGCGGGGATGAGGTTTGGATCCGCCCGCAAGAGGGATCGGGTGAACCGCGGGCGCTGACCTCTGGGGCCGACACCTACAAGTACGAGATCGCCTGGTCTCCCGATTCCAAACGCATCGCCTGGACCGACAAGCTCAACCGCCTCCAATTCGTGGAGGTGGAGTCGAAGCTGGTGACTCAGGTGGCTCAATCAGACGCCTTCGAAATCCGCGATTTCGTCTGGTCTCCGGACGGCCAGTGGTTGGCGTTCACGCAACCGGAGGTGCGACGATTCGCGAACATCTACCTCTACGGGTTGGCACAGAAAAATCAGGTCCAAGTCACCGATGGGTGGTTTGATGTGGGTTCGCCGGAATTCAGCAGCGACGGCAAGTACCTGTTCTTCATCTCAGAGCGCTCCTTCAATCCCTCCTACGGCCAGACGGAGTGGAACCACACTTACAGCGACATGGAGCGGATCTACCTGGTCACATTGGCCGCCGCCACGAAGTCGCCCTTGGCGCCGAAGTCCGACGAGGTGAAACCGCGCGACGACAAGGCAGCAGTCAGCGGCACCGAGGCCAAAGCGGCTTCCGACAAAGACAAAGACAAGGACGGAGACGTGGCCAAGGCCGCCAAGCCCTCCAAGGTGGTGGTGAGCGTGGACGTCGAGGGGTTAACTCAGCGCATCATCGTGCTGCCACCTTCGGCCTCGAATTACGGATCGCTGTCCTCGGTGGGCGACAAGCTGTTCTATGTGAAGAAGGGCAAGCTCCACCTCTTCGACCTGGAGAAGGAAAAGGAGACAGAGTTGGGCGAGGCGGCTGGGTTCCGGGTCTCGGCCGACCGCAAGAAGATGCTGGTCAAGGTGGGCTCAGATTTGGCGATTCTGGATCTTCCTTCCGCCAAGCTCGATCTCACCGATCGCAAGCTGAGCTTGAGCGACCTGAAGGTGCGTCTGGATCGCCGGGCGGAGTGGAACCAGATTTACAACGAATGCTGGCGTCAGATGCGGGATTTCCTCTTCGATCCGAAGCTGCACGGCGTGGACTGGGCGGGCATGCGCCGCCGTTATGAGCCCTTGCTGGCACATGTGCAGCATCGGGCCGACCTCACCTTCATTATCGGGGAGATGATCGGGGAGTTGAACATTGGACACGCCTATGTGGGCGGCGGTGATTTGCCCAAGCCAGAGCGGATTCCCCTGGGGTTGCTCGGGGCGGTCATTCAGCCCGATGCCAGTGGTTATTTCCGCATCGAGCGCATTCTCCGCGGACACAACTGGGACTCCAAGTATCGAAGTCCGCTGACGGAGATCGGTGTCGAAATCCGTCCCGGTGACTACATCCTGGCTGTTCAAGGGCAATCTACCCGGAGCATGACGGATTTGTATTCGGCCTTGGTGGGCACGGCCGGCAAGCCCGTTGTTCTGCGGGTGAACCGGGAACCCAAAGAAGAAGGTGCTCGTGACCAGACGGTGATTCCCACGGCGGACGAACATCCGCTCTATTACCTCGATTGGGTCTTGGGGAACATCGACAAAGTGGACAAGGCCAGTGGCGGCAAGATCGGCTATGTGCATATCCCCGACATGGGGGTTCCGGGACTCAACGAGTTCGCCAAGTTCTACTACCCACAGCTCCACAAGGAAGCGCTCGTGGTGGATTGCCGTGGCAATGGCGGCGGGAACGTCTCACCGATGATCATCGAGCGCCTGCGGCGTGAACCGGCGATGTGGACGGTGGCGCGCAACGGCGCGGTGAACGTGGATCCCAGCGGTCAGGTGTTGGGGCCCAAGGTGCTGCTCATCGACCAGCACAGCGCCAGCGATGGCGACATCGTCGGCTATCGTTTCCGGAAGCATCGGCTAGGGCCAATCATCGGTCAGCGTTCGTGGGGCGGGGTGGTGGGCATCCGGGGCAGCTTACCGTTGCTGGATGGAGGCATTCTGAACCGGCCCGAGTTCAGCCGCTTCGACCTCGAAGCCAAGGAATGGATCATGGAAGGCACCGGAGTGGAGCCGGACATCGAAGTCGACAATGATCCGACCCGTGAGTTTTCGGGCATTGACGACCAACTCAACCGCGCTATCGCCGAGCTAAAAAAAGCGATGGAAGCCAAGCCGGTGAAGATCCCGCAACCGCCGGCCTATCCTGATAAGTCGAAGTGAGGGGCGGGATCTAGGGGTCACCAAAACGGCTTTGCCCCCAGTCCGGATCGGAGGCTTGTTTTCTGTGGCGGGCGGGGCAGTGGCCTATTGCCCAAGGAGCCCGCGTGCCTGAAGGCCCAGCTTCATCCTTTCGGCGCGGGGATCCCGGATTTGATGGGTTTCCCGGTGGGAGACTGAACGGGGTCCCGGAGGCGATCACTTCGGGGTCGAGGCCGCCTTGCGGAGGATCCGGGAAGGGCGGTGTTCCGGGAAATCGCGGGCATATCGGTCCCGTAGTGCCTGAGTATCGGCCTTCATGAGGTAGATGCGGCCACGGATCTGTTTAGTTTCACCGGGTTGCAGGCCTCCGAGACGGAGGTCTGAGTGCAGGCATCGGATGACGCCTTGGAAGAGTTCCTGATACGGTTCCCAGGCCGTGGCGAAAATCCATTGGCCATCGCCGCTGAAGGCACCGATCAACCCATCATCGGGCACCACTGGGCTCAAGGGCCGAGGGTTCACGTCAGTGCGGGGCACATGGAGGGGACACCAGGTTTGCCCAGGAACATACCGGGCGGCTTTGACCCACGGCTGGATTTCGGGGAAGCGCGTGACGCGGTTGCTCAAGATCAGGAAACACTGAGGCAGGTAGTCGTCGAGATTGGTGCCCTGAGCTGGAAAGCCGGTGAAACCGCCCAACCGCACGCAGGCCTGCGCCCAGTGGGCCTCGGAGCGTTTTGGCCCGGGGTTGTGGGCCACCAGGCGGAAGTTCACATCATCGGTCCCCGCCCGGATGGTGTGATCGACCACCACCCCGTCTGCCAAAGTGTCTCGGAGTTTCAGGGTCTTTCGATCGGCGCTCAGGCTAATTAACTCGGCCCGGTGCGGGATGACCGTGTGCTTCACCCAATCCGCCTCGGTGGATCCGGCCCGGCAATAGGCCTCCAGGTAGTTTACCTCGATGGATTTACCCGGCAGATGCTCCCCCTCGATGTACAGCCAATGCGGCGCCTTGAAGCGCAGCGTCAACGAGTCGGCCCGGCCCAAGGACAGCATCATCAACAGAAAGATTGAGACGCGTAGCCACCTCAAAGGGGACAGGTGGTTCGGTTGGTGGGTCGACTGAGAGGGGAACATCCCTGAGAGAGTTCACACCCATCGGCACAAGGCAAGTGGCGCAATGGGGCACCCAGTGGGGTTTGGTAGAGACGCAGGGGACAGGGTTCTTCGCTATTTTCAGTGGTTTTTAAACCGGCAGATTTCATTGGTTTTCACACCGTCTCTGGCAGTTGGTTTTTGCCCCCTCGGAGGCCGCCCCAGGGCCTCCTAGGTAGGGACCGATCTCCGAGCGGTCCGCCCCTGCGACAGTCCGTGTCTGCGACGGTGCTATCTCTGCGGCGGTCCGTGTCTGCGGACGTGGCGCTTTCGGAGAAATTGCCCTACCTCGGAGGTGCTTGGGTGAGGTGGGGTTTCCTCGCTTCCCTTGGCATCCTTCCAACCGTAGAGGTCTTAACCGTAGAGGTCTTGAAGCACACGCATCCTGTCGCAGGCCATGCCCCAACAGACCGTTTCAGGGCCATCGCCTGCCACTTCTGGGCTTCCTTCGCCGACCTGTTCACTGGGTTCTTGCGCCACATCCAGCGAATCCCCTCCAAAAGCACCCGCCTCTTAGCGTCACCCCGGATCTCTGTCCTTCGGACTTGGCCGAACGCATCCACCTCAGTTTGGATGACGTGAAACCTGTCTTGCATCATTCGCACGATCCTAAGGTTGACGCCCACCCCTTCGTGTAGGCCGGATCGCATGTCGATGGCCCTTTGCTGGATGGCCTTGGGATATCCGTAGCGGCCAATCAATTTCGCAGAAAAGCCTCCCCAAACACCGGCGTCCTTTTCAATGGCGCTGAAAAGAGTCATCTGATTAGCTAAATCACAATCAATAAATAGTTGACTAAACTGAGGATTAGATTAATTAATCAAAAGTCCTCGATGAGAAACCACCCACATCAACGGAAGCCACGCCGAAGTACCGGTAGTCAGCCCGTGGGGTGTCTTGGTGGTCCGAGCCAGACCGAGGCAGGCATTGCCGTTCAGGTAACCCAAGCCCAATCGTCGCGCTGGACTTTTCTCAGCTCGGATGATGGCGACTTGGCGACTTGGCGAATCTGGTCGCGGGTGACCACAGGGTTCCGACCCGCGCACTCTGCTCCGGCCACTACCTCGGCATTTCCTCCTCCTTCCGTAAGGACGTCGAGAGGTTCGCCTCAGCCGCACCTCATGACCACGCCAAGCATCCCTATCCAGAGCAACCATCCAAGCGTCTCCTCAGATTTCACCGCTTCGCATCGTCTTGTAGCCGTCAAGCCACATCTTTCCAGCTTAAAACAGCGTCGAACCTATAAAATAAAATTAATAAGCACTTAAATAAAAATGAAACAAAACAACTTCAAAAAGCGAAGCGAATATTATTTAAAACATGCTTTTTCAGTAAGATTTAGCAGAGCTGCTGTTTTTGTTCTAGCGATACTTTTTCAGTGCTGCTTTATCACTATTTGTACCGCAACTAATTACGCGGCTGCAGGTCTTGTTTTAGCTGGAGCAACATTAATCAAGGATATTTTCGGTGGGGAAACAAAGGTTGCATACCACATGATGATATTTGATAAGACGTACACAAGAAAATATTTCGGCGTGTTGGTCAGTGATAAATATTTAATGAATGTGCTTCCTAGCCAGAAGATGGTGTACAAACAAACTTATACGCTCAAGTTCCCTGATCAAACACCAACGCTAATAATCAAAAACACTAATGCTTGGGAATTCAATCAAGGGGGGACAGAAATGGGCGATCATCAGATTGAGGTTAGAGACTTTGTTTGCAAGCACGGTGGTGACTATGGTGGAATGGATATAGATTTGAAAGTATCGTTCACAATGGGGTTTCAAACGGAAACTAGTGCATCTTCCATCTTGCCTACTAGGGCAGCTGTTACAATAAGCGGTTGGAACGAAGAACATTCTGACTGTACTGGTTGGCCAACTTACAACGTGGGAGATAAAATTGATTGGAGCGCTCAGATTCTACCGAACGGGCAAGGTCAAGTGCATGTCACTCCCAACAAGCCTGGTTTTAAAGTGAATCGCAGCTGGGGTAGAACAGGTGCACTCAGTGTAACCGCCGGTTAAAAACAAAGTGAAGCGTATAATTTTATTGGTGCTAACCGGTGGTGTTGTTCTATTGTTTTTAAAAATCCGGCAGCCTAATTCAAAATCATATTCATTTAGTGGTAAATTAATTGATTCTGTTCTAACCAACCGCCTAGTCAATATTGAAAAAGTTAATTCAAATCTCCGCTCGAGGCGTATCGAGACATTGGGTTTTTTGGTTGGCACCGGTCCTATGTTGATTTCGGAGGAGTATGAGTCAGGTGCTATTACAAACCTCTACCAATTCCCCTCGGGAAAATTGATTACCGAGGTCGTTCTGCCTAACCCGAAAACCCCACTCCTGGGTTCTGCTGACTATGAAATGCTAGCCGAGCAAGATTACATAAAATCAGCAGCGATGGAGACCAATCTTGTGGAAATCAAGGAAATCTTCGAAGAGTTCTCTCTTGCAAAAAAGTCTCAATACTTATACTCCGGAATTAGAGAGGCTTATGTGTTAATGGCAAAACTTTACCGTTTGGAGGATTCTGGATTGTTGATTTCAGCGGAACAAGATATTGTCGAAAAGGAAATTTGGTCGGTTTCCGACCCGGTTGAGCGAGAACTAAAATCCAAGGAGGTTTATAACAGAGTTCACGAAGAAGCGTTGAAGATATGGTTGGAAAAGGCTGACGCTCCAAATCGATTTAAGCAACGAATGGAGCGCCTGTATGGTGAGTTTCCAAAACCGATTTTTCAACGGTTAATGTCTCTTGAAATAACAACCGAGCCGAAAGAACTGGTTAATCCGTAAATTTATTTAGGACTATTTGGTGTCGTTAACTGATTGCGATAAAGCGCAGAATTTATGAATAAACGAGTTTTGATTGGTGTGTTTGTTTGTGTGCTGATTTTCTTTGCTTGTCGATGGTTTGGCTTTGAATCACCAAGCCGGCTGGACGTTCTTGAATCCACTATCCAGACCGTGAGTCAGAGTAACACTGCTGTTGGTCTATCACGCATTGCGAAGGCTAATAGCGAATTGGTGGGTTCGGTTGGTTCCGTAGAATCCAATCCTCCTGAGGTGGAGGGTGTAACCAATACTTATAGTTTCTCTTCAAATCATGTCGTGACGCGAATCGTTATTCCCAACCCCGAATTCAAAATATTTGGAACCCCTAAGTTTGAATCTCTGGCTAAGGCTCAGTTTGATAGCCTTACTATTAATTCAAAATACATGGTGGACACAAATCTTTATGAGCTCAAAGAGGTGTTTAAAGATTTCCCGGCAGCCATGAAGTCACAATTGCTTTATAGTGGAATCTATCAAACTGCTATTACTACATGTACACTTGGGGAAGTGCGGCAGTTTATTTTTAATACACGGTATCAGGCGATGCGAGATTTGGAGGAGGCGAATACCATTACCGACGCGGCTGAGAGAGAATCAAAAATTCAGCGAATCAAGGCTCTGTCAGATGCACAATTGGAGCTTTACAAGTCGATGCGACAAGAAACATTAGAGGATGGACGCAAAAACTTAATAAAATTGTATGGAGAACTTCCTAAGCCGATCTTTCAAAGGCTTTTGGGCATCGAACTTCGAAATGCTATGGGTCGACTTCCATACCCGTAAAATTTCAACCCGTTTGTAGTTGATTTAAGTTCGGTAATAGTTCGTTAAAATAAAGCTTTGAAGCGGGAGCCAGAACGGGGTAATTGTTAAATAGTAAACGATCGGGGGGCTGGTTCTCGCTTAATTGGTTTCTTTTCAGACCTGTGATAATTAGTAGAATGATGGTCTCAGTCGGTCCAGGGGCGTGGGTCCTGGGAACGGTAGTCAAAAACGACTGCACCAAGGTTTTTCAAGTAGTGTGGCTAGGGTCCTGTTTTTTGTCGATTTAGGAAGCTCACTCCCCATCCATCCAATTCCTCGCGGAGGGAGTTCTCGCACTCGGGCCCCACCCGAAAGTAGTTTCTTCGGATGAGTAGTCTCGATTTCGAGATGGATCGATGGGCGTTCGGTGGCTCGGAATCGGCGAAATCCACGAGTCACAGCGATCGTTCGAATGACTGGGTCTTCGGCGATAGTCGTTGAAAAGGGATAATTGGCTCATTCCAGAGGCTTGCGTTTTCTCCACCCCGACTGCGAAACTAGTGGCATTCCATCACCCGTTTTCATTCTCTCATGAACACTGTATCCTTCGTTTCTGGTTGCCTGCTGGCAGCGATGACCTTGTCTGCGGCTGCGCCGAAGAAGGTCCTCGTGGTCACGGCCACCAAGGGCTTCCGCCACAGCTCCATCGCCACCGCCGAAAACGTCATTGCGACGCTCGGTGAAACCACCGGGGAATTCACCGTGGTGGATTACGTGCGAGGTGGAGCCGACGGCAAGGACGACAACGAAGTCCGCGAGAAGCTTTCCATGGCCAATTTGGCCAAGGTGGACGCGGTGATCTTCGCCAACACCACCGGTGATTTGGCGATTCCCGATCGCGAGGGCTTCATTCGCTGGGTGGAGCAGGGACACGCCCTCATCGGCATGCACTCGTGCAGCGACACGTTCCATGGGTTTCCGGCGTTTTACGGCATGTTGGGCGGGTTGTTCCTGACCCACGGCGCGCAAGTCAACGTCGACATGGCCAACCAGGATTCGTCGCACCCGGCCAACCAGCACTTGGGCGACACGTGGTCGATGTATGACGAAATCTACGAGTTTAAGGAGTTCCACCGCGATCGCGTGCACGGGCTGTTGACACTCGATAAGCACCCGCAGAACCACCTGCCCGGCGATTATCCCGTGGCGTGGTGCAAAGACCTCAAGGGGGGAGGCCGCATGTTCTACACCTCACTAGGCCACCGCGAAGATGTGTGGACCAGCGCCGCCTACCAGAAGCACATCCTTGGCGGCATTCGTTGGGGCCTGGGTCTGGCCAAGGGTTCCGGAGCGGTGACCGATACGGCCAATGGGCTGAGCGCGACCGAGAAGAAGGCGGGCTTCAAGCTGCTGTTCGACGGCACGTCCATGAAGGGTTGGAAGTACCGCCGCGATGACGGGATGAAGTCGTGGAGCGTTCAGAACGGCATGCTGTGCAACGTGCTCAAGGTGGACCGCGAGGGCAATTTCACCGAGCACGGCACGGACTTGCTCACCGAGGAGAAGTTCAAGGACTTCGTCATTCGCTATGAGTACCAGGTGGCTCCGAAATCGAACTCCGGCCTCTACCTGCGCGGACGTCACGAAATCCAGATCTTGGATGATGTGAAGACCGGCAAGGCCTCTAACGGTGGCAATGGGGCTATTTACAACCTCCAGCCGACCTCGCTCTTCGTTTCTCGCAAGGCCGGACAGTGGCAGACGGCGGAGGCCAAGATCATCGGCCAGAAGATCACCCTGACTCTCAACGGGGTGAAGGTGCATGACGGGGTGCTCAGCCCGAAGGGTACCGGGGGTCAACTCGACGATCAGGTAGACCAACCCGGGCCTATTCTGCTCCAGGGCGATCACGGTGCGGTCGCTTTCCGGAATGTTCGCATCCACACGTTGGATTGATGATGAGCCAGACAAGGTGCGGGGCAGACATTGGTTTTGCCCCGCGCCGCCGGCCTTCCGGTAACGATCGAGTGTCGGGGTGTCTGTGTGGTTGAATCAAACCGGCAGTTCCGGCGAAGATTTGTTGATATGGATCGCGGAACCCCATGTCTCAAAGCAGGAGGCCGAGTCGGATGAATCCGATGAGATCCATGGTCTGGGGATCGCTGGTGGCGATCGGGGTTTTGTTGGGGTTGCTGTTCTGGAATCAGAGGCGACCTGCCAACTCTCCCGCGTCAGAACCGCTGGTGGTCTACTGCGCGGCTGGGCTTAAGCCGGTGGTCGAGGCGGTTGCGAAAGACTACGAGAGGGAACAGAAAGTCGCCGTCCAGCTCCAGTACGGTGGCTCGGGCACGCTGTTGAGTAATCTTCGGGTGGCCCAACGCGGCGACTTATTCATCCCCGGCGATGCCAGCTTCATCGACTTAGGTAATTCCAATCACTTGCTGGCCGAGGTGCTTCCGTTGGCTCGCATGTCTGCCGTTATTACGGTGGCCAAAGGCAATCCCAAGAACATCCGTTCGATTCGGGATCTTCTCCGCGACGGGGTTCGAGTGAGCTTAGGAAATCCCGATTCGGTGGCCATCGGGACGGTGGCCCGGGCGGCCCTGACCCGTAGTGGCGATTGGGCTGCGTTGTCGGCTCGGGCACTGGTCTTCAAGCCGACGGTCAACGATGTGGCCAACGACGTGAAGCTCGGAGCGGTGGACGCAGGCATCGTTTGGAATGTCACGGTGGCCCAATATCCGGAATTGGAGGCGGTGGTGGTGCCCGAATTGTCCTCGGCCCGTTCCGAGGTGTCGGCGTGTGTGCTGCAATCGAGCACCCAACCTACAGAGGCCTTGCGCTTTGCTCGCTACCTGAGCGCCCGAGATCGTGGGCTGCGTCGATTCCAAGAGTCAGGTTTTGAGGTGATGCCTGGGGATGTCTGGAACCCTCATCCCTCGGTGCTCTTCTACAGCGGATCGGTCAATCGCTTGGCCGCGGAACCCACCTTGCGTGAGTTTGAGCAGCGGGAAGGCGTGGACATTACCCGGGTTTACAATGGTTGCGGCATCCTCACAGCCCAGATTCGTTCCGGTCAGCGCCCGGACGCCTACTTCGCCTGCGATGTCTCCTTTATGGACACCGTTCAAAGCTACTTTCAGCCGGCGGTGGCGTTGGCTCGAACGCCTCTGGTGTTGGCTGTGCGGAAGGGTAATCCGAAGGCGATTGGTGGGTTGTCCGATTTGACCCGCACGACCTTGAAGGTGGGGTTATGCCAGGAAGACCAAAGTGCCCTCGGCGCCTTGAGTGCTCGGTTGCTGCGCTCCGTAGGGCTTTGGGATTCGGTGAAATCCAACTTGGCGGTGCAGGCGCCGACGGGCGATTTGCTCATCAACCAATTGCGTTCGGGAGCCTTAGACGTCGCACTGGTGTATGCCGCGAACACGGCCGCGGTGTTGGATGCGGTGGACGTGGTTCGACTAACGGGACCGGGAACCATAGCCATTCAGCCGTATGCCGTGAGCCGCAACTCGGACCATGCGCAGTTGATGTCCCGCCTGCAGCAGGCGTTGGAATCGAAAGTGTCGCGCGACCGCTTCGTGTCGGCCGGATTTCAATTGCAGGAGTCTCTCCCTTGAGTCCCCCCACTGACACCCCTTCGTCTCCCTCGATCGACGAGTCTCGCCGCGGCTTGGATCTTGGTTCAGACCGTCGTTTTCTGGCGGCCTTGATCCTCTTGGGGGGCACTTATGTGATCTTGCTCTTGGCGATGGTGGTCGCCGATTTATTTTACACCACGCCCGGACACCTGTGGCATGCCTTGGGTTCGCCCGAGATCCGGTATGCCATCCGATTGAGTCTCTTGAGTTGCACGCTCACGACGCTGCTCTCGCTGTGGGTGGCGGTGCCGATCGGGTACTTGATGGCCCGCTTCGAGTTTCCAGGTCGGGCCATTCTGGATGCCTTGTTAGATATCCCGATCGTGCTCCCACCCTTGGTGATTGGTTTGAGTTTGTTGATTCTCTTCCAGACAGCCCCGCTTCGGGCCCTCGAAACGGTGTTTCCGGTCACCTATGCGGTGCCTTCGGTCATCCTGGCGCAGTTTATGGTCGCCTGTGCGTTTGCTGTCCGCACGCTCCGAACAACCTTTGCCCAAATCAACCCTCGCCAAGAACAAGTGGCCATGACCTTGGGTTGCAATCGGGCCCAAGCCTTCTGGCGGGTGGTGCTGCCGGCCGCGCGCCCGGGCATCCTCACGGCAGCCACTTTAGCGTGGGCTCGGGCACTCGGTGAATTTGGGCCTATCCTCGTTTTCTCGGGAGCCACCCGCATGAAGACAGAGGTGCTGCCAACCACCGTCTTTCTGGAACTCTCCGTCGGCCGATTGGAAGCGGCGGTCGCCGTCTCATTGCTGATGATGGGTTCGGCCGTGGTGGCCTTGCTCTTGGTGCGTACCTGGGGCGGGACCGGGCTTGGCGGCGGAACCTCCCTTCAACACAAATGATCTCCCTCCGTCACATCACGGTTCAGGCAGGGAGTTTCCACCTTCGGGATCTCTCGATGGAGATTCCCACCGGAAGCCATACCGCTCTCATGGGGCGAACGGGGTAGGGCAAAACCACTTTGCTCGAAGGGATTTGCGGTTTGCGTTCGGTTCGTTCGGGATCGATTTGGATCGGAGACCGTGAGGTGACAAATTTGCTGCCCGGACAGAGAGGTATTGGATTGGTTCCGCAGGACGGGGCTCTCTTTGATCACCTGACCGTGCGTCAGCACTTGGAGTTTGCCTTGGAAGTGCGGGGCTGGGCTCCTGAGCGCCGCGAAAGCCGTTCCCAGGAATTGGCTGAATGGCTGGGCTTGACCCTGCTCATGGATCGTCTGCCCGCCGGGATGAGTGGCGGGGAACGTCAGCGGGTCGCGTTGGGGCGGGCCTTGGCCTTCCATCCGCCGGTCCTTTGCCTCGATGAGCCGTTGTCGGCCCTCGATGATCAAACACGGGGTGAAATCGTTGCTGTTCTGACCGAGATCCGGAATCGCACCGGCATCACGATCTTGCACATTACCCACAACCGCTCCGAAGCCGAGCGATTGGCCGACCGAATCCTCCACTTGCGCGATGGACGCCTTGAATCCTGAGCTTCCGGCGGGCGCTGACCGATGCCCCGAGCTGACCGCCGACGAGGTGGAGGCCTACGGCTGGCAAATTCCCGTGGGCGGCTTTGGTGAGTTGGCCCAGCGCCGTCTCAAGGGGGCCTCAGTGCTGGTGTCTCGTGTGGGTGGACTGGGTGGCATGGTGGCCTTTGAATTGGCGGCTGCTGGAGTCGGGCGGTTAATTCTCGCCCACGGCGGTAATTTACGTTCCGACGACCTCAACCGCCAATTGCTCATGACCCATGACCACATTGGTAAGCCTCGCATCGACTGCGCCGTGGCGCGATTGAAGGCCTTGAATCCGCGGGTAGAAATCGTAGCCGAGCCGGCCAACATCACGGAGGACAACGCCGCGCGATTGGTGGGCCTGGCCGATGTCGTGGTGGATTGCGCTCCCCTCTTTGAAGAGCGCTACTTGATGAACCGCGAGGCCATGCGTCAGGGGCGGCCGATGGTGGAAGCGGCCGTCTATGATTTGGAGTTTCACCTGACCACGTTCGTGCCGGGAGTCACCGGATGCCTGCGGTGCCTGTACCCTCAGCAAAGCCAGACATGGTCCCGGAGATTTCCCGTGCTGGGGGCCGTGTCGGGGACGGCCGGAGGGATGGCTGCCCTCGAGGCCATCAAGGTCATCACCGGGTGTGCGCGTCCTCTGGAGGGAAGATTGCTGGCTTGCGATTTGCGAACTTACCGGATGTCCCAGTTGAAGATCGGTCGGATTCCCGGCTGTGTGGACTGCGCTCAACGCACGGGAGGCAAGGCATTATGAAGGTCTGTAATCGATTTCGAAGCAAGGTGGGGTGGCTCGTATTCCTCGTGGCCGTATCCGCCTGGGCGTGCCGCTACTCGGTTCGCGACACCGGCTTTGTGGATCTGGGGCTAGAAGCCTATCGATTGCGATGGGTGACCGAATCGGGAGCTTCGGCGGAGGTGCGTTCCAAGGCCGAATTGCTGCTGCGCGATTCCAATTTGATCTGGGACGAAGATCCCACGGGCGGGGGCTTCCCGCGGGCTGCTGGGTTGTACTTGCGCGATGTGGAAGGCCGCATTCTGAGCCTGCCATTGTCCAATCCTTCCGACGCGACGGCGGTGCTGCGAGGTGTCGAGATCGCGGTGATGTCGCCGCTGCGGGAGCGGGTGTATCGCGATGGGCTTCGTGCTTACGCGCTGGTTTTATTGCTCGAAGGCACCGATGGGGAGGCCAATGCCCGAGTCCGTCAGGATGTCGACTCCGCCATTACCGCCACGGCGCGGTTACTGTCTTCGATGCCCAAGCCGGTGGAGACCCCGCCGCAATTGGTGGCCGTGTCGTTGAAGGAACAGGCGACCGAGAAGGTTCTGGTCTGGGGCTTGGGCTTGGATCCTGCGTCCACGGATTCACCTCGGGTGGTCCTCGTTTTTGGTCGAGGACGCCGGTTGGGTTTGCCCTTGGAAGGGCCACTCATCACGCAAACGGCCTTGCGAGACCGATTGCTACTCATTGGTCAGGACTGCGAATGCGATTTGGATCGGGCCTGGTTGAAGGGGCCTCTCTTGCCGGGGCGTTGGGGGCGCGATTTGCAGCAGGCTGCCTTGGACACGCTGGGTTTCGATCCGGGCAATCCCATGGTGCGTGCCGAGATCAGCCGCATTGTTGAACGCGGACCACAGAATCCCGGGCGTCGTCGCCCGCCGTCTTCCGGGACCTCGCTGGGTTACTCCGAGGAGTCGGTCGAAACGGTGCTCGGGTCGGAATCCGATCCAGCCGAGCCATCGAATACTCAGGCTGCTCCGGCCACTTCCGCGACTTCGACGGACCCGACTGCTTCGATAGTTCCTACGGCGTTGACCTCATCGACCGCGCTGTCGAAACCACCGCCCATTTCCACCGCAACGAACCCGGGTCGCGGCCTTTGGTTCGTCTTGGCGGGGGCTTTGACCGTCTTTTTTGCTGCGGGTCTCGGTCTTTGGTTTCGTGCGTCCAAGCGATGAACTTAACTCTCCAAAACATCTTGCGGGAAGGGTGGTACTCCCGCCTCAACTCAGCCCTGATGCTCGTCGCATTGACGGGAGCGGTGACCTTGCTCACGGCCGTGCACCTGCTTACCGCGGCCGCGGAACGCGAGACCCGGCGTGTGGTTCGGGACATGGGGTTCAACTTGCGAATTCTTCCCAAGGACACCGATCCCGAGCGTTTTTTTCTGGAAGGCTATTCGGAGAACACGCTGCCGGCGGACACCGTGACTCGCTTGGCGGCGGGTGCAGGGACCTTCATCACCTTCAATCACCTGACACCCGTCTTGGAACGGCGGATTCGCCTGGGCGGTCACGAGTGCCTGCTCACGGGACTGGGTGACACGGTCGTCGGGCCGGGTGAAAAGAAACAGCCCATGGGTTTTCGCATCGCCCCGGGAACGGCTCAACTCGGGAGTATTTTGGCCGAGCGATTGGGAGTGAAGGTGGGCGGGACTGTGGAAGTGGCCGGCCGAACACTCAGCGTGGAACGGGTTCTGTTGGAGGCGGGAACGGACGAAGACGTGCGGCTTTACACCGCCTTGTCCGATGCGCAAATCGCCCTCGGTTTGCCGGGTCGCATTAGCGAGATCAAGGCCATCGATTGCCTGTGCCTGACGGCTGATCAGGATCCTTTGCCGAAGATCCGCGAAGCGCTGTCACAATTGTTGCCGGAGGCTCGGGTAATTCAAATGCGCGCCTTGGCCGACGCGCGGGCCAAGCAACGCCAGGCCTCGGAACGGGTAAGCGCCTTCGCCGTGCCGATGACCTTGCTGGTGGCGGCCGTGTGGGTTTTGGTGCTGGCCGTGTTGAACGTGCGTCAGCGCCGGGTAGAGATCGGTCTCTGGCGTGCCTTGGGGACAGGCTCTTCACGCATTGCCGCGTTGTTCCTAGGCAAGGCGGTGCTGCTGGGCGGATTGGGCGGTGCGTTGGGATGGACTATCGGAACCCTCGTGGCGTTGCGCTGGGGGCCTGACTTGTTTCCGGTGACGGCGGCCTCGTTGAAAATGGATCCTACCCTGATTGGGCCGGCCCTGACCTGGACGCCGCTCTTCGCGGCCGCCTCCAGTTTTCTGCCGGCGATGATGGCGGTGTCGCAGGACCCGGCCGAAACACTCCGAGCCGATGGATGACGCCATGAACTTACCTCTCATCGAAGCTTCGGGCCTCACCCGGAATTACGCCTCCAAACCCGGCGTGGTGGCTGGTGTCACCGATTTGTCCCTGCGCGTGGAGCGCGGTGAGTTCGTGGTGATCCAAGGCGCGAGTGGATCGGGTAAGAGCACCTTGTTAATGATGTTGGGAGCGCTGCTCCGGGCGGAGCGTGGAACCCTGCGTATTGACGGGGTGGAGTTGACCCGCCTCAGCGCCGTTGAGAGGTCCGGATATCGGGCGCGTTCGGTGGGCTTCGTCTTCCAATTATTCCATCTCGTTCCTTACCTGAGCGTGCACCGCAACGTGCTTTCCGGACTGCCTCCGGGCGGTGCTATCGAGTTGTCGGAAGCCGATCGGTGGATTGATGCGCTGGGGTTGACCGAGCGCCGTGACGCAAACCCCGCGACACTGAGTGCCGGTGAGCGGCAGCGGGTGGCCTTGGCTCGAGCCTTGGTCAAACGACCGCCATTGATTTTGGCCGATGAACCGACCGGCAATCTAGATCCCGACAATGCGGCCCGGGTGCTGGAGCACTTGGACCACTACCGTCGCTCTGGCGGTACGGTGGTGCTGGTGACCCACGGTTCCGAGGCCAATCGGTATGCTACCCAACGTCTCCGGTTGGAGGCCGGGCGCTGGGCGGTTCCATCCGCATTTCCCCTTTTTAACGACTCTGCATCATGAACCGATTCTGTACTTTGATCGCATCGGCCGCCGTCTGGGCCGTGGCTTCCGCCCGAGCCGCCGACTGGCCCACCTACCGTGGAGACTATTCTCGCAGTGGTGTCTCCACCCAGAGCTTGGCCGGGACGCCCGTGGTCTCGTGGACTTGGCAATCGAAGCACCCACCACAACCTGCGTGGCAGGGAGAGGCCAAGTGGGATGGCTGGAACAAGGTTTTCGACCTGAAGCCGCGTCAGGCCTTCGACCGTGCTTTCCATGTCGTGGTCTCGGGGCGTCGGGCCTACTTCGGTTCTTCGGCCGATGATCAGGTGCGCTGCTTGGATACCCGATCGGGAAACGTGCTCTGGAGCTTTTTTACCGAGGGACCGGTCCGATTGGCTCCGACCCTTCAAGAGGGTCGCATTTATTTCGGGAGCGATGATGGCTGCGTCTATTGCCTGAAGTCGGACGATGGACAGTTGATTTGGAAGACTCGGGCCGTCCCGACAGATCGACGGATTCCGGGCAATAGTCGCATTATATCGGCCTGGCCGGTGCGCACTTCCGTGGTGGTCCAAGACGGCAAGGTGTATGTGACAGCGGGAATGTTTCCGGCCGACGGAGTCCACTTGGTCGCATTGGATGCGGGCACCGGAACGGAAGTCTGGCGGCAGGTCCAGAACGACCTCCCGGCTCAGGGCTACTTGTTGGCATCCCGCAGTCGCCTTTACGTGCCGGCGGGGCGCAACAATCCAGCCGTCTGCGATATCGCGACAGGCAAGCGGGTGCGCGTGGTCGAGGGAGCTGGCGGAACTTATGCGCTCTTGACCGATGATTTGCTCGTCTTTGGACCGGGCAAAACCGGGCAATTGGGAGCGGTGGAGGAGGGGAGCTCCGATCAACTGGCCAGCTTCCAGGGCAACCACATGATCGTCACGGGCAACCGGTCGTACTTGCACTCGGATTCGGAAATCACCGCCCTCGATCGCGGCCGCTATTTGCAACTGGCGCGTGAGCGGAAATCTATTTCGCGACAGCAAGGCGAGTTGGCCAAGAAGGCCAAATCTCTGGCCAGTAAGGCGGGCACCGAGGCCGAGCGCGAAGCCATCAAGAAGCAGTTGGCCGACTTGGGCAAACGCCTCGATGAAGCCACCCAGGCCATGGACCAATGCCTGCTGTGGAAGGCGCCTTCGATCTGGCCCCACTGTGTAATCTTGTCGGGCGACACACTCATCCTCGGCGGCTCCAGCGAAGTGGCTGGTTTGCCGTCAGCCTCCGGCAAACTGGGGTGGAAACTCCCGGTTCCCGGCATCGCCTACGGATTGGCCGCGGCCGATGACGCGGTGTTTGTTAGCACCGATCGCGGGGCGATCCTCTGTCTTCGCTCTCCGAGTGCCTCGGAACCCTCTGCCTCTTCCAACGCTTCGACCTCTTCCCGGCCATGAATTCTGCTTCTTTAATACGCCTCGGAGTCTCCGTCCTTCTTTCCACCGCTCTGAGCTTGTGCGCCCAGGAAACCGGCCGCATCGGGCGTTGGGTCTTCGCCCCGGAGTGGGCACAGAACGCGGGCATGCGATCGCCCGTCGGCAAGGAGTTGACCTTCGTGGGTAAACCCAGACTGGTGAAGGATCCCAGTCCACCGCGGATCGAGCTTCCGGGCCGCGATGAGCGCATTGTGGTGGCCAACGCGCCGGATCGGGCGCTGCTGCCGGAGCGTGATTTGACAGCCGAAGCCTGGGTTCGCGTCGACCGCATCACCCCGTGGGGCGGATTCATCGGACAGGTGCAGGACAATGGCGACTTTGAGCGCGGTTGGGTGCTGGGATTCGTCGAATCCAAATTCTCGTTCGCCCTCGCCTCCGAAGGTGGCAAGCAACTCACCTTCCTGACTGCTCCAACGACATTCCAGACCAACCGGTGGTATCATGTGGCCGGAGTCTATGATGGGGCCGAGATGCGTCTGGTGGTCGATGGCGCGGTGGTGGCGACCAGTCGCGATCAGTCAGGTCCCATTTTGTATGCCCCGTCTGGACCTATGGTCATTGGGTCGTATCAGGACGACGATGAGCACTTCCGTTTGAGCGGTGCCTTGCACGAAGTGGGGTTGTTCCGTCGCGCCGTGCCCTCGGCGGAGTTGTTGTCTCACTACGAGGCTCGGAAGCGCTTGTTTCCAGAACCGGCTCCCGAGCCGATCTTCGCCAAGCCCGATTTTGGTCCGTTCGTTGACTGGGTGGACCGCACGACGGTGCACGTGTCCTGGGAGACCCTCACGGACGAGCCGACGGTGTTGGAATTGGAAATGCCCGATGGCACCCCCCGTCGTTCGGGCGTCGGCCAGACACGGAATCATTCGGTGACACTCACTGGGCTGCTGCCCGACCGGGAGTACCACTACCGGTTGATTTTCCCAAATCGCGAGGGACGACCGGTCACCAGCCGTCGGTACCTTTTCGATTCTTCGTTTTACTATCGACCGGCTCAGCCTGCGGTATCGCTGAAAACGCCCGCGGCCTCCCGCGCCGCACAGGTGATCCAGGCCTCCGGGGTGCGCCAGGGGTATGCGCTCATTTTCGGTTCGACCGATGCTGATCTGGCCATCGAACTGGTCCGCCAAAGCGACCTGGAAGTGATCTTGGTGGAGAAGGATGCCGCATTAATTCAGCGCCTGCGCGCGCGTTTGGACGAGGCGGGCATCTACGGTGTACGAGCCACGGTGATGCGCTCCGAATCCGCCCAATTGCCCTTCGGTGGCCTGACCGCCAACCTGATTGTCGTGGCTTCAGGTGCTCCGCCAGAAGTTCCGGCGGCCGAGATCCACCGATTGTTGCGACCCGTGGGCGGCGCATTTATGGCCGAGGTGCCCCGCCGCCAATCCGAGGCCTGGGCTCGTTGGATGATGGGCTCCGACATGGCTCAGTGGAGTCCGGTGGCACGTGGGGGCGATTGGCACCGATGGGTCCGCAGTCGTTTGGTGGGTGCGGGCGATTGGGCACACCAATATGGCGGCGCCGACAATTCTTCGTGTAGTCAAGATGACTTGGTTCGCGGCGACCTTCAGGTGGCTTGGTGGGGCGATCCGGGTCCCCGGCCGATGCCCGATCGCGGTAATCGCAACCCGGCTCCCTTGAGCGTCAATGGGCGCCTGATGATTCAGGGGGAACGGATCCTGTTCGGCCTGGATGCCTACAACGGTGCCATCTTGTGGTCGTTCTCTTGTCCGGAAGTTCGCCGAGCGAACGTGACTCGCGACAGTTCCAACATGACGGCCGCCGGGGACAGGCTCTTTGTGGCTCACGGGCGTCATTGCGTGGGAATCGATGCCCAGACCGGTGCGCGGTCTCGCCGCTACTCGGTTCCGGCCGCCGGCGAGGAGGCCCGGGACTGGGGCTACGTGGCCGCCGAGGGGGGGCTCCTCATCGGGAGTCGGGTGAAGCCGGGATCGGCGTATCTGGGGGATGATGGCGAGTGGTACGAGGAGTACGCCGCCGACCAAATTGCCCGGGTGACCAGTGACCTGCTTTTCGCCACGGATCCGGAGACGGGTAAACTGGTTTGGCAGTACTCGGGCGGAGCCGTTCTCAATTCCACGATCACCCTGGGTGACGGAATGCTCTTCTTCCTCGAGAGCCGAAACCCGGAGGCCATCGCCGCGCCCTTTGCCCGGCAGAACCCTAATGTCCTTACCGATCAATGGTTGGTCGCGCTGGATTTAAAGACCGGAAAGAAACTCTGGCAGAAAACCCACGACTTCAGCGCCTGCAAGTTCATGACCTATTTGGTCTATGGGAAGAACACGGTGGTGGTGACCGGCACCGACGCCTCCAAGAACTTCCACACCTTTGCCTTCAACGCACCGTCCCCACGTGGGAATCAAGACAGCGGCGACGACATCATCAGCGCCATCGGTGGCCGTGTTCTTTGGTCGGAGTCGCACAAAGAAGACAAGGGGCACCACAGCGGGCACCTCCAGCATCCCGTGGTTATCGGGGACACCTATTATTCGGATCAGCGGGCTTTTAAACTCACCTCGGGAGACTTGGTTCGCAAGGATCTGCCCGAGCGTCGGGGCTGCGGGGTGATGTCGGCGGGTCGCAATGCGATCTTCTTCCGTCATCACTTCCACGGCATGTGGGATCTGGAATCCAACAAGCGGACCCAATTCGAGGGTATTCGTTCTGGATGCTGGCTGAGCATGATCCCGGCGGGAGGAATGTTGTTGGCTCCGGAGACGAGCGCGGGCTGCTCCTGCACCCACGCGATACAAACCTCTATCGGTTACATCCCAAAGGTCTTGGCGGGGCGATAGGTTTGGAGTCATCAGTGCCGGATGGGAGTGCCAGGGCACTGGCGGCTCATGGAAGCCGTGCGGGATGGTTCCCGCGGTAGACATCGTTGACGATGGCTTCCTTGGCTTTCCAAACGAGGGTCATGGTCAGAGCCACGGGCAGGAGTCCTAGAGAGACCACCAAGAGCACCCGGGCTTGCTCCAAAACCTCGAGGATTTCTTGGAGGTGGTTCGGGAGAGATTGAAATTCCCGGGCCAGCGTCCATGCGGATGCGAAGGCTAACAGCGTGCTCAGCAGGGTGGTGTTGACGGTGGTGAAGAGTCGCATGTCCGAGCGGAGGGTTTCGTCTGGGAGCAAGGCGGCCAAACGACGGAGCGAATGGTTTAAGGCCAGAAGAAACCCCAGCCCTGAGAAGAGCATGAGCAGGAGGCTCGCCCCGAACAGCGCAACATCGGGGCGTCGGCTCCACCACCAAGTGAAGGGTGAAAGAGCCAGATTCAGCAGGGCCAGTAACTCGGCCCGATTCACGGATCGCACCCAGACTCGTTCTTGGGTCTGGAACTGCTCCAATTGCTTCAGCCCAAACCAGACGAGTCCGCAGGAAGCCACCGGAAGGCCGATGCCGAACTGGGACCACAATTCACCCAGGGCGGTTCGGGTGCAGGCGAGCAAGGCCAACGGCAGTCCCCAGAAAAGGCAGGACAACCCGCGCACAACGCGGGACAGAGAGGTCAATAAGGAGTCCTGATTCACCGCGGGCAAACGAAACGCTGTTTGGAGGGGTCACCGCAAGGAGGAACCCGAACGGTTTAAGACAACAAAAGCAACCTGCCTAAATTCGGTTCACGCGGGAGACGAAAAATTGGGTTCACTCAGGCCGCGGGTCACACGTCTCAAACTGATTTCAAAAGCAGAGGTTAGGGATGGGTTCAGTTACCAGAAATCGCACCCACTGCTCGATGCTCGGAGCTCTCGATCAGCATGTCTCTGGGCCGGAAGCTCAGGAGATCGAGGTGATGTGCAAATTGGTGGAGACTTTGCATCGGCGATGACGGGCACTGTCCATCTGGTGGTCGACCAACAAGATGATGCTGACGGCGTGGACGGCATGCCTGAAGAGGCGCACAAGCAGGTCCTGCAACCTGATTTGTGCTGCGAAGGGCATCGACCCAACCACTAGTAATTTAAATTATTAGATGGTTTTTTAAAACAACAAAAATAACTCTATATCAGTGTTTAATCTTAAACTATTTAATTTCTATAAAAGTGCGCCCGCTGAATTCTTTTAAACAGTCACTTACAGTTCTGTTTCTGTAATCTTTTAGATCAAAATTCGCGCCTTTATATTTCAGAAATTTTAATATCAACAAATACTGCTCTGACATTGCTGTGTTTTCTGGCTCCACCTTTATTGCGGCAACATGGGCGGGTGTGTGCCCATAACTATCCGCCTTATTTGGATTTGCTCCAGCATCAATCAGTAGTTGAACGTCATCTAAATTTCCGATTCGTACAGCGTTAAACAAGGCTGTTCTGTTCATGATGTCTAGTGCATCAACATCTTTAAAGTGTGGCAACAATATATAAATTGGATTGTAGTCTCTTAATGCTTTTGGTGATGCAGCGGCTAAATGCAAAGGGGTTCTTCTAAAACGATCCCTCAATTGACTAAGGTCTATCTGAGTATTAAATATTCCTGGAGTTTGCGCAATGCGGGCTTCGTTCAAAAATTCTTTACCTTGAAGTAAGGCTTCTGTTTTAAACGATTCACCTAAAACATAGAAGGCAAACAACCCTATTAAAACTGGCCTCCAGGTAAATTTTATAATATCAGTTGTGCTTATATGGTTGTCACTCATGTTTGAGTTTCGCGCTTTTCTTCGACCCATAAAATAATCCCCTAAAACTGTATATCGCACAAAAACATTGTAACTCCACCACATGATATAAAAACTAACGGTGAGAATTAATCCAGATTTTGTGAGTGAATTCAAAACATTTACCTTGGCTAACATGTAAGAGAGGGTAAATGTTAACAACAGGTGGGAATAAAACATCCAGTACGAGGCATCTGAAATATATTTTATAATCAAATTTTCTTTTTTGAAATAACGTTCCGCAAGACCGATAAAGCCAAGTGAAAACAACCAAGCTACACAAGATCGCAACAAAACTACAGACGATTTAAAAATGCCACCTTCAAGTGCTGCCTCCTTTACCCAACGAAAACCGACAACCTTATAGCTTAATAGATCATGAACGACACTGGGATAAAGATCACCCGCTAACGGAGTTAGTTGCATGCAGAAAGGGACCGTTAGCAATCCGATTCCTAAATAAATAAAGCAGTTTTTCTTTAGGTGTTCTATGTTTTCGCGCTTTACATATAAACCAATCCCAACAAAATAAAACGTCATGTAACTTGCGAGGTTGTTGATTTCAAAGTTAAAATGATTGGGCGGTAAATCAATTTCACTGAGTGAAAAATTAATTGGAAAACATAAAAAGCCTAACCAAATTGCAGACATTGGTTTTTCCGTAATTCTTCCAAGAAAATTGCAAAACGAAACCTTTATCCTTGTGGGTAAAACAAGGCGCATTATTACATGCGCTAAATACATTATAATTAAATAATAAATAAACCAATAGTGCCAGAATCCTATAAAATCAAGAACTGAGTTTTTAGAAAACCCCCCGTATAGCAGAACGCTGTTGACGCATTCTAAAATTGGTTTCTCCATCAGTATTTTTCTTACCAGTGATGGTTGACCTGCTGCTGAAATAATTAGATGGTGAATTGGCACCAAAAAAACTATTGCGAATAAGAAAGGAATTAAGATTCTTTTTTTCCTGTCTTCAATAAATTTTAAAATCCCATTTTTTTCTATAACCATTTGAGCAAAAAATCCTGCCAATAGAAAAAACAGTTGCATGCGGAACAAATGAATGAAAGTCACAATTAATCGGTTGAATGGATCGGTTAAGTGCTCTCCCATCATCCACAGCCCTTGGTCATCCATGAAAAATATTGAAACGTGGATTACCAATCCCAGCAACAAGGCTCCAGACCTAATAAGATCGAGGCCATAATATCTATTTGTTTTATTCATTTTGATTCATAAAATTTAAATTTGTTTTTTGATTTGGATGGTTATTTTAAACTGATGAGGCGCTTAGGGGTGATAAATCGTAACGGTCTGAAATTAACAATAATTATTAAATTAAACTCATGTTTGCGTGGTTTTATTCTGTATCAGTGGCATGATGTAATTTGGCGGTGAAGTTTTTGTGGGGCTATTGATTGATCGGTAAAGTAAGCGGGTCTGGTTTCCCACTCGTAGGAGGTTCGATGAGAATACCAGTCTGGTGGTAGAGGAATGGGGATTTGTTCGGAAATGGTCTACGACGCGATTGCAGCGCTGGATGTCATGATGGATGCTCTCGCACATGTTGGAGGTGCGCAGGCGGGGGCGGACGTGCTCGGGCTGTTTATAGGCGGCGAGTTTTGGGACGTAAGCTTGGGCGCTGTGCTGAAGATGAAACTGGTAGCGTTGCCAGGGGCTAGCACAGAGGGCGGTGCTCGATGCGGCTTTGAGACTGTCTTGAGCGTTGGAAGTGACGTTGTCGGGGATGCCGATGCCGCGCCGTTGGAAAAAGCAGATAAAGTCGCAATGGGGTTCAGCTTCGGAGAGGGCGCAGGTGACACCGAGAACTCTGCGCTGGGCATCGTCGCGGGGGGCTCTGATGGCGGCGAGGGCAGCGCCCGTGTACAAAACCGTTGGGTTCGACCTTGATGTAAGTGGCGTCGAGGATGAGGTGAGGGATTTCGGGCAGCGGACGGGTGCGCTAGAGGTTAGATTCGGGCTCCAGCTCTGCAGTGAGGCGGGAGACTGAGGTGTAGGAGGTCTCCAAGCCGCAAGGTTCTTCGAGGACCTTGGAAACGCGGGGAGTGGAGATGTTCTGAAGATGAGACGATGGGAGCTTAGAACTTCCAGGTGGTTCGCCGTCGCCCTCTGTAAGTCTCGGCGATGGAGAGGCTGGAAAATTGGTGGAGGCTGCGGGGCGATCGGTCGCAGCGCGAAGGTAGCCTCTTGAGGCTTAGAGTCTGGGTTCACGCATTTAGATGCGTCAACCGGACGTGGAACGGATCAATTATTTTGCGAAAGACGCTAAAAAATTAAGCGGCCCCAAATTTGTCAGCGATTGAGAGGGAGCTTTTGAGGCAAAAATACTGAGAGAAAAATAAAAAAGACCGGCGGGTTAGGCCGGTCTTTTTTTCTGGAAAGCTGGAGCGAGTGAAGGGATTCGAACCCTCGACATTCACCTTGGCAAGGTGACGCTCTACCAGACTGAGCTACACTCGCGTTGACCGATAAAATTTGCCTCACATTCGGGTGCCTTGGCAAGAGGTGTTTTCGGATTCCGCATTTTAAGCGCGGAGTCCTACGGAGTGACGACCCGGTAGATACGGGTGGCGTTGGTGGTCGTCAGGTCGCGGAATTCTTCAATCATCGATGGGTTTGAATCTGATGGAAATTCCATTAAATCCCGCCAGTTTTGTGCGGAATCGGTGGTCAACGCCTCATGGAATTGGAGGCGGTAGGAGCGGGCGCCATGTCTTGAGAAACGTAAGATGGGGTTTCCATCGAAGGGGGAGGGTAACGCCTTGAGGCTGGGATGGTCTGAGGCATCGCTGGGAAGGGTTCCTGCCAGAAATTCCTCACGATTGCTGGCGCCATCGCCGTCGGGGTCCGCATCACCGTGCAGTTGGAGGGATCCAAAGAAGTTCAGTTCCCAGAGGTCCGCCAGACCATCGCCATCAGAGTCCGTGCCCGGTCCGACGTCAGAGGCCTGATCGGGTTGGCCGGGCGATCCGTCGGCTTGGGCGCTGGCCACCCAGGCCGATGGGGTGTCGATCTGGAACGCCTGAAGGGCCTCGGATCGCAGTACCATGCTGTAGCCGTCTCCATCAGCCGGGGGAACCCATTGATCGGTGAGTTCAAAATCAAACACGGGGTTGCCCTGTGGATCAACGAGCTTCAAGCGACCTCCGCCGTCGGACAGTTGCCCAGAATATTTCCCCAGATGTTCGACCATGGTTCCGTAGCGGGAGCGGAAGGTGGAATTGTCTGACGCCAGCACCACACGCGCGTTCGGCGCGAGGATCCGTGTGCCGTTGGTCGCGTTGAAGGCGAACGATATATCGCCCTCAATTCGAAACCCGGTCAGGTCGAGCGGTGCGCCGGAGGTGTTCTTGAGTTCGATGAATTCGCTCTGATCGGGATCGAAGGACCGGTTTCCCCGTTGGTCTGATGGGTGGAAGTGGATCTCACTGAGGGTCAGGGGCGGAGCGGATAACAGGAAGGTGCGAGCGACCGGTCCAGACCAGGGCGTGCTGATCGGGGGGCCACTGGTCTGACGGCGGAGCGTGTCCAGAGTGCGAGCCCTCAGGCGGACCGGGCCAGTGATCGTGATTGGCCCTGTGTACAATAGGGCGCTGGACGAACGGTTGGAGGTTCCGACCGCTCGGGGGTCGGTGCCATCGAGAGTGTACCAAATTGCAGCACTGGTGCTGGCGTTGGGCCCCAAGGACAAGGTGAACGTGGTGCCTGACGGGACGATGCCTGAATCGAGCGAGGACACGGGCGGTTGCGCGAGTTGCCGATCTACAAAGTCGAGGCGGTTGGACACCCAGCGCTTCATGGAGTCGAGTTCGGCCTGATAGCTGCCGCCGCGGCGAGGGATCTTCCAGCGCTGATAGTCGCGGCGCTCCGCCAGGCGAATTTGATTGGCCAGGCGGTCCATGAGCATTCCGGTGTAGCGCACCGACAGTTGGTGGGTCCGCAGGTGTTGGAACCGATCTACCCACCGCTGCCAGGCCTCGGTATCTTGGAAAAGTTGCCCATACCAGCCAGCGAAGACGGGGCCGCAAGTCCAGCTCCGCGGATTGGAGTCTCGTCCGTCGGTCGATCCCAGGGCCCGGTCGAAATCCCAGTGGGGTCCAAAGATGAGCTTCTGGTTCCGGGGTTTGTGGAAGTAGGCGCTCAAGACCATCGTGTCCACATTGCCTGAGAGCATTTCCAGGATGTGGTAGTCGATGGCCCGGCCCATCTCGATGTAGTTTTCGTAGCTGTTGGTGGGGTTGCGTCGATTGGCCACCTGAAATCCACGGCTCATGCCGTTGACGTAGTCGGTCAGGTACTTTTTTTGGGCGGTCCGTTGCGCCAGTTTCAAATCTTTTTCCTTGGGGTTGATCATGGCCACACTCATGCCGCCCATGGTCACCCCGGTATCGCCGGGATCGAATCGGTCAATTTTCATGACATAGGGGCCGGTGATGTCCGGAAGCGTGTTGTCTTCGGGTTGCAGTTTGGGGCCCGGGATGCGTTTGCCTCCCACGCCAATTTTCTCGGTCAGCACATAAAGTCCCTCGTACTGGTTGGTGGTCAGAGGTCCCAGCTTGTTGATGAACACCTCCACGAACCGGGTCCGAGGTGAGTACTCCCCGATGTCGCGCGCCAGTTGGTGCAAGAATGGATTATGAATGCAAACCGGCTCGAAATTGTTCGGGGCATACAGCACCCATTCCGATTCGGCGGGCATTCCCAGCGCCGGCAGTTCGAGATCCTGATTGTAGTCATCGGTCCATTGCAGTGCGTACTGCTTCTTGGCCAATCCGGCACTGCTCGAGCCACGGATCTTAATGCCGCCGCGCGCGGTGAAGTCGGGTTTTCCGATGACGCGTGCGACCCCGTTCTTCGGCTCGAACAGCGACAAGGCCACTACCGTGTTGGCACTCTCATTGGGGGACTTCCCAAAGGTACTGATGACCAGCAGCGGCAGATCGGAGCGGAATTGCTGGATGTTGGGGTTGGAGACGTTCTGGAGCAAATCTCCCCAGGCGTTGGTTCCCTGGACCGGCCCTGCCGACGATACAAATAGAGGCGTGTAGTATTCGGTGCGAACGGGGCCTGGTAGGTGATTGGTCCGAAAGGCTCGGGCCCGCAGCATGAGCGCGTTGCTCGTCACCAACACCAAGGGTTGGGTGTAGGTAAACCCGTTGGTCAGGGTGGGGATGCGGCCGTCGAGGGAGTAGCGGATCAGCGCATCAGGAGCGGTTTGCGCCAGGGACAGTCGGAGGGTCAGGTTCAATTTCGGATCCGGAATTAGCCCGCCGCTTTGAGAAAATAGAACCGCCGGAGCAAAGCCGACTCCGGAGATGGAGTTGGGAGCACCGGGTGTCGGTGTCGCCAGGAATCCGCTTTGCGAGGTGTCACCATTGGCTCGTCCATAGGCGACATTGGCCGGAGTGGCCGGATATTTGGGGGCGAAGGCATCCACCGTGACACCGTCGGGCGCGCTCAGGCCGAGATACTCACCGTCGCTCTTGAGTTTAAAATCGGTATGGAGGCGGTTGGTGACGCTGGCTCGGTCTTTGCCGGAAGCGAACACCACCAGGAAACCCCGGGCCGGAAGAGTGATGTCGGGGAAGGTCCAGGGGCGTGGGTTCGTGGGGTCATCGGTCAGGTGCCATCCCGCCAGTGAGATGTCTTGGTCGGTGATGTTTTGGAGTTCAATCCAGTCTTCGTAATCGCCCTCTTCGTCCCGAAGGGTCTTTTGGTTGTCCGGGACCACTTCCGAAAAAATGACTCCACCGGGTCGCGGCGGCGGCAGTAGTTGATACTCGATGGGCTTGGTTCCGGCGAAACGGTTGGGGATGTCCGCCAAATCTCGGATATCGGCGTCACTGGCCCAAGTGAGCGACGCGGTGCCGAGGGGGAGTTCTGGGAGCGTGAACACGTAGACATCGGCGCTCACAGGTCGGACTGCGGTGGCCGCAAGGCCGTTGACACGAAGGTCTCCAGCATCGACTCCCTGAACCGCTTCGCTGAAATGCACTTCGACTTGGGAGAGGCTGAAGACAAAGCCGGATTCGGGGAAGATCGCCTCGACTGTCGGAGGAACCACTTCGGCGTCGGCCAGACCCCGGGTCGTCAGCAGGCAGAGCAGGGGAAGACCCAGTAAAAGCAGAAATCGGCGGAAGGAACTCATCGGGAATGTCCTCAGGCTACCGGCTCCCCTTGCGGTGGCGAACCCAGAGATGGTTTTTTGAGCGGTTTCTTGGAGCGCGTCGATGTCACACCTCTGGCGTTTGTTCTTGTTCGAAGTTCGAGGTAGAATGATCTCAATGATGGGTTTTGTTCGCTCTGCAATTGGGGTCGCTTGGGTTGGTGGTTGGCTGCTCAGTGCATGGGGTGGTGCTCCATGGATGGCGGCTGCGCCTTCGCTCCAAGAAGCACCGGCGCCGGCATTGGCCTCGGAGTGGGGCGTGGGTCGATGGGTTCCCGACCTGGAAATTCGACCGGAATCCGGGTCGCGGTCGTCGCTGTCCAAGCTGACGCGAGATGCGCGTGCGGTGGTGATCGCCGTGACTAGCAGTAGTTGTCCGGTCTCCGGGCGCTATGGTCCGACACTGGCTGCCCTCGAAAAGGAGTATGCCAGTCGAGGGGTGCGGTTCGTTTGGATCAATCCGGTGCCAACCGATTCCAAGGCCTCCGTGCGGCAATGGATCCGGGATCAGGGGCTCCAAGGTCCTTACGTGCGCGACGAGCGGGGAGACATCGCGAAGGCACTGGGCATCCGATCGACCGCGGAGGTCTTCGTCTTGGATGCCGCCTGTACGGTTCAATTCCGAGGGGCCGTGGATGATCAGTATGGCCTGGGTTATTCCAAGGCGGCGCCGAACCAACGGTATTTAGTGAGCGCCCTCGAGTCGGTTCTCGCTGGAAGAGGAGTCGAAACGGCCTGCACCAGCGTTCCGGGTTGCGCTCTCGAATCGGCAGCGCCCGTGGCCGTTTCCCAGTCGGTGACTTACCACAACCGGATTTCCCGGATCTTGCAGCAGTCGTGTGTGCCGTGTCACCGAGAGGGGGGTATCGCCCCGTTCGCGTTGACCACTCCCTCCGAGGTGGCTGCGCATGCAGGCATGATCCGCAAGCAAGTGACTCTAGGGGCCATGCCTCCGTGGTTTGCGGCGTCGCCGACTCACGGTCCCAGCCCCTGGCTGAACGACCGAAGTCTCCCTGCTGCCGATAAGGAGGATTTGTTGGCGTGGATGGAGCGGGGCCGGCCTGAAGGGAAAGCCTCCCACGCTCCCAAACCGCAAACCTATCCCTCCGAATGGCAGTTGGGTGAGCCGGATGCCATCATTCGGCTTCCGGAACCGGTAGACGTGGCCGCTTCGGGTGTCATGTCGTACATTAATATCGACGTACCTACGGGATTCGACAGCGATCGATGGGTTCAGGGGTGGGAAATTCGCCCCACGGCACGGGATGTCGTCCACCATGTCTTGGTTTATGTGTTGCCGCCGGGGAACGACGGGAAACCCCAGAAGAACCGCCGTATCGACGGTACGAGCAGCTACCTCGCCGCCTATGCGCCGGGCTATCAGGCTGTTTCATATCCGGAGGGGTGGGCCAAATTTATCCCGGCCGGTTCCACGCTGCACTTCCAACTGCATTATACTCCCAAGGGCAAGGCCACCCGCGACCAGAGCGCTCTGGGACTCAAGTTCTCCAAGACGCCACCGAAGCATGAGGTGCGTGTCAGCGCCATCGCTGGCGCCGTCGACATTCCGCCCGGCGACCCCGACTTCGTGGTCGAGGGGAAACTTCCGGTGCCGCAGTCCGCGCGATTAATGTCCTTCATGCCGCACATGCATGTCCGCGGGAAAGCTTACCGGTATGAGCTCGAATTGCCCGGGAGCGCGCCTAAAACCCTCCTGAATGTTCCTCGTTATGATTTTAACTGGCAGTTGCTCTACCGCTTGTCCGAGCACATCGACTTGCCGGCCGGCAGTGTCCTCAAGGGCATCGCTCGCTACGACAACAGCGCCGGCAATCCGGCCAATCCCGATCCGACCCGCCGAGTGCAGTGGGGTGAGCAGACCGATGAGGAGATGATGCTCGGTTACATCGAATATTACTTGCCCGAAGTGCCTCCCGGAACGCCGGTAGATTTGCGTCCTCCCGCGGGCCGTCGCGGAGGATCTAAGGCCTTTGATTCACTCGATCGAAACCACGATGGCCGGATCACCCCCGACGAATCGCCCTCACCGGAACAGTTCAAGGCGGCCGATGCGGATGGGAATGGCGAGGTGAGTCGCGAGGAATTGAAGGCCTTCTTGCAGAAGTTGAACCCTCGCCGTGCTGCTGGCTCCAAACCGTCATCGGAAGCACCGTGAGAATGGGCTGACGGGTTGGATGGGTCTTTTGACGATCCTAGCGTTGCGAGTGGGGACTTGCTCCGTCGCTTGCTCTGCGGTTGTTCCCTGATGGAATTCAGGAAACACTGGTGGCGTTGTTCCCCATGACTGAATCGATGCCACCGCGCCGGGCCTCTGAGTTTCCAAGAGGTGTGACGGCCTGGTTGAACACGGGAGTGTTTCGTATTTTTCGAAGGGTCGTCCCACTGGCTGGTGCTGTCGCGATGTTGGCCCGGAACGAGGCGGCAGAGCCGGCTGCTTCGGGGTCTCTCTTCAGCCGAGCCCAGATGCATTGGGCCTTCCAACCGTTGTCGGCATCGGTGCCGGGTCGAGGGTCTGATCGGGCGTCTCCTGAATCCGAGGTGGGCCCCTTGGACCGGTTTGTTGCACAGCGCTTGCGAGCTCAGGGATTGTCCCCAAGCCCGCAGGCCGATGCGGCGACCCGTTTGCGGCGGATGGCAATAGTGCTCACCGGATTGCCTCCGACTCCGGAAGATCTCCAAGCCTTTATCGCCGACCACAGACCCGAGGCCACGGAGATTTGGTTGGAGCGGTTGCTGGCTTCACCGGCCTATGGAGAACGTTGGGCCCAGCACTGGCTGGATGCAGCGGGGTATGCTGATTCCAACGGGTACTTCAACGCCGACTCGGATCGCCCCTTGGCCTTCCGTTACCGGGACTATGTGATCCGGTCGATCAACCAAGACAAACCCTTCGACCGCTGGATTCGGGAGCAATTGGCGGGCGACGAAATGGCGGGGTGGAAACCCGGGGATCCGGTAACTCCGGAAATTCGGGAGTTGCTGGAAGCGACCCATTTCCTGCGCAACGGTCAGGATGGTACCGGCGAATCGGACGGCAATCCGGATGAGGTCCGTGTGGATCGCTATTATGCGTTGGAAGCCTGCCAGCAAATCATCGGGTCGAGCTTGCTGGGACTGACGGTCCAGTGTGCCAAGTGCCACGACCACAAGTTCGAGCCCATCACCCAGAAGGACTATTATGCCTTGCAGGCGTTCTTCTATCCCGCCTTTCCCATCGAGGATTGGGTGAAGCCCAACGACCGGGTCATCGAGGCACCGCTGAGCGGTGAACACGAGGCCTGGTTGGCGGCCGAGCGTCGCTGGGAACGCGGCGAAGCCCAAGCCCGTGCAGGATTGTCGGGCTGGAAGGTCGAGCATCAGCCCCCACTCAAACCTCTGTGGGAAGACTCGTTCGACGCCTCGGGATCTCTCGGTGACCGTTGGTCCAACACCGTTCCCGGAGAGGACCAACCCGCCGGCTCACCGCCTGTGTCTATCGGTGGTTCGGTGGGCCCGGCGGCGCGGGTGAAGGAGGGTGTTCTGCAACTCATCGAAGGTGGCGGGTCTGGGGACCGTTGG
>JAPLUF010000205.1 GCA_026397755.1 Verrucomicrobiota bacterium
ATTGACCGATGCGATCCGAAGTGTCGGCAGCCACTTGCACCAACACCGCATCGAACTCGTAATCGAGGGAATCTAGCATCTCGAGTACCTGATTCTCCCGGCTCTCGGCAACGACGAAGAATCCGCCCCGTCGCAGGAAATCAACCGTGGTGTCCAGGGAGCGGCCGGCCGCTCCCACCACCAGCAAGGTGCGCCGCCGCCGTTCTTCTCCCTCTTGGACGCGTTCCTGTTCGGTGAAGTCAGCCTCGGGTAGCCAAAGTCGGAAGGTGGTCCCCTGACCCTCTATCGACTCCACGGAGATGGCTCCGTGATGTTTCTCGACGAAGAGTCGGGCATTGTAGAGGCCGAGTCCGGATCCTTTGTTCACCGGTTTGGTCGTGAAGAATGGATCGAAGATGGTCCCCAGATGGCGTTCCGGGATTCCGATACCGTTGTCTCGGATGCTCAGGCAGACAGCCGGCAGTCTGGGGAAGGTTCCTTGCAGGTGGGGCAGGGGCTCTGTCTCGGTGATTCGATGGGTCGAGCACCAGAGTTGTCCATTGTGCGGCATGGCGTCCGCCGCATTCATCACCAGGTTCAGGAACACTTGGCGCAGTTCGACGGAATCGACGTAGACCGGCAGCGGTAGGGAGGCCAGCACCGACTCGAAGCGGATGCGTCGCGGGAGTATCTTCCGGACTAATTCGGAGAGATCACTCACTTGTTCATTCAGGTCGGAGTAGCTGTATTCGCCAATGCGTCCCTGATGGAGGCTCAAGACCCGTCGTACCAATGCGCTGGCCTGCATGGCATTGCGTTTAATCAGATCCAGACTTTCCCGAAGGGGTTCATCGGTGCCCTCGACCGGTTCCAACGTCTCGGCCAGTGCGTGGATGCCGGCGAGGATGTTTCCGAAATCGTGGGCCATGCCCATGGTGAGGGTGGCCAGTGTGTCTCGCCAAGCGGCCGAACTGAGCCGTCGCTCGGCGATCGTCTGCCGTGAGACATCGAGCCAAGTTCCCTCGAATCCAAGCAAAAGCCCGCTCTCGGTGCGCAGTGCCTGGCGGCGTTCTAATATGTAGGCGACTCGTCCGGTTCGCGCATGGCGGATGCGGAAATGGGTGCTCAGGCCTACCTCGCTTCGGATCGCGCGGCGGATGTGGCTCTGGACCTCCTGCATGTCCGCCTCGTGGATGACATTCCAGAACACGTCGGATCGGTGAAGGAACTCCGAGAGAGGGACTCCGGTGAGTTCTTCCAGACGCGAACTGGCGTAGTGGAAGGACATGTCAATCCGTTGATTGAAGATCACCCCGGGCCAGCGTCGCATCAGGTTGTCGACTTGCGCCTCGGCCTGCAGCAACCGGAGACGCAGACGCTGGTTTGCCTCGCCGCCGCGACCTGCGGTCGGCCAAGACTCTTCCTCCAGGCGAGGTCGAGGGGGAACCGAGGATTCGATGTGAGCAAAAAGTCCGCCGGGGCTGCGGCCCCCGGTGAGGCGGATCCAACCGTCGGGCTGGTCGGGAGGGCCCGGTAGTTCTTGGGTTCGGAATTCGGCCGTCGATTCGGTCCAGGCCCGGATTCCTGGTTCCCATTCCGGGCGGCGCTGGCTCAGTACTTGGGACCAGTCGCGCCCAATGAGTCCCTCGGAGGTCTCTTCCAGCCATTCGGCCAAGGGCTCGTTGACCGAGAGGATGCGCCCTTGTGGATTCAGCACGGCCAACCCTCCGGTCAACCAGCCGGAGCCGGGACGAGGAGCCACTGTTTCGGTGGGCAAGGGTTGCATCTGGCAAGCAATCGGTACGACCAAGGCGCAGATTAAGGGGATGTTTGCCGATTGTCAGTCATTCAGATGTTTGCCGGACCCACTTCATGGGGAAACTCCCAGCGCAACTTTCCGGGAAGACTGGTTTTGACTCAAACACGACCACTCAATGCACTCTCCGCTGAACCAAGACTGGCTGGATGAGGTGGCCCAACGCCGTTTGACGGCCGACGAGGCTGCTCAATGGCGCCGGCAGTTGTCTGAACGTCCGTCCGAGGCGCGGCGTCTTGAAGAGGAATTGGCGCTGAATCATCTTTTGGATTCCCAGCCTAGGCCGAGAGTTTCCAGCAACTTTACTGCTCGAGTCCTTTCCGACCTCCAAGAATCTCCTGAACAAAAGTCGTGGATTTCCCGATCCTGGACTCAGAGCGTGGTCCGAGTTTCGAATGGGGTTCGTTTTTTTTCGGGGATAGCCGGTCGAATTTGGGCGGACTCGATCCCCATTGTTGTCGCCTTGGTTTGCGTGGCGATTCCCCTCAACTGGGGTTGGCAACGGGTTCAGGTCTACAGACATGGTACGATGGCCCGAACGGCGGCTGAGTTGTCGGTCGCTGCCGCGATGCCGGGGGTGGCTGTTCTGCAGGATTTCGAGGCGGTCCAACTTTTGGAGACCCGCTCAGCCCCCGACGATGTGACGCTCATGCAGGCTCTCCGCGAGGACGTTCCATGAGACTGCCCAAAGAGGTTCTATGAGGATGCTCAAGGAGATTCTTTTACAGAGGCCCAAGGGTGTTCTCGTTCAGTTGTCTATGGGCAACGCCTCCTTCAGTCGACTCTTCCGAATCGGAGGTCTTGGGGTAATGGGGTTTCTGGTGGGTCTTTC
>JAPLUF010000149.1 GCA_026397755.1 Verrucomicrobiota bacterium
CCTCCTTTGGCGTCTGGAGGCAGCGCGGCCGCGGTATCCAGGTGGAGAAAGCTCAATGCGCTGTTGGTCAGCAGGGCGCTAACCACGGTGGAGCACGGAGTCCCAATGCTTCGCAGTTGGGGGCCTTGCGGCGTCTCCGTCACCTCGGTGGCGAAAAAGCGGTGCCGGTTTGAGCGGTACTTGCCGTCCTTGTTGCGTCCATGGGAGCCGATCCAATAGATGCGATTCCCCACCCGAGCAGCCCCCTCCAAGTCACATTCCAGATTGTGGCCGCTGAGGTGCAACCAAGGCGAGGCGTCCCATGCCGTCATCGCCGGCTGACTGGCCGAGGGGTTGTATACCCGCAACCGGTTGTCCTCATCGCTGGCGACGACCACACGAGCGGTATCAAGGAAAATGGCGGCCGAGGCTCCGCTCATGCCGGTGTGCCGATTCCCGGAAGGCATTTCCTCCTTGGCTGAACCGGTCTGGGCAAGGAGGCCCATCAACAGAGCGGTTCTCAGCAACGGGGGCAAGGGCATCGACCCAGACGGTAGCGGAAGCCTCTCCCGGGTAAAGCAGCCAACTGGCACTTCCCCAGAGTTCCGGAGTTCCGCAGGAAAACTGGGTTTGCTTGTCCTCCGGCGGTTCGGAGGTAGGCTCCGGTCATGGTGTTGGATTCTTCACGGGATGCTCTGCTTCAGCGCGTTTGGGAAGGGGGACGGATTGATGCTCAGGAGGCGCTGGCTCTGTACTCGCTGCCCTTGTCGGAATTGGGCACTTTGGCAAATCGTCGTCGTCGGTTGGCCCGTGGTCGTGCGCTGGCCGGGCGCGGGGCGGAGACCGTGTCCTACATCGTGGATCGCAACGTCAATTACACCAACGTCTGCAACGTCTACTGCAAGTTCTGCGCCTTCTGGAGGACTGAGAAAGATGCCGATTCCTACGTCATTACACTCGACGAACTCGACCGGAAGATCGAGGAGACCCTGGCGCTGGGTGGGACACAAATGCTCATGCAGGGCGGTCACCATCCGAAACTGACCAAGCAATGGTATCTGGATTTGCTGCACCATGTCCGCACGAAGTACCCCGGATTCAATGTCCACGGGTTCAGTCCGAGCGAGTTCGTAGCCTTCTCGGAGTTTTTCAATGAACCGGTCGAGACTGTCCTTCGAGACTTTGTTTCGGCAGGGCTGGGGAGTTTGCCCGGTGGTGGCGGTGAGATCCTCGTGGATCGCGTTCGCCAGCGCATCGCCCCGCTCAAGGCCAACACGGCTCAGTGGATGGGGGTCATGGATGTCGCTCACAGACTGGGGTTGGCCAGTTCGGCGACGATGATGTTTGGCCATGTAGAGACCGTCGAAGAGCGTATTGAGCACTTGGAGGTGGTTCGCGCTCAGCAGGATGTGTCCCTGGGGCGTCTGGTGGCTGCCGGAAAGTTGCCGGTCGTTGGCCCCCCTTCAGAGTGGTCCACGAGCTATGCGCAGGCCTTGGAGCTAGGGCAACTTCAGGGGGGAGCCTTCACGGCCTTCATCGCTTGGACATTCCAACCAGAGAACACTGTTCTCAAGGCCACGACCGTGGGTTCCCATGAGTACCTGCGCATGCAGGCGGTGGCCCGGATTTACCTCGATAATATTCCCAGTGTGCAGAGCTCCTGGGTGACCCAGGGACCCGAGGTGGGGCAGGTGGCCTTGCTCCATGGTGCCAATGATTTTGGGTCGATTATGATCGAGGAAAACGTGGTCAGCTCGGCGGGCACGACCTTCCGCATGGGGGTGGCCGACATGAAGCGGTTGATCTCAGAATTGGGTTTCGAGCCGGTCCAGCGCGACAACTGGTACCGCCCGGTGGTCCCGCTCGGTTAATTCGGGTGGGCGAGATCGGAGGTGGCTCAAGGCTGGGTCGCGTACGACTAGTGCTAGGATTCGCTCGGAGCCCCAAGGTGCCGCGATTGGCGGCGGGGCAGACGGGCAGGGCGGCGAAGGGTCGCTTCGGAACCCGCAAATAGGATCAGCCAAGTGGGTAGGTCGGTTCGACCCGGGCGACGGTAATCGCGCGCCAGTGCGGGCCCGAACACTTCGGCGGGAATCCCAGACACCTCCACAGACCAGCGCCACAGTAGTTCGTATTGCCGGGGCAGGGCGATACCGTGGCCCTTCACACCTTGGGCATGGAGCCCATCGCTCCAAGCGAGGATGGCCTCAAAGGCCGAGCCCGCTGTTGCAGAGTTCTCGTGGGTTGGAGATTCAGCTTCTGAATTTCTTACGGATAAATCCGTCGGAAGCACACCGACAGTGAGCGCATCACCGACTGGGGATTGCTCCGGGTTTAATCCATCGTGGGCTGGAGCGGGATTGCGAACGGTCGCCCATAGCATGGGAAGGCTCTCTACGAAATTGCCGCTGTTGCCGAAGAGGTCCCAAAACTTGGCGAAGCGTCGCAAGCGGGCCAGCGTGGCGAAGTTCATGGTCCGGGTGGAGAGCACCTCATAGGGTGGATGGGGATTGTAGATCATCTGCCACTCCGCATCGTGCCGTATGATGGGAGTCCCACGCAGGCGCTTGAGAATACCGACCTGGATCTCCTGGGGCCTGAGATGGATGAGTCGATCGAACCCCCGCCCGAACGATTCTAGGGTCTCGCCGGGAAGGCCCACGATGAGGTCGGCATGCAAGTGCACGCCGCTGTGCTGCCGGAGCCACTGGAAGTTATCGCTCAGGCGATCGTGGTTCTGGCGTCGGCTAATTCGGGCCTCGACCTGCCGATCAAAGGTCTGGATTCCCACCTCAAACTGCAGCGTTCCCGCCGGGAATCGGGCAATTAATTCGCGTAATTCTGCCGGAAGGCGGTCCGGAATCATCTCAAAGTGAACGAAGAGTTCTGGGCTCAGTCGGTCGAGGAAGAATTGAAGGATCCGCCGGCTGGTGGCGAGGTTCAGGTTGAAGGTGCGGTCGACGAATTTGAAGCGGCGCAGGCCCCGGTCGTGCAGCTGTTGCATCGCCACCAGGAAGGGCTCCAGCGGGAATTGCCGCACCGGGATCTCCAAGGAGCTGAGGCAGAACTCGCAAGTGAAGGGGCATCCCCGAGAGGCCTCGACGTAAACGACTCGGTGCTCGATGTCCCGTGCGTCGTAGAGATCGTAGGGCAGCGCCAAGGCCGCCACATCGGGCACGGGTGCGGCGATGAGCTTGGGAGGTCGCGGGTCGGTTGCTGACAGCAGGTTCTGGCAGAGCGACGCGAAGGCGAGGTCGGCCTCGCCGGTGATCACATGATCGGCCAGGCCGATGATCGGCTGCTGGTCCCATTCGTAGCTAACCTCGGGCCCTCCGAGCACGACCTTGAGATCGGGGCGAAGGCGGCGGAGGATGCCGAGCAGTTCGAGCGTTGGGCCCGCGTTCCAGACATAGACGCCCAATCCGAGGATTTTTGGGGCAGCATCCAGCAGGGCTTCCGCGATTTCCAACGGACGCTGGTTAATGTCGAACTCCAGGATTTTGGCCCGCGACTGCAGATCCCCCAGATTGGCCATGAGGCAGCGCAGCCCGAAGGAGGCGTGGAGGTACTTCGCGTTGAGGGTGGACAGAACAATGTCCGGCACGAGGGAGACCTTATCGGGTTTTCTGGTGGATGTCTCCCGATGGTGACGAGTTTGCAGCGTTTGAAAATTCCATCGTGAGGGATTCGAGACGTGCAGCGATGTCGGCCAGAAGCGGGAGGTCGGAGTCGGGGCGTTGGACTCCCCGCGGGTGTGGCGCGTCGCACGGAATGACACCCCGTAACTTGAGGAACTGGGCGCAGGTGTGTTTGTAGGCGGGCACCGGGGCGCGGAAGGCGATCATGCCTAAGTATTGCAGCCAGTCGTTCAACTCGAAGAAACGCCCGTCGCCCAGGGCCCAGGCGCGGTCTCGGGCCGCGAAGGCTTCGACATGGAAGGCTGATAAACCCAACAAGTAGTCGCTGCCCCACTGGATGAGGTCGATGGCCAAGTCGTTGCCCGTATACACACGGAACTCGGGGCGGACGGCGTCGCGCACCGCCAACCGTTGCCACTCGAGGTCCCGGCTGAGGGAACTGTGCTTGGCACCCATTAATTGAGGAATGTCGAGCAAGGCGCGGAAGGTGTCCAAGTCCCAGATCCGGCCAAAGGGTACGAACATCGTGCCGAGCTCGAAGCCGAGAAATTGTGGCACGGCTTGTCCAACGGATCGGAACAGCGACACGGTTTGCCCCCGATCCCAGTGCTGAGTGGCGGAGCAGGGAAAGAGGATGGGGGTGCCCCCGGCCGACTGAATGACCGAGGCCTCACGGGCATACACGGTGGCCGGGTCTCCGGCGAGGCCCTCAATATAAGTGCCGGCGATGAAGCGTCGACCCCGGGCCATTTGACTTGTTTCGGCGAGGAACTCTGCGCGCTCGGACGGGCTCAACAAGTTGGCGTAGCCGGTGTCCATGTTGACGGCGGGAGTGAGTCCGGCCGCCCAGGTTTGCTCGACGAGCGTGGCCCAGGTTTCCCGGTCGGGGCGGCCGTCGGGATGGAAGGGCAGGAGCACCGCGGAAATACCGTCGATGGAGCGTCGAGGTCGGAGAGGAGGGACGTGGATCATGGCGTTGGGTTTGGGGTCCAGAAATAGGGTTATCAGGACCTCCTCAGAATCAAGCGGTGGTCGATGCGTTTGGTTTGCGCGTATTCCAGCGGGGGTAGGCTGGTCTCGGTAGGGGAGCGCACCTCATGCAAGAGGGGTCTGGCCATGGCCTGAAGCTCCGTCCACCGAGGCCATTCTAGCGGTGCCGCATGGGCGATTTGCCGCAGCAGGCTTCGCCACTCGATGATCATGCGATCGATGTCGCCGGTACCGAGCACTTCGGTGACAAAGCGCACCTTGCAGGCCGGGTCTTGATGGATCCTGCGGACCACCGTTTCGGCTCCGGTGCCATATTTGAGGGGTAGCCCGGTCTCTAGGTATCCATCGATCGATGCGGGGCCATAGGCCTTGCGGCAGGCAAAGGCCAGTGGACCGCCATAGCGGTCTCCGTCGGCACAGAAGCGGAATCCGGCGTCGAGGTTGGCCAGGTCGTACACCAGTTCCTCCAATGGGTAGGTGGCGTCTTCCAGAGCGGCCGCAATGGCTAGACCATCGCCGCCGGAGAAGAAACTCACCACGCGTCCACGGCGGGTCGGGTTGCCTTGGGCATCGACCAACCCAAGGCGACGCCAGGTAAGTGCGGTGCCCGGGGCGGCCGAGAGCCCTCGACACACCTCGGTCCAGTCGCAGCGCGCACACACAGCCGAAAGCACCTCGCGTTCTTTTGGGCGCCACAGCGCCACTCCATGACGATCCACGGGCACTTTAATGGTCTGGAGTTCTAGGCTCACCAGCACGGTGATGGCTTGATCGTGTTCGACCCAGCGGACCACGGGGAGCCGCTGTTGCAGCAGGTGCTTTTCGAGGGCCGGCTTGAGGGTCTCACTGAAGATGTCTTGGCTGACCTCGCGTCCGTGCCACTGGGTCAATCGTCGGACCCACTTGGCCAAGATCAGGCGACCATCCGCCATTCGGTCGGCCGCAATCATCGAGCGGCCATAGAGGGTTCCTTCGGGCGTTTCCTCCAAGGCGGTGAGTCCGCCTTGACCTACTTTTTCTAGGGCCTCTTGAACCGTCAACGCCGACTTGAGCGGGAGCGCTGGAATGGCTTCCGTTTCGGAGCCATTCTCCGAGGGTATTGGCAATGCCGTCGTGGCCGCGACGACCCAAATTTTTCCCAGCGGACGTTCCTGCCAGAAGGGATAGGGCTCCCATTCACCGGCTGAGTTGAGGAGTTCCCGATTTTTTTTGCGGACCTGACGCGCTCGTTCGGCGTCGGTCATCCAACCGCATGGAGCATTCGGCCGTTTAAGAGATTCTTCGACGCCAAGAATGATGGGCTTGGTAGTGAATAAGCGCTCCTGCACTCGCACGGCTTCGACAAAGGGGGGTTTGCCCGCGTCGGCGGCGACCGCCATAAGACCGAGTAGGGCGCTCCAATCGACCATGCCGGATCGGGCGAGAGCGCAGGGGTGTCCATCGCGCATCCGCAACTCATTGGCACTGACCAGCACGTAACCCATCTCGTCGAGCCCGCGGCGTCCGGCGCGTCCGAACATTTGCAAGATCTCGTCTCCCCTCAGAGGAATCTCGCGTCCGTCCCGCTTGTACTGTGCGGCCGTGATGGCCACCGAGCGCAGGCTGAAGTTGATGCCGGCGGCCAACCCCATCGTGGCCACGACAACTCGGAGTTGGCCTGCCTTGGTGAGGGGCTCAATGACTCCGGCGCGGACCGCGTAGCTCAAACCACTGTGGTGATAGGCCACTCGGGATTTTAGCATTTTGGCCAAGGGTTCGCCGACGAGCCGTTTCTGGGCCTCGGTCAATTGCAGCGGATGCGGACAGGGCAATTGTCGGGCTATGTCCGAGGCGAGTTCTTCGGCGTGGGCTCGTCGGGGGGCAAAGAGCAGCACCGGCCCTAATCCCTCGGCCAAGGCCTTGGCGCACAGGCGTGGCCAGTAGCTGCGGATTTCCGGCGGCAATCGCCAGTTAAGTTCGTTGGCGAAGACCTCGTCCAGCGGCACAGGACGGACGGTGTGTTTGACCACTTCGACCGCACGCCCCAGACGGCGCAGCCAGTTGGCCACCTGATCAGGGTTGGCAACCGAGCCGCTCAGGAGCAGCAGCTGCGTTTGCGGTGGAGCCAGTGCCAGGGCCAGTTCGTAATTCAGTCCTCGGTCTTCATCGCCGAGCATCTGGTACTCGTCGACGATGAGCAGGGTGGGGCCATCGCCTCGGATGAGCCTGTTTTTCTGTGTTTCGAGGGTGGCGACAAGAATTGGGGCGTCGAGGTTCTCGGCCAGGTCGCCGGTGGCGATGCCTACGTTCCAGCCCCGGGTTCGCCATTCAGCCAGCTTGTCGTTGGCCAACGCCCGAGTGGGCACTGTGTAAATGGCCTGACCCCGGTTTCTGCCCGACTTCGACCACAATTCGAACACCAGCGTCTTGCCGGCGCCTGTGGGCGCATGGATGACCACGTCCTTGCCTGCTCTCAATGCCGACACGGCCTGCTGCTGCCACAGGTCGGGGACAATGAACTGTTGCAGGCCCGCAGGTGGATCGGGGGTTTCCGGTGGGGCAGCGAACGGCGGCACACCTGAACACTACGATCGACTGCCAAAAGCACCAACAGCTTCGAAGGCTCTGGTGTGAATGGAGCGGAGTCCGGGATCGCGGTGGTCGATGCCTGATGAGGCGTGACTTGCGGATTGAGCCGAGGCGGTGAATTGGGAGACTCTCTGCCGTGCGTTCGTCTGCGCCTCCATCTGCCCGTCGTGTGGTCGTGAAGCTGGGAACCGGTGTCCTTACCGATGCCTCCAAGCGGCTTGACTTGGTCCAGTTTGCTCAACTGGTCGCTCAAATCGCCCGACTTCGGTCGGCGGGCCACGAGGTCGTCGTCGTCACCTCGGGAGCCGTCGGGGCCGGCATGGGAGTGCTCGGTTATGATCGGCGTCCGGGGAGTCTGGCCGAACGACAGGCCTGTGCCGCGGTCGGGCAATCGCGGCTAATGGCTTTGTACGAGTCGCTCTTCCGCCACTACGACCAACCGGTGGCTCAAGTGCTTTTGACCCACGACGACCTGGCCGATCACACCCGTCACCTCAATGCGCGGAATACCCTGCTGACCCTGCTCAAGCACAAGGTCCTGCCCATCATCAACGAGAATGACGTGGTGTCGGTGACCGAGTTGAAGTTCGGAGACAACGATCGGTTGTCAGCGCTAGTTGCCAGCCTCTTGCCGGCCGATTTACTAGTCATTTTGACGACGGCCGACGGCTTGATTGAGCACTTCGGAAAGCCGGAGGCCCGATTGCTGGAGACGGTGGATGCGGTCGATGCGCGGATCGAGGCCATGGCCGGTGGGACCTCGAGCGAGACGGCCACCGGTGGCATGACCACCAAGATTTTGGCCGCGAAGATCGTCGTCCGCTCCGGTATTCCCTTGGTCATCGCTCCCGGCCACCGGCATGACGCCTTGGAGAAAATTGTGAACGGTGAGTCCGTCGGTACCCGTTTCTTGGCCGGCTCTGGCCGCCTCCCGAGTCGCAAGCGTTGGATCGCCTTCTACCACCATGCCGAAGGAACCCTGACGGTGGACGCCGGAGCCGTGGTGGCGCTGAGGGATCACGGCCGCAGCCTGCTCGCTCCGGGAATTATTCGCTGCGAGGGAGAGTTTCAGGCGGGCGATGTGGTTCGAATTTGCGATCCGGAAGGTCGGGAATTGGCCCGGGGTTTGGCCGGTGCCTCTGCGGCCGAGGTTCGCGAACGATCTCAAAAGCAGGCGGAGATTATTCATCGAGATGATCTTGTGGTGCTCTGAATCCTCAGGCCATCGAACACGAATTCCATGCCCAAAGCCCCTTCCCGACGACTTGCCCCCATCCGACAACTGCTCGAGGTGATGGCCGCCCTTCGCGCTCCGGACGGATGCCCCTGGGACCGCGAACAAGACCACCGCTCCCTCCGTTCCCATGCCGTGGAGGAGGTGTATGAATTGATGGATGCGATCGAGGCCGGCGATGATGTGGAGATGGCCGAGGAGTTGGGGGACCTGCTCCTTCAGGTGGTGTTCCACGCACAGTTGGCGCGCGAGCGTGGGGTGTTTGATTTTGATGCAGTCTGCCAGCACTTAGTAGACAAACTTATTCGCCGCCATCCGCATGTCTTCGGATCGGTGAGCGTGAAGAATATCGATCAGGTCTGGGCCAATTGGGAATCCATTAAGAAGGCTGAGAAGGCGGGTTCTAAGCATGAGAGGAAATCGGCTCTGGATGGGATTCCGAGACACCTGCCGGCGTTGATGCGTTCCCAGAAACTGCTCAAGAAAGCAGCCAAGGCTGGGTTGGCCCCGGTCCCCCCGAAACCCAAGGTGGGCGATCGCAAGGCCATTGCTCAGGCGTTATTCGACTTGTCGGCCCAGTGCCAGGCGTCCGGATGGTCGGCCGAGGAGTTGTTACGCGCCGAATTACGGCGTCGGGAGTCGGTCTGGCGTCAGGAGGAGCGACGTCAAGGGACCCGAAAAACCGCGTAGCCGAATCATTAAAGAACATTAGATTGTCAGGGCTAGGATTGTGAGGCTGGTGCGCGATTTGTGGCGCTGAAAGTGGATTTCAGGCCCGTGGTTTCGGTTCTTTCTTTAATTGGCAAGATTCCTGCAGTAACTTGCGGGTCGATGTCCGCGGGACTTCAACTTAGCCAACGGCTTTCCCAGCAGATGGTGCTGTCGCCGCAGCTCCAGCATTCGCTGGCGCTCCTGCAGGCACCCGTGTTGGAGCTCAAGGCGATGGTGGAGCAAGAGCTCCAATTAAACCCAGTTCTGGAAGAGATCGGGGCCTTGGAAGTCGATGTCGAGGCCCGGGAAGCTCAGGCCGAAGCCGAAGCCGCGGCTGCCGATCCCGCGGAACCCCCTCTGGATGTTCAGTTTGATCCGGCGCGCGAAAAGCACGACGACGAGCCGGTCGATCGTTTTTCTGAAGATCTCCAGAAGCTCCTCAAGATGGACGAGGAATGGCGCGAAGTTTTCGCCCAGAACAACACCGTCAACAAGGTTACACAGGAGGATGAAGAGCGCCGTCAGCATCTCTTTGATTCCCTGACCACGGGCCAATCCTTGCAGGAGTACTTGCTGGAGCAGGTGCGCTTCACTGAGTTGACCCCCGAACAGCGTGAAGTTTCCGAATTACTCATCGGAAACATCGACGACCGAGGTTATCTGACGGCCCAACCCGAAGAACTCACCTTCTCCACAGGCTTCTCGACCGAGCGAATTTTGGAAGTGTTGTCGGTTCTCCAATCCTTCGAACCCCCCGGTGTGGGGGCTCGAGACCTTCGGGAGTGCCTGATGCTTCAGATGGAGCGAGCAGGCCGGACCAATGATCTGGAATACCTCATCCTCCGCGACTACATGGAGGAGTTGGGTAAACGGCGGTTCCCCGAGATCGCCCGCCAGTTGGGAATCACTCCGTCCGAGGCCCAGGAGGCGGCGGGACGGATCGCCCGGCTCGATCCCAGGCCGGGTTCCGATTTTTCCCGCGATCCTGAACAATACGTGGTGCCGGAGTTGGAGGTCATCCGGCGCGTGGTCGATGATCCCAGCCCGGACATCAAGGCGACGGACATCGAAGATCCGCCGTCGCTGATGGAGATCCTGAGCGATCCCGACGAAGAGGATGAGGTAATTACTCACCTGCGTTATCGACTCTCGATGCAGACTCGCGAGGGACTTCGTCAGTGGCGATTCACCGATCAGGATTTGGTTTCAGAGACCCTTCTAAACGCCCTGAGCGAAGACCTTACTCGCATCGTGCGGGGTGAAGAACGCCTGTACCACCGTTTTTTGGGGAAGGCCTCGTTCAGCACGGCCGCCGACAAACGCCTCAAGGCCTGTGCTGAGCAGTTGGCATCCGAGGAAATGAAGGTCAGTGGCGGGGTGACTGAGGCCTTGGTGGCCGATCTCAACCGAATCTTTCTGTGCGATTTTTTACCGATCACCGAGAAGCGTCAAAAGGTGGAGTACGACGTGGCTGGCAAGGATGAGTTCATGCCCCAACTGCGCATTAGCAGCGCCTACAAAGACTTGCTGGCTCAGTCGGAAACTTCCGCCGAGGTCCGGGAATACGTGCGCGACAAGATCAAGGCCGGCAAGTTTCTCATCAAGAGTCTCAACCAGCGCCAGAGCACCATTTTGAGCATCGGCCGCGAAATCGTGAAGCGTCAGCGGGATTTCATGGAAAAAGGAGTCGAGC
>JAPLUF010000315.1 GCA_026397755.1 Verrucomicrobiota bacterium
ATCCGACCCGAACTTCGCTGGAAAGCCGACGCCAGCACCAACTCCACCGGTTTGGTGGCCACCCAATGGGTGCAGGTGCTGCACACCAACCAGAGTGTCTTGGTGGCCTCCAACCTGTCCTTTGTGGACTGGACCCGGGTTCACACCAATTTAAAGGTGTTCCGATCCCCAGAGGAACGCCAACTGCTGGCGGCTTCGGCCGCGGTGGCCTATCGACGAACCAATAGTCCTCCCATCGCCTGGTGGGACTTGCCGAGACGCTATCGCGTTCGCAAAGAGATCGCCCGGGACAACCGGGAAATCAACCTAGCCATGAAGCGGATCCAACCCCAATTGAGGGAGGTTCGCGAAAACGGAATCACTGCCGAAATTATGGAACGGCGCGTGATGCCGCACGGCGAACTCGCGATGCCCATTCTGGGAACCACGACCAACGGGATGATCCCGATCGTAGAATACCGGACCGCCACCAACCGCATTCGCGTCCGCACCCGAGAATTGCCGCCCGAGATCCATGGCGCCGACGGTCTCGAGCGACAGTTCAACGACGAGCTCCAAGGGGTTGCTGGTCAGGCGATCATCCGACGAGGCAAAGGCCGTGAATTGGCTGGCACCCGAGAACTGGACCTGGTTCCGCAACCCGGTGCGAATGTCCGACTAACCATCGACGCCAATCTCCAATACGTCGCGGAGAACGCATTGCGCCAAGGGATGGCCAAGCTGAAGCCCAACTGGATGTCGGCGATACTGGTGCGCCCATCGACCGGTGAGATTCTGGCCCTAGCCAACGCTACGGATCCAGACTACTCACCGGCGCGACAACCCGGCTCAACGACACAGGCCAGCGGACCGCGCAAACCGCAGCATCGCAATCACGCAGTGTCGGAGCTCGTCGAGCCTGGATCCACTTTCAAGCTGGTCACCTACTCGGCCGCCCTCGAATCACTTCCAGGTCGAAACCTCTCCCCAAGTTCTCTGATCGACTGCGAGGGCGGATCATGGCGACCCCCTGCCGGACGCAAGAAACCCATCGCCGATGCGCGCGGTCACAAGCTGCACACGGTTACCTTGGAAGAAGCCTTCGCCGCATCCTCCAACGTGGGCGCAGCCAAGCTCGGATATGCCCTTTGGGATTCTGCTGCTCCGCCGCGAGCCACTGCGTTGGTCAAGTACGCCGAGGCCTACGGATTCACCCGACGGACCGGCATCCTCTGCGGAGGAGAGCCCAACACGCGAATCCCAGCCTGGGACGGCCTCGGCACTCAGCTCATCCTTTCTTACGGCTACGGCATCTACGCGACGCCACTCCAGATCACCATGGCCTACGCCGCCGTGGCCAATGACGGCATCCTGATGGAGCCCATGCTGGTGAAGTCTGTGGAGAGCTCCTCGGGCAGCATCATTCGCAATCTTGCCCCGCGTCAGGTCGGCAGGGTGGTACGCTCCGACACAGCCAAACAACTGGTGCAACTCCTGACCGCAGTAGTGAGCTCCAAAGGCACGGGCAAGGATGCCGCACTCAGTGAGTATACCGTCGCCGGTAAAACTGGCACGGCCAACAAGATGACCCAGGCCCACATGGCTGCCGGCGTCACCGCCCATTTCAGCACCTTTGTTGGATTCCTTCCCGCTGAGAACCCTCAGATCTGCCTGCTAGTATGCGCTGACGAACCCACTGGGGCGGACGGTCGGGCTGCCTATGGAGCCGCCTGCGTGCCCGTCTTCAAAGAGATCTCCCGCGAGGCTGCGAGCTATCTGACAATTCCTCCGTCACCCGTTTTGGTAGCTCATGAAGCGGCTACCGATCGCCCCGCCCTCCCGCGTCACTGACCATGCTGACCGCTGAACCCATTCTCCAGACGGCACCTGCGGCTTCGACCGCGGAGGCGACCGTCGCGAATTTTCGGCCCAGTCACCCTTCCCTCGCCACCAGCACGCCGCCGCGATTCCGCCGACTTGGTTCAGTCCGCAAGGTCGCTTCGTCCCAATCCCTTTCAGAACCACTCCAGATTTCTGTCCGTGATCATCCCCTGCAGCGTCTGGATTTATGCAGGGTCACCCGTCAGGGACGAGTCTCAGCGGCCGCCGCGGCCTTCATCCACACCTTGCTCAGCGGGGCGGGGCGTCGTCCGGCCTTGCTCACTCCAGAAGGGGGGCTCATGGCGGGCCGACTCTTCCCGCAGCGCCCCAAGATCAGCGAGGCCACCGAGTGGGAACGCCTCTTGGCGACCCACGTCCGATCGGGTGGAGATTGCCTGATCATCGAAGAAGACTCCGAGATCGAAGAACTGCTCGCCGGCGTTTCACCCCGGTCGCACCTCCAAGCGCCGACG
>JAPLUF010000244.1:0-2397 GCA_026397755.1 Verrucomicrobiota bacterium
ACGCAGGCTCGCCACTCCGACAAGCCGAATCGGATTCAGCTGTCTTGTTTGACTGCTTTGGGACGACAGGTTCGCTTCCGGTTGTTCCCCACCCCGCCTCACGGCGACGCAGTTACCTTCAGCTACACGGTGCCATGCCAGCACCGTACTCGGTCTTTCACCGGTTAGTCGTTTCAGTATCATGTTCACACGTAGGCCGGGTCCCCCGACCCGGCGTTCCCCGTCCAACCGCGGCTTTCGCAAAAAAGCGCCCTACCCTCAGTGGGGCTGCAGGACTGGCTGGAGCACTTTCCAAACGTTGGTGGCCACGCGGCGGTGGCCTTCGACGTTGGGATGGATCTGGTCGGGAAGGTTGAGTTCTGCGCGACCTCCCACGCCGTCGAGAAGGAACGGGATTAGGGCAACCGTGTTCGTCGCGGCCAGGTCACGATAAAGGGTCTCGAATTGACGGGTATAGGCCTCACCGAGGTTCTCAGGCATCTTCATACCTGCCAGCACGATGCGGACGTTCGGATACTTGGCTCGGGTGCGCTCAATCACCGTCTGCAAGTTGGTGCGAGTGCCCTCCAGCGGCAGTCCCCTCAAACCATCATTGCTACCCAACTCGAGCAAAAGGGCATCGACGGGGCGACGCAGGATCCACTCCAAACGACGGAGCCCGCCCGCTGAGGTGTCCCCACTCAGCCCGGCATTGACCAACTTCCAGGACAAGCCCGCTTCACGGATCTTTTCCTGAATCCGCGCCGGCCATGCCTCACTCGGGTCGACCCCGAATCCCGCCGAGAGGCTGTCACCCAGCACGACCAGGATCTTGTCAGCCGGCCGCGTGCCAGAGGACTGAGCGGCAGTTTCCGCCGCGAGCATCCCCCAGCCTAGCATCCCCAGACACAACGCCACCCAGAGCGCGATGGGGAAGCAGGTCCGCCGGTTCATGGATCAATGAGCCGAGTCGGTCGGGGCGGCCTGGTCGGGCTTGGGACGGTACAAAACCACTACGTGGCCAATCACCGTCACCAAGTGGCTATTCGACTCACGGGCCACCTGTTCGCCGATCTCGTGGCGCTTGTCCTTGAGGTCGTAGAGTCGGATTTTCACCAACTCGTGCTGGGCCAACTCGCGATCCAGGCCAGTGAGAAAAGCCGGAGAAACTCCTCCACGCCCAAGGCGGACGGAGGCTTCGAGGCGTTGAGCCTGTCCCTTGAGCTTGCGGACTAGGGCATTGGAAAGCGGCTCAGCCGCGGGGGTCTCGGAAGACATGTTCAAAGCGTTTGAATTTTGGCCACCAAACCGGTGGTGGAACGGCCCGGCAGGAAGGGAATGAATACGATGCGGCCTCCACCTGATTCCACGGCCCGACGTTCATCCTGATCGACGGTTTCTAGGGTGTAATCTCCGCCCTTCACGTAGAGGTCGGTACAGGCATCGGCCAGGAAGCGGACGGCCCGCTTCTCCGGGAAAATCGCCACAGCGGAGACGCATTCCAGAGCCGCCAAAACGCGGGCGCGATCGCCCTCGATATTGAGCGGACGGGTAGGCCCCTTGAGTTCACGCACGCTGGAGTCGCCATTCAGGCCCACTAGCAGAACATCTCCGAGAGAGCGCGCTGCCTCCAGGTAGGCAACATGGCCCGCATGGAGCAAATCAAAGCATCCATTGGTCACCACCAAGACCTTGCCCGAAGCCTTGACGGCTTCGCGCCAGGCGGGGAATGCCTCGGGGCTGATGAGTTTGTGGACCGTGTCCATGCCGGGGAGATCTTCTCCCAGCCAACGCCTTCTGCCAATCCGGAACACCCTCTATCCGTGCAAACCCAATCGCGGCAACTGATCCCGGTGGCTGCGACTCAGGGTGACCTTGGCCCCAGAAAGAAGCTCGATGCAGTATTCGCCATGGAAGAGCGGCTCGAGTTGGCGCACCCGAGCCACCTGCACGATGGCCGTGCGACTGACCCGGACAAATCGCTCAGAGGGCAGTCGCTGAGAAATGGCGTTCATGGTCTCACGTATCAGGAAGGTCTGGGAACCCACATGCAACTCCACGTAGTTGTCGGCACTGCCGATCCAGTCGATGTCGGCCACCGGCACAAAAACGATGCGGCCGTTGTGCTTCACCGGCAGACGGTCGGGAAGCTTGGGCTCCGGCGGGCTCGGTTCCGATCGGGCGACCGCCAGTCGTTTCGAAACTCGATCCAGCGCCGTCTTAAACCGCTCCCGGGAAACCGGTTTGAGCAGGTAATCCACCGCCTGAACCTCGAACGCCTCCACGGCGAATTGCTCGTGCGCGGTGACGAAGACCACGGCCGGGGGCACCGAATCTCCGAGGGCTTCCAGTACCTGAACCCCGGTCAAACCCGGCATCTGGACATCCAGGAAGACCAAATCCGGGCGTTCCCGACGC
>JAPLUF010000244.1:2415-3199 GCA_026397755.1 Verrucomicrobiota bacterium
TCGTTGCCCTGGGAGCATTCGGCCACCAAGACAACTTGCGGTTCGCGACTCAACCAGTGACGGAGCCGCTCCCGTGCTAGGGGTTCATCGTCCACGACGATGGCTCGAATCGGGGGCATTGGGTTACCGTGCCAAGGGAATTGGCGCTGTCGAGTCTGCGGACAAGGCTTCTGGGCATCCATCCACCGCCCCAGATTCTGGAGCTGAAGAGATCGCTAGATCTCTGAATCAACGACTGAGCGGCAATTCAACGACTGCCAGGACACCACCGCCCGGGGATGCCTCCAACTGGAACCGAGCCTGAGACCCATACAGTTGGTGCAATCGGGCCAAGGTATTTGACGTTCCGATCCCCGAGGCGGGATCACGATCCGCGGGCAGTCCTTTCCCGTTGTCCTGAACCTCCAACCGCAGGCGCCCTGGAACGGATTCCGAGGCACGAATGACAATCCGACCCGGAACTAAGAGCGGTTCAACCCCGTGCTTAATCGCGTTCTCGACGAGCGGTTGAAGGATCAGATTGGGCACTTGGGCCTCTTGGGCCTCGGGAGAGATTTCTCGCGACACAGACAGTCGATCCCCGAAGCGCATTTGCTCCAACGTCAAATAGCGGTCCAGAAAGGCCAACTCCTCCCGCAATGTGACCAATTGCCGACCGGATCGGTCCAAGGCATGACGCAGCAATTCAGCCAATCGCACCAGCATCGCGTCAGCCGCGTCGACATCCCGGAACATCAGCGTGCCAATGCCGTTGAGAGCATTGAAGAGGAAGTGCGGGTTCAAC
>JAPLUF010000045.1 GCA_026397755.1 Verrucomicrobiota bacterium
GCCTTTGAATTTGGATTCGGAGATGAGCTTCTGGGTCTCGGAGCCGCCCCACTGGTACTCGACGACTTTCTTTTTGTTGAGCCAGTGCTCGGCCTGGTTGCCTTTGACTACAATGCGGGCCTTGTTCCATTCGCCCACGGGCTTGAGTTCTTTCTCGGCGTTGCAGGCGATGAGGGCGTAGAGCGCGGCGGCGCTGGTCTTGGGGTTCTTGCCGTCGGCGTGCTTGGATTCGTCGAGGACCTGATATTCAGGGCCTGTTTCATAGGAGGCGTTGTGGTCTTCGGTCACGCGATAGATGACGCCACTGTTGGCTCCGGGGGAAACTTTCCATTCAAAACGCAGTTCGAAATCACTGAACTTGTCGAGGGTGATTAGGTCGCCGCCGCCTTCTCCGGCCACGTGCCGCAGGGTTCCGTTTTCGACACGCCAACCTTTGGCTGGGAACGAGGTCGCTTTGTAGCCGCGCCACTGGGAGGTGTCTTTGCCGTCGAAGAGTTGCTTCCACGCCTCCTTGTCGGACTTCTTGTCTTTCTTGTCGGCTGCCAAGGTGGGTATGGAGAGGAGGGCCGTCGCCAGGGCGGCGGACATCACGGAGAGGATGACGCGGTTCATGGTTTGCTGGAGTACGACGGTGCGTCGCCGGTGACTTGTCGGCAAGTACCGTTGCAATTGCTGGAATCAGAAATGGTTTCCAAGAGCTTTTGGAAGGTTGGGAAGGGACAGGCTCTTTTGGTTGATGGGTCGAGGTGTGGTTTCTGTGGGTGGGGCTCCGCGGGATGGGGCTGCGTTCGCAGGGAACGTGGGACGTTCCAATGCTCACTTCGCCCCGTCCCGCTGCGGCTCGTGGTGTGGAAGGTTGGGAAGGGACAGGCTGGGAGGGGACAGGCTTTTTTGGCTCATGGGTCGAGGTATGGGTTCCCTGGGTGGGGCGGACGCTCGGGGGGTTCTGGAAACACCGCCTCGACATCTAGGTCTCCTGAAATGATTCACTTCACCTGGCCGCATGAAGGCTGAATGAGGTTTTCTGTCATGCACCCGGGGGCCGAGTGAGGCTCAAATCCGATTGGACCAACCCTCGGACACGGGGCAGAGTTGCTTGTTGTGAACACCACCGCCTCCTCCCTTTCTCCGGTGCACGCTGGGTTTCGGATCCTTCTTTTTGGATGGCTTTGGGTTGGGGGTATGGCCTGGGGTGCATCGACGACGAATGCCGTGCGCCGCGACCACTGGGCCTGGAAATCTCCGGTGCGACCAGAGTTGCCCGTAGTGCGTCGGGCAGATCGGATCCGATCTCCTATCGACCGGTTTATTGTCGCCCGTCTGGAGAAGGAGGGGCTTAACCTGTCTCCGGAGGCCGACCGGGTCACTCTTCTGCGTCGCCTCCATCTGGATCTCACCGGACTGCCGCCGACTCCGTCAGACGTGGACCACTTTCTGGCCGACAAAACGCCAGGGGCCTGGGACCGGGTCGTATCGAGTTTGCTGGCCTCTCCGCATCACGGTGAACGCTGGGGACGACATTGGCTGGATGCGGCTCGCTATGCCGACTCCGATGGTTTCGAAAAGGATAAGCCTCGGTTTGTCTGGGCGTACCGAGATTGGGTGGTCGACGCCCTCAATCGCGACTTGCCCTATGACCAGTTTCTCATCGAGCAAATCGCTGGCGACCTGTTGCCTCAGGCGACCGACTCTAGCCGCGTGGCCACAGGGTTCTTGCGCAATGCGATGTTGAACGAAGAGGGCGGGGCAGATCCCGAGCAGTTTCGCATCGATGGTTTGATCGACCGCATGGACTGCATCGGCAAGGCGGTGCTGGGCATTACCATCCAGTGCGCCCAATGCCATGACCACAAATACGATCCCATTTCGCAGGAGGAGTACTACCGCTTCTTCGCCTTCCTGAACAACGATCACGAATCGTCCGTGGTGGCCTACAGTCCTTCGCAACAGCAACAGCGC
>JAPLUF010000253.1 GCA_026397755.1 Verrucomicrobiota bacterium
CGCTGTTTCGGGGAAACCTGTCGGGGACAACGGGTCGGGCAATCCGGCATTGGGATACACGCAAATTTTGGTATCGGCGATGCGGTGGAGTTCCTGGACATAGGCCCGCATTTCTTTGGGACCGCGGGCGCAGTTGAACCCGCTGGTGATCGGCTCGGCGTGGCGGACGGAGTTCCAAGAGGCTTCGACCGTTTGCCCCGTCAGAGTGCGGCCAGACAAGTCAGTGATCGTGCCCGAGATCATCAGCGGCAGTCGGACTTGCAAGCGATCTTGCACTTGTTGGATGGCCAAGAGCGCGGCCTTGGCGTTGAGCGTGTCGAAGATGGTTTCTACTAACAGGACATCCACGCCCCCTTCGATGAGCGCCTCCACCTGTTCGGTGTAGGCCGTGACCAATTGCTCAAAACTCACGGACCGGAATCCGGCATCGTTGACATCTGGAGAGATCGAGGTCGTGACCGGCATCGGACCAATGGCCCCGGCAACATACCGGGGGATGCCCGTGGCTTTGGACACCGTATCGACGGCGCTCCGGGCCAGTCGGGCCGAGGTGAGATTCATTTCCCGAGCCAGGTCGCGCAGGAACGGATCTTGGATCACATCATTGAAGAAGGCCTGATCTTTGCGGCCTGCGGAATGCCGAAAGAAAAAGTCGTGCTGGCCGATGGTGGTCGCCGAAAACGTGTTGGTTTCAATGAGGTCGGCCCCGGCCTCCAAATAGTGCCGGTGGATTTCTTCGATGACCTGCGGTTGGGTGATTTGGAGCAACTCGTTGTTGCCCTTGAGGTCCTTCCCCTTCCAATCGCTGAACCGCTCGCCTCGGAACTGTGCCTCGCCCAGCTTGTAACGCTGGATGACAGTTCCCATGGCCCCATCAATGATGGCAATGCGCTGTTCCAGCAGGTCCACAAATCCCTGACCACGCGTCCATGTATTCCGAGCTTCGGAACGATTCGACATGCGCTCAGGTTATCCTCCCTCTGGCAGGGTGCCAACAGATAAATCAACGCATCCCGATTCGTTGATATGTATTTTTAGCGTGCAGACGCAGACGTTGCGGCGGATTTGCAGGCGAAGCGGGGTGCGGCTCGCAAGGGGTGGCATTCATGCACCCTGGGATTCCTGACGTCGTTGTTGCGGAGCCGTCATACGACTGTCACATCCCGGGTCAAACGTTTACTCATGAACTTGAGTCCTAATTCGGGCCGTCGTGATACAGACGCACGCTTTCCGGAGGGGGATCGATTGCGACAGGTCTTCGACGCCGTCGGTGCCGTTGGGTGGCCCGCTCTCGGGTTTCGGGCCGAGGCCGGCGGCAGTTTCTTTGCGACTCGGATGCTGGCCAGTGTTTTGGTTCATGCTTACTCCCGCGGCCGGTTTGTTTCTGAAGAGATCGAGGAAGCCTGCCGAAACGAGGACGATTTTCGGTATTTGTGCTCGGGCGATGCACCTGAGGCTCGAGTTCTTCGTCGTTTCCGCCGGGTTCATGCCGCAGCGCTGATCGAAAGTTTATCTCAATTGTGGGCAACTCCGGCCCCCTCCCAGCCTGAAAATCCGAAGCACTCGTTCGATTTGACGCGGGCTCGTCGCTGTCTCGAAGCAGCCGTCGCGGCCGATAGCTTGGCCTTGGACTTCTAAAAGCCGGTCTAAACAGTTTGAGCGGGAGGCCTGCCGGTCTGGTAGGGATGGTGTCTCACCGTCCACTCCCTGGGCTGCCGGGCGAGGTGGGGATGGCCCGAGAGACTCGAGCCCTACC
>JAPLUF010000104.1 GCA_026397755.1 Verrucomicrobiota bacterium
CTCCTCACAAGGGACAGGCTCCTCACAAGGGACAGGCTCCTCACAAGGGACAGGCTCCTCACAAGGGACAGGCTCCTCACAAGGGACAGTGCGAACCGGTGACCGCTGCGATATGGGTGTCCGATGAAGATTGGCGTTATTTCTTCTTCCAAGATGAAAGAAATCCATTCGATCGCGCGAATCCTTAGATAGCTGCTATGAACGCCTCAAGTCCCAGAATACCTTCTTCACTCAGGGCTTTCACCTTGCTCGAACTACTGGTCGTTTTGAGTGTGATCGGCATCCTTACGTTGCTGCTGCTGCCAGCCTTAGCCCGTACTCGGGATACCGCACGCACCAGTTCCTGTCTCTCCCACCTTAAGCAGTGGGGCATCGCCACCCATTTGTATGAGATGGATTCTGGCGGTTGGTTGCCCCCCGATGGAGCTCCCAATGGCATCTCCACCCACAATGCTTGGTACGCCAACTTGCCTCCGATGATAGGAGTCCCTAGCTACCACGACGAGGGACCTTGGCGGACCAATGCGCTCGCTCCACTGGGCAACCACCTCTGGTTCTGTCCGTCCAACCCGCGACGTAGCAACGGTCATCTGCTCTTCCACTTTGCTCTGAACCGCCTCATCAACGGCAGTGGACGGGAATCCCGGAGAATGCGCCTGGAATCCCTCCCGGCTCCGTCCCGAACCGTCTGGCTCTTCGATAACGGCCAGCGAGCGGCCGTGGCCGGACCCGGGAACCTCCACCGCACACTCCATCGGGGTGCGGCCAATATCCTTTTCCTCGATGGCGGTGTTCGCCGAATCCAGCCAACTGTGGCGGGGTCGCAGGCGACTCAAGATCAACCCCTTTGGAATCCCTGATGAAACTGCTTCGTCAGAGATCCAGCCGCCGAAGCCTCGCCTCGGTTCCAAAGATCCCACCACCGACCCGCGCCGCAAACCTCCATCGGGCTCTGGACCGAGAATTCAATGGCCCCCCGCTGCAGAAGTCCCGAAAGTACCTCCCGATGGAAGTCACACCGACGGCATTCGGCACCTGGAATGGGGGCCGATTCATGAATTACGGACAGCCTCTGGACGATGCCCAATGGATCGCACTGGTGCGCCACGCTTGGGACCAAGGCATCCGAACTTTCCTGACTGCCGACGTGTATGGTTCGGGTCAGGCAGACAGCCTCCTAGGACAGGCGTTGTCCGGGGTGCCGCGCGAGAGTTACTGCCTCGTGGGTTGCATCGGACATGATTTTTACTCGGCTCGGCGCGATGGCGCGAAGGGGTTTCCGCGCTTCACCCAATCCGGGCTGCGGGTGCCAGCCGACTACGCTTCCTATCTACGGATGGCCACCGAGAAATCGCTGGAGCGGTGCCAAGCCGACCAGTTCGACCTGGTCCTCCTGCACAATCCCGACCACAGCGGCTACACGAGCGACCGAGTCTGGAACGGAATGCAGACCTTGCGCGAGGCCGGTCTGACACGTTCCCTCGGAATCGCACCGGGCCCGGCCAATGGATTCACGCTGGACCTAATCCAGTGTTTCGAACGCTTCGGACCCCTCATCGACTGGGCGATGATCATTCTGGGCCCACTAGAGCCATGGCCCGGCAAGCTGGTCCTCCCTGCGGCCATTCGTCATCAGGTCCAACTCATTACACGTGTGGTGGATTACGGCGGTATCTTCCATGACGACGTCCGTTCCGGACACCGCTTCGGCCCGTCCGACCACCGTTCGTTCCGACCCGCAGGCTGGGTCGAGGCCGCCGTCGAAAAACTCGAATCCTTGCGCCCCATCGCTCAACGCCATGGCATCACTCCGTTGCAGTTGGCCTGCACTTGGAACCTACACCAACCGTCGGTGCATAGTGTGATTCCAACCCTGATCCAAGAGTTGGGGGAGGGAACCCGCCCGATTGCTTCCAAGGTCGATGAACTAGCTGCTTTAAAGGCTGTCCGGCTCACACCCGACGAGTTGTCCGAAATCGCCCGGATTGGCGACAATCATGGCTGTATGGCACTCAAAGGTTCCAACCGCCGTCATGTGGGGTCCGCGCTGCCCGATCAATGGGAACTAGACAGCGAACTTGAAGCCCTAGCCGCGCGCTGGCAGATCGATCCGGACATCGACCTCGCTCTAACCCATTCTCATTAATTTTTAAACTAAACTGTTTCTCTAACCTCATTCCAACCGACTCCCCTATGGCTGAAAAACTCCCAGAAAAGAAGACTCCAACTGCCGAAACCAAACCCTCCGAGATCAAACCCACCGCCGTTGCCGAGGTGCCCAAGATCTCCGTAGCCAAACAGCGGGAACTCGATTCCGCCATTGCCTCCATCACCAAGGCTTACGGCGAGGGCGCGATCATGCGCCTCGGATCCCAGGTCTCCCGCCCCATCGAAGTCATCCCCACCGGGGCACTAGCCATCGATCTCGCGCTAGGTGTGGGCGGCGTGCCTCGTGGCCGTGTCGTCGAGATTTATGGTCCAGAATCCTCAGGAAAGACCACTCTGATGCTGCACCTGATCGCCAACGCCCAAAAGGCCGGTGGCGTAGCTGCCTTCATCGATGCTGAGCACGCTCTGGACCCTTCCTACGCCAAGAAACTCGGAGTGAATGTCGATGAACTTCTGGTCTCCCAACCCGACTCCGGTGAAGAGGCTCTGACCATCTGCGAGACACTGGCCCGTTCTGGAGCCCTCGACATCATCGTCATTGATTCGGTGGCCGCGCTGGTGCCTAAGGCCGAACTCGAAGGCGAGATGGGCATGGCCACCATGGGCATGCAAGCCCGCCTCATGAGCCAGGCGTTGCGCAAGCTCACCGCCATCCTCAGCAAGGCCAAGACCACTTGCCTTTTCACCAACCAATTGCGCGAGAAGGTGGGCGTGATGTTCGGCAGCCCCGAGACCACACCAGGAGGTAAAGCCCTGAAGTTCTACGCCAGCGTCCGCATCGACATCCGACGCAAAGAGGCGATCAAAGACGGCTCAGGCGCAACCATCGGCAACCATGTGAAGGTGAAGATCGTAAAGAATAAGGTCGCCCCCCCGTTTGCCGAGGCGGAGTTCGATATTCTCTTTAATCACGGCATCGACAAGGAGGGCTCGCTCCTCGATGTGGCTCTCAGCGTGGGCACTGTTGATAAGAAGGGTGCCTGGATTCAGTTCCAGGGTGAACTCATCGGTCAGGGCAAGGATGCCGCTCGCAGGACGCTGGCTGAGAAGCCTGAATTGGCGAAAAAAATCCAAGAGGCAACCCTGGCCAAGCGCCTCGCCGAACTCACGGCCGCTACCGCTTCCAACGGTCCTGCAGCACCTGCGGCCAATCGCTAAGTCCGACCCAAGGCCCGCCCGAATACTTCGGGCGGGCTTGCACACCTCTGGATACCTAAAGAGGGCTTAAGAGCCCTCAGGAGCAGGTGTCGCGAGGGAGGTCTTGAGTTTCTGGAGAGCCAAGAAAGCCGCGTTGCTTTCCGCAGCCTTCTTGCTGCGACCGACACCTCGAGCCAACTCGATGCCGCCGTGCAAGACGGCGCACCGGAAGATCCGGTCATGATCAGGCCCCTCGGTATCGAGCAATTCGTAACTGGGGGCTTCAGGTGAACTGGCCTGCAATTTCTCCTGAAGGTCACCCTTGGGATTGTCGAGGTTGGGCAATTCTACCATCTCGGTTCCTCCCGCCCGGATCAGGTCCATCAGCCTCTGACGAGCGGCTTCGAATCCGGCATCCACATACACTGCTCCGATGATCGCCTCGAAGGCATCAGCCAAGGTCGAGCTGCGGAATCGCCCACCGGTCGAATCTTCGCCGCGGCTGAGGATGACGTGCTTTCCTAGCTCGAGACGCCGAGCCTGCCCGGCGAGCGATGTTCGATTGACCAACTGAGCCCGCGCCTGCGTGAGAGCCCCCTCACCCAGTCCAGGAAACCGTTGATATAACTCCGAAGTGATCGCCAACTGAATCACCGCATCCCCCAAAAACTCCAACCGCTGATTGTGGTTCTGCCCTCCACCCTCCTCGTGCGCCACGGACGGATGCGTCAAAGCCAGGGAAAGGAGTGATAAATCGCGAAAACGGTACCCCAGTGCGACTTGGAGATTTTCGAGAGCGGACATGGGAATCGTTGGATGGACTGCAGGCGAAACCTCTGACGTGCTGGCGTCCAGGATCAGACCGGAGCCAATGACGGGATCTCGCTCGGCGCGTTGAAGGGTTCTTCAGTGGGCTCTGCAGGCAAGGATGCCAGAGCCAGAACCTCGTCCGGCAGCCCGTGCTCTAAAAGATGAGCTACATCACTCTGTACGGCCGCCAATTGGTTCAATTGGAGATCGGGGTCGACAATGGTGAACAAGTCGCCCGACTTCGGATGTTCATACACAAAGATCCGTCGACCATTGTCCCGCGACTGACCCTTGACCCGCAGGATGCGCTTGCGCTCCAGCATCACCGCCAAGATGTAGGCAACGGCCGAATGCCGCTCCTCACGCCGTTCGAGAAGCTTCCTCAGCAGCGACTCGGCGTCATCCTTGCGGATGGCATCCGGAGGCACCGGAGGCGGGGCCTCATACACACCCTTCCAATGGGAGACTAAGTTGACCTTGGCGAGCAGTTCCGCAGCGGACTCCTTGAAGGCATCCACGCAGAGGTCCATCCGTTCAAAGCCCGCTTTCGTATCGAGAAGCAGGGTGTGATAGGTCTCACCATCATGAAACTGCCGCCCGGATAGCCTACAGGAGTGGGCCCGCGACTGGATATGCCATTCAATCATCGAATCAAGTGCCCAAGTATCGGGGGTCCCCTCTACGGTGCAACAGGCTTTTGCACCCGGTGCCCAAACCCCAAGCGAGGCTCTGTCCGAAGCAGGCTCTGTCCGAAGGAAATAACCTCAAAAGATCGGTGGGCACCCAGATCTCTAAAATAACACCCGCTGCCCACTTCAAGCCACGGATGACTCTCAAAGGCGCGCGACCAACAATTGCTCTTGAAAGACCATTTCCTTGGGAAGGTGGGTGTAGAGCTTCATGAACAACTCGTCCGTCGACAGCAAATCCCGGCGCCATTCCTCAGGGTCCATGCGCTGCAACTGAGCAAATCGCTGCCGGGTGAATCCCTCAAGGCCTTCCGTATCAAAATCTTCATAGCGCGGAACCCATCCCAGCGCGGTCTCCGCCGCTCCGATCGTGCCGGCGCATCGATCCAAGATCCACTTCAGGACGCGCATGTTCTCTCCGAATCCCGGCCAAAGGAATTGCCCCGCCTCATCCTTGCGAAACCAGTTCACGTGAAAAATTCGGGGCGGCTCGGTCAGTTTCTTGCGCATGTCCAGCCAATGCCGGAAGTACCGCCCCATATTGTAGCCGCAGAAGGGCAGCATAGCCATCGGGTCGCGTCGCACCTGCCCGATGGTGCCGGCCGCCGCCGCGGTCATCTCACTGCCCATCGTGGCCCCCAGAAAAACCCCGTGGCTCCAGTTGAACGCCTCGAAGACCAGAGGCACGACGTTCGCACGACGCCCTCCGAAGATGATGGCGGAGATCGGCACCCCCTGAGGATCGAGTGCTTCGGGAGCCATGGCCGGATTGTTAATGGCCGGCGCGGTGAACCGTGAATTAGGGTGAGCTGCTTTCTCTTTGGAGGCCGGAGTCCAAGGATTGCCCTTCCAGTCGAGACATTCGGCCGGAGGCGGGTCATCGTGCCCTTCCCACCACACCGTGCCGTCCGGCTTGAGCGCCACGTTGGTGTAGATCGTGTCCCGTGCAATGGTCACCATCGCATTCGGATTGGTCTTGGCATTGGTGCCCGGCGCCACCCCGAAGTAACCCGCCTCAGGATTGATGGCCCACAGGCGCCCGTCCGGACCCGGCCGCATCCAGGCGATGTCATCGCCCACGGTCCCTATCTTCCAACCCTGAAACCGCTCCGGCGGAATCATCATCGCGAAGTTCGTCTTGCCGCAGGCGCTCGGGAAGGCTGCTGCGACGTAGCGCCGTTCACCCTCGGGAGACTCCACTGACAGGATCAACATGTGCTCCGCCAACCACCCCTGCCGCCGCCCCAGGTAAGACCCAATGCGCAAGGCTAAGCATTTTTTGCCCAGCAACACATTGCCCCCGTAGCCCGAGCCCACCGAGATGATCTGATTGGTCTCGGGAAAGTGGCAGATGAAGCGTCGGTCCGGATGGCCGTCGAGAAGGCAATGGAGCCCTCGGTTGAAATTCTGAGACTGTCCCAAGTGCTCGACGGCGACCTGCCCCATCCGAGTCATGATCCTCATGTTGAGCACCACGTAGAGGGAGTCCGTCAACTCGATGCCAATCTGAGCCAATTGGGATCCTGGCGGTCCCATCAAGTAGGGCACCACATAGAGCGTGCGCCCCTTCATACCGCCGCGTGCCAACTCTAAAATTTTCTCACGCATGGACGCGGGATCGGCCCAATTGTTGGTGGGCCCGGCATCCTCGGCCAACTCGGTACAAATGAAGGTGCGGTGTTCGACCCGTGCCACATCGTTGGAGTTGGACCGGTGATAGTAGCAACCCGGCATCTTGTCCTGATTGAGAGGAACCAACACTCCCTGACGCACCGCCTCGGCATAGAGGAAATCCTTTTCAGCCTCAGACCCGTCACACCAGAACACCGAATCGGGCTGCGTGAGGGCCACTGTGGCGGCCACCCATTCTTGTAGGGCAGGATGGGCGA
>JAPLUF010000403.1 GCA_026397755.1 Verrucomicrobiota bacterium
ACCAGATTCACAAAGTCCTTTCGACTTTCCAGAGCTACGGGGTACGCGCCCTGTTGATGGGCGGTCAGGCATGCGTATTTTACGGCGCAGCCGAGTTTAGCCGCGACACCGATTTTGCAATCGCGATCGACAGCGACAACTAGGCGCGATTGAACGGAAACCGGCCTCGACCGATGGTCGCTTCGCTTCGGCCGGTTTCGGCTTTACCCCAGTCCCCGATGGCCCCGGTTCAAGAAACCTCAGAGCCCTCCATCAAGGCCGCGTCGAAGCAAAGGGTGGTCGGTCCGGCCGAGAACCGTCGGCAAGTCGCACCGAGCTTCCCGAGCCCAGTGTCAGTTGTCGTTCACGTAGTGCATCCAAAAGCCGAAGCTTTTCGCTGATGGGTAGTGCTGCCAGCCCACGACGAAACTCTCTTTTGCTTTCGAGGATCCTCTGTATATCGAAGGTCATTCGGTCATGGGGCGTCGCTCAGGAATTGTCGTCCGAAGCGTTGCCAAGCATCGGACAAACCGTGACGGGTCACAAGCTCCCCGAACTTTTGGGTATTGAGAACGCCGGATTCGAGGAACTGGAGGAGACGGGCCTTATCCTTCGAGCGTCCCGTCTCCAAGGCGATTGCCGCTAAATGCTCCGCGCTGAAGACCTGTGCAGGGACTCCACCTGCGTCCAAAGTGAGCGCTTGGTCCAAGGCTTCCTCGACCAAAGGAGAGGTGGTGGGGAGGAACTGCACGGGCCATTCCGCAAGGACGACATACTCGCCCTGGACAGCGCCTCCATGTGCCTTGAGATAGTCAAAGATGGGCTGAGGACTAACCAAAAGACTGCCCGGAGCGGACTTGAACGTCACGAAGACGCCCACGTCGATGGTTGCGACGGGTTCAAGATAGAACGTTGCTCCCACCGCCCCACCAATGGCGTACCGGTCAATCACCCCATCGGCCAGCATCTGGTTGATGGCCCGGATGACCTCCTGGATCTTCATTTTGCAAGTATCGGCTTCGAGAGACGGGGGTACAAGTTGTTACACAATGATGCAGCGGCGCCTCTTGCCGTCATAGACGAAGGCGGTTCAGTTTTCATTTCTTTTTATGCCCGAGGACTACTGAGGCTGAAGGTCAACCGTTTCAAGTCTCTCAGGCGACAGAAGCGGCTTCGTTGGACGTCCGCTCAACCGCCAGACCGCCAATTAGCCACTTTGAGGCCAGGCACGCGCAGCAGGTCACTGTCATGGGTCACCAGAGTCAGGTCGTAAGCCAGAGCGGTGCCGGCAATCTGACAATCCGCGAAGGCGATGCTGTAACCTTTGGTTTCCAGGCTGGCCCGCAGGACCCCGGCGCGCTCGGCGGCCTCAGCGTCAAAAGTCAGAATGGAAATGCCGCTCAGGAATGCTTCCACCGAGGCGGTGAGTTTAGGCGACTGCCGACGGGTTGCTGCGTAGCGAAGTTCCATGACCGTGACGGCGCTGATGCCGACGTCGGACGGACGAACCTTCTGGATGCGTTGGACCACAGGTTCCACGCCGCGCAAGTAGTCAGTGACGGCACAGGTATCCAGGAGGAATTTCACGCGAAAGGATCCCGGGCCTGTTCGTCTCTGCCCGGACGTTCAATGGGTTCGTCCCAAGTTCCTGCGCTGGCAAGGAAACCAGGGGACCACTCGTCGACCACCGGCTCGATAACGATGGTCTTACTAGTGGATCCTAGTCGGATAAACAGCGACCGCCGAAAGAAATAGCCGGCATCAATTTTATGATACAGTGGCCCCTTTTGTGTAAATAGGTGGGACCGACCCGAATGGCAGTTAGATAGCGGCCAATGTTTTTGGGGTGTTTTCAGGTGAGGTGGGCTTGCGGTAGCGGTTCTGGTGGCGGATCTCTTGAAATTCGCGTCGGTGGCA
>JAPLUF010000393.1 GCA_026397755.1 Verrucomicrobiota bacterium
CCGTCGTAACGGATTGTGCCCATTGACCCCGTCTAGAATTCAGTGATTCTGTGCGAACACCGTCCCAATCGGGAACCATTGACCACCGTGCCGGCCAACGCCGTCCTCTCGGAAATGAGTCCTTCAAGCGGTCCGGTCTGACTATGAATACCTTCGTAAAACGGTGGATTTCGAGGATGGGGTGGCTGGCCAGCTTGACCGCAACCCTTTCGGCACTGGCGGTGGAACTTCCGGCCCGATTGAGCACAGCCGTCGTGCCGGCCCGACCGAAGTCCTTGGCGGTGAGTGCGCTGAAGGCTTTGCCTCCGCAAGTCACGCTCCGACTTGCTGCGCCAGATCTCTCCGTGGTGCGTGCTGAAGATGCCTTGAACCTTCAGCAAAATGCCAAGGGGCGGGCCCGTGTGGGAATCCGTCGCCTGTTGGCGGATCCCATCCGGGTTCAGGGCAGCAAAACATCTTGGACTCCCCTGCCCGATGGCACCCGAGTCTGGAGTGCCCGCTTGGAGTCTGAAGAAGCATGGGGCGTGCGAGTCCATTTGGAATCCATTCAATTACCGACCGGAGTTGAACTGCGAATTTTCAATGCGGAAGACCCCACCGAGATCCAAGGCCCCTTCGATGCAACGAGTCTTGGTGAGAGCGACAATTTCTGGACCCCCAGCCTCTTCGGATCCGCAGTGGTTCTAGAATGCCGGGTCTCTCCCGGTTCCAGTCTGCCCTCCTTCCGAATCACCGAACTCACCCATCGGTATATTCGCCTGGGGGAAGATTCGAACGGCAAAGCAGGAGCCTCCACGGCGTCTCCCCTGACCGCGGCCAGTTGCAATATCGACGTCACCTGCGAACCGGCCTGGGACAAGACCTCGCATGCTGTCGCTGGGATCGGTTCCGTCGGTGTGGTGGGTGAACTCTTCTGCACGGGTTGTCTGCTCAACGATCTGAACGAAGCCAAAAATACCGATTATTTTCTCACGGCCGCCCATTGCATCACCAGTCAGTCTCAGGCCGACACCGCGGAGTTTTATTGGAATTATCAGACGACTCTCTGCAAAGGGGTCCTTCCGAACCCCGCCACGGTTCCTAGGACCGTCGGCGGTGCGAGCATCCTCTCCACCAAGAGCCGTGGCTCCGGCAACGATCACAGCTTTCTCCAGTTGCGCGGCACCGTCCCCGGTGGCGTGACCTATGCCGGTTGGAACTCCGACTCCCCCGCCTCCGGTGAGGTCTTGGCCGGAATCCACCATCCTCAAGGCGATTACAAGCGCATCAGCATCGGTGTCACCCAGGGCGAAGACGCCGACTTTCGCACGGTGCGATGGACACGAGGGGTCACTGAAGTGGGTAGTTCCGGTTCCCCGCTCTTCAATGCCCGACAACAGCTCATTGGGCAGCTCTTCGGAGGTGAATCGGATTGCTCCAACCTCGACCCGTCTCAGCAAACCGACGAGTACGGCCAATTCAACGTCACCTTCCCGACGGTCCGTCGCTGGTTGTTGAATGAACCGGTGACGGTACCGGCCAATGATGCCTTCTCCGCAGCCCAGACGCTCTCGGGTCAACAAGGGGTGATGAGCGGCCGCTCGGTCAATGCGTCCCGCGAAGGCGGAGAGCCCAACCATGGTCAGGGCGACGGACGCAATTCCATCTGGTACCAGTGGAGCGCCCCCTTCACCGGCACGGCGACCTTTGAAACGATGGGGAGCGATTTCGACACCACCTTGGGCGTCTACCAGGGCGACACGGTGAGTGGTTTGGTTCGGGTCGCTGCCAACGATGACTTTGAACTGGGGCAAACCAGTAGCCGAGTGGGTTTCCTCGTCTCGGCAGGAACCCTTTACCGAATCGCCGTGGATGGGCACGACGGAGCCCAGGGGACGGTCCGGTTGACTTGGCGTCCAGGCGGCATCGCTACGCCCCCGCCCAATGACCTGTTCATCAATGCGGCTGCTACCGTGGGTTTCGGGGGGATTTACCACGCCTCCAATTATGGATTTACGCGGGAGCCCTTGGAGCCCTCCCACGCAGGGGGGGATGGCCAGCGATCGGCCTGGTGGCGATGGACCGCTCCCATTTCAGGACCAACGATCATCAACACCTTAGACAGCAGCTTCAACACCCTTTTGGCGGTCTACATTGGCAATTCTGTTTCCACGCTGCGGAAGGTCGCCGAAAACGACGACATCGACACTGTTCTCGATCAGGTCCAAAGCGAGGTGAACTTTGGAGCCACCGCGGGGGCCACCTACTGGATCGCGGTGGACGGATTCACCGATGGCATCATCCAGGACGAGGGTTCTATTCGATTGGAAATCTCCCAAAAAGGCGGGCAACCGACTGGCAACAACGCGTTTGCCAATGCCACCCCCCTCAGCGGATCCCGAGGCGCGGTCACCGCCAACAATTTGAGGTTTACCCGCGAAATTGGTGAACCTTCCCACGCCGGCCTCCGAGGAAATCGCTCTGCTTGGTGGCAGTGGTCGGCCCCGAGCGATGGCACCGTGCGTTTCGAAACCACCGGTTCGGCGTTTGACACGCTACTAGCCGTCTACACCGGAGATTCGGTCAATGCCCTGAAACTGGTGGTGGAAAACGACGACATCATCTCCGGCGATGTGTGGCAAAGCCGCGCAGAATTCGCGGCCAAGAAAGGAACTCTCTACCGCATCGTCGTCGATGGTTTCTACGAGGCCGGCCCCCCCGTGTTCCAAGACGAAGGCAACATCCGCTTAGCGTGGGAACAAGTGATTCCCGTCCAACCCTTCGTGGTGACGGCGTCTCAGGCTCCGGATGGCCGATTTGAAGTCCGGCTTATGTCTCAATCGGGCATTCGCTATGCGTTGGAGCGCACTCTCGACTTGTCCCAACCTGTATCGCCTTGGAATCGAATCGCCACAGCCGATGGCAACGGCTTGAAAATCATCCTCCAGGACACCGATCAACCCAGTGGGCAAGCCAGCTACTTCCGAGTGGTGACAGTTCCCTGATTCGATCAAACTAGTGGGGTGATCCCTGCTGGCACTACATCGAAACAGGTGGCCCCTGCCGGCCCGTTCCGTCTGCTGCTGCAAATCAATGCGCTCTCCATGGGGCGCAAGGTGTTGATGCTCCGCCAAAAGTCGCGCCTGTGGGTGGGAGTCATCGGACTCTTCCTTGTCGGCTATGCGGTGATGGCCTACGGCTTGTTTTTTCAGGGACTCCGTTTCTTGTCCCGATTTCCGGGCTTGGGCGGGCTTCTGGTCGAACGGTTGATCTTCCTGCTCTTCGCCTGTCTTTTTGGTCTCCTGCTGCTGAGCAATCTGGTCATTAGTTATTCCAACTTCTTTCGCAACCGCGAGTCGGAGTTTCTCCTGCCGCTCCCGATTCCTCCGGAGACCATCTTCCGCTGGAAATTCCTCGAATCGGTCCTGCTGGCCTCCTGGGCATTCTTGTTTCTCATCACGCCGCTGCTCATCGCCTATGGGCATGTTTATCGGGTGGATTGGCACTTCTACCCCGTCACCGGGTTCCTAGTGGCCCTCTACATCGTGCTTCCCGGGGTGGCCGGTTCTGGGCTTTCGCTGCTGCTGGCACGGTATCTTGACCGGCGTCTCTTTCAAACCCTTTTGCTGACCACGATCGCCGCACTCATCGGCGTCTTCGTCTGGCGAACCCAGCCCACGACCGTGACCGAGGAAATGCTCTTGGAGAACCGGGTGCTGGTGGTCATTGACCGGCTTTTAGACAACACCCGTCTCGTCCAATTTCCGTTTCTGCCCAGTTATTGGCTCAGCTCGGCCATACAGAATTGGGTCGAGGGAGCCTATCGTAGCTCGGTTTTTTATGGTGGGGTGCTCCTCAGCTACACGCTGTTCTTCGGGCTGGTATCCATGACCCGATTCGGTGCCGTGCTGTATGAAGCCAGCAGCTGTGTGCGCAGCCGCGGTTCAATCCTCGGGCGATGGACTTGGCTGCGACGACTTCGAACCTCGCCGGAGACGCCGGTGACCACGCGAAGCCTGCTGGAGCGGTGCGTGGAAGGTATTCCCGGACTTCCGGGTGACGTGGGGACCATCTTGGTGAAAGACATCCGCGTCTTTTGGCGCGACACCACCCAGTGGGGGCAAACCCTCATGCTCTTTGGCTTGCTCACGGTCTACCTGATGAATTTGAGGCATTTCACCCGGCAATCGGATTCGGCGTTCTGGGTCTCCATCACCAGCTTTCTCAACCTAGGTGCGTGTTCGTTAAATCTGGCCACTGTCACAACGCGATTCGTCTTTCCGCAGTTCTCACTCGAAGGGCGGCGGGTTTGGCTGATGGGATTGGCACCTTTGGGATTGGCTCGAGTGGTGTGGTGGAAGTTTCTCACCGCATCGGTGCTCACGGGTGTTCTGACACTCAGTTTGACCCTCTTGAGTTGCTGGATGCTCCATCTCGATGGAGCGCACACGGTGTATTTCGGTATCGCGATGTGTGTGATGACCCTCGTCCTCAACGCCTTATCCGTGGGCCTCGGAACGCTCTATCCCAACTTCTCCGAGACTAATCCTGGGAAGATCGTCAGTGGATTCGGTGGCACCTTCTGCCTGGTCTTAAGTTTTGTGTATATTCTCGGTTCGGTACTGCTACTGGCCTTCGGTAGTCCGTGGGGATGGCAGGGCGAGGAGCATAACAGCGTGCGGGCCGGACTCACCGGGCTAGTATTCGCCGTAGCTTCTCTGGCAGCCGGCGGCATTCCGCTGCGCTTGGCGTTGCGGCGAGCGGCCACCATGGAGCTTTGATCCGCGGCACCCCACGCCGGTGTTATGCGGCGTTCCTACAGAACGCTCCTGATTTCGCAAACCCGTCCCCAGGGTTGCACCCTGGGCTGGTATGCGCTGCCCCGGTTGGGCCCGCGGGCAAACATCGCCGCCGCGCCAACGTCTCGGCCTGGTGTGATCCGCCTTGCTGCCTCCAGTTCCACGACAGCAACTCGGCCAACTCGGCCGAGGGGGCAGGCCGGGATCCCAAGCGGGACACCACTCATCCATTCGAGTTAAATCGCATGGAACGGTTCAGAGCTTCAGAATGAAGTTGAGAGTGAAAACTTGACCCTGGGATGGAGCGCATGATCTCCTTTGCCTCCAGCGGAGAGGTGGCCGAGTGGCTGAAGGCGCTGGTTTGCTAAACCGGTTTACGGTCAAAAGCCGTAACGGGGGTTCGAATCCCCCCCTCTCCGCCAGCTTTTATTGGGGGTTTTGAAGATCAGTTGATTTTTCCACCAGTTTTCCACCACTGTCCGCCATGCCAAAGAGCAAGGAGCGGATCCAAAAGGTCACTGGGCGGAACCAAAGGGAAAGACCAACCGCCTACCGACAGGGATCATTTGTCGGGAAACTCTACGAATTCGAAAAAACCGTTTCCGGCCAAAAGTACAAATTCTTCCGGGCCACATTTCACTCGCCAGACGGCCAATTGACCAAGAGAGACTGTGGCACCCGAGAAAAAGCCGAGGCCATTCTCCATGATGCCGCTGCTGCATTCGGAACCCAGCGCCCAGACGTGTTGGAGATCACACCGAAAGACCGCCGGGACCTCGACGCTGCCCAATCCATCCTCGCACCGTTTGGACTGAGCCTCTACGAGGCCGCCATGCGATTAAAGGAGGCCCTGGAGATTTTGCCCAAAGGAGCCTGCCTGACCGAGGCCTGCCGATTCTACGCTGCACGGAACCCTGCCGCCACCACACCGCGCCTGGTGGCCGAAGTCCTCAAGGACCTGATCGCTGACCGACAATCATCCGGGTGCTCCCAAGAGCACCTACGGGACTTCGATAAGCGCCTTCGCCCCTTCGCCGAGGCCTTCGCCTGCAACATCGGTTCGATCCATCCCACGGCAGTACGCGAATACCTGACCAACCTCAGGGGAGCCAAAGGACAGCTTCTCTCACCACGAAGCAGAGAAAACTCCCGACGCCTGATCATCGCGCTTTTCAACTTTGCGAGCCAGCAACGCCTGATTAGCAAAGACCTCGCTCAAGAGATCGCTGAGATCCCACCGCCCAAGATCCGACCCACCCCGACCACGACGTTCACTCCGGCAGAGATCAAAACCATCCTCGACGCCGCAACCAAATCCGACAAGGCGCTCATCGCCATCGGGGGGTTCGCTGGTCTGAGAACTGCAGAACTACACCGACTCGATTGGCGAAACGTCCACCTCGATGAGGGCCACATCACCGTGGATGCCGGAATTTCCAAAACTGCATCACGACGGATCATTCCGATAGCGCCCAACCTAGCCGAATGGCTCCGACCACTCGCCCAGACGTCAGGCCGCATCTCTCGACACGCCCACGAGCACCGACTGGCCTGGAGTTTCTGCAAGATCGCCGCAGCCGCCGGGGTCACGTGGCAACGCAACGCCCTGAGACACAGCTTCGCGACCTATCGCCTCGCCCAGGTCCGCAACGCGCCACAGGTCGCCCTGGAGGCTGGGCACACGGTGACAGTGCTGCACGCCAACTATGCCGAATTAGCAACCGCCGCTCAGGCCGTCGCGTGGTTCAACGTGATGCCATGAGAAAGACGCCAAACACGATAATCAACTAGATCAGCAAGGTTTTCCGTGACGCCAGTTTTAAATAAAAAACTAGAAAACTTAAGCCGCAACCCTTCTCTAATCGGCGGAAATAAGGGGATACTGCCCTCTGCATGAGAGCACTCCTTGATGAAAAAGACCTCGCCTTCGAGTTAAAGGTCACCACCCGAACCGTCAGAAACTATCGGCAAGAAGGGCGAATCCCCTTCATCCGAATTGGCAAACGCACCCTCAGGTATGACCTCACCGACGTGATCAACTTTTTGAAGAAGCGGGGGTCCAACCGATAAGAGGTTGTTAAGTTTCGACCTACACCTCATCTAGTCTGGAGGTACGGATCTACGGTGTTAGCGAAAAATCCGACCCTGTTTGTTAGCTGTTCGATTGTGCCGTCATTGATCACTGTGTCGTGGATGGCCCCACCATCGTAGAGTTCTTGGAGTCGGTCGC
>JAPLUF010000271.1 GCA_026397755.1 Verrucomicrobiota bacterium
ACCTGGCGATCCGAATGCTCAGCGAGGTCTTCCAATCTTACATCGCACACCCCAAGGAACTGGGATTGGCGGCACGAAAACGCATCGCTGCAGATGGATTGCATCGGGCCGTCTGCGACTACGTGGCCAGCATGACCGACCGCTACCTGATTCAGGAACACCACCGCCTCTTCGGGCTGAAACTCGGATAACCGCAGTAAAAGACTCCCCCCGCAGCCCCTAGCTCAGTGCCCGCGGGACAACGTCTCGCGCAGGGTAGTCTTGAGGATTTTGCCGGTGGCGTTGCGGGGCAGTGCAGGCAGCACGAGGGCACGTCGCGGCACCTTGTAGTCGGCGAGAGTTTCTTTAAGAAACCCGATCAGGGCGTGCTCATCGAAAATGTGGCCCTCCTCCATCGCCACAAAGGCTACGGCCCGTTCGCCCCGCCGCTCGCACGGTTCACCGACCACGGCCGCCTCACGGATGCCCGGAAAACGGTAAATCACCTCCTCGATCTCCCTCGGGTACACATTCATGCCGTTGGGCTTGATCATGTCCTTTTTGCGATCGGTGATGACGTACCAACCGTCGGAGCGGCGGTGTCCGATGTCGCCGGTCAATAACCAGCCCTTGAGGATCGTCTGGGCCGTCTTGTCCGGGGCATTCCAGTAGCCGAGCATCACATTGCCGCCGCGGACGCAAATCTCCCCGTCTAAGCCGTCTCCCAATTCGTTTCCCGCGTCGTCTTGAACCGACACCTCCACGCCCGGAATGGGCACACCAATGGTGCCGGGCTTGGGATCCCGAGGCGGATTGACGGTCACCACCGGGCTGGCCTCGCTGAGTCCGTACCCCTCAATCAACGGCACCCGAGGATGGCGCGCATTGAAGCCATTGAGGATTTCCAGTGGCAACGGGCCCGCACCGCTCACACACAAGCGCAGCGACGTAAACTCGATCCCCGCGGGAATTTGCGATAACGCACGGAACAGCGCCGCCATCGCCGGCAACAACGTCCCCTGATTCTGCAAGATCTCCGCAATCATGTGCTTGGGCGAATGGAGTCCCTTCACCGCCACCACCGAGGCCCCACTAAGCAGGGGCAGCAGAAGTCCCACGGTCAGCATGAAGCTGTGGAACATCGGCAGGAGCACCACCAGACGATCCTCCTCGGCGAGTTCCAAGAAGACCCGGCAAGAGCCCACGTTCTCTAGCAAATTGCGATGAGAAAGCATCGCTCCCTTTGGGTGGCCCGTGGTCCCGCTGGTATAGATGAGCACCGCTAGATCGTCTCCGCCGCGGACCGGATCTGAAATTTCTGCAGCTTCAGTGGGCAGTGTCTCCGCATCCAAGATCTGAATCGACGGATGCAAGGCCTTCAACTCGGGCAGGCCCGCATGGCTCGACTCGGCGATCACCCATTCGATGCCCGCGTCTTGGAGCATGTAGGCCACTTCTGCCGGCTTGAGGAAGTTGTTGATCGGCACCACCACCGCGTCCGCGGCCAAGACCCCGAACAAAGCTCCGACGAACTCTGGACAATTTTTTAACCAGATAGCCACCCGATCGCCAGGGCGGATCCCCTTTCCCTTCAAGAGCCCTGCCGTCCCAAGGATTTGGTCCCGATAGTGGCCGTAGGTGTACCGGGAATCGCCCCAGTACAACGCCGTTTTTTCAGGACGCGACCGGGCGACGGCTAAGAATGCAGAAGCTAGGTGGTTCATGGCAGAAATCGTTGCGTCCGAGGGTCTCTCTTTGGGAAGTGCTCTCAATGCGGACTCAGACGAGTCATTCAAGCGGACCGTTCCGCGGCAGTGCTCGAGATTTCAAAATGGCCGCTCAGCGGCGTGCGAAAATGCGATTGGCCTCAGCCAGGGTTTCCTTAGATCCAATATCGTACCAAATACCAGGAACACTCCATGTCATCACCGGAGTACGCGGATACAACCACTGGATCAGGCGGCCCGGTTGGTCCGGATTATTGCCCTCGGCGATGTACTGCCGAACCATGGCCAAATACTGGCGCGGGTAGTAGTAGAGCGCGATCCCGATGAGTGTGCTGGCCGGATCCGAAGGCTTCTCGACGAAGCTGCTAATTCGGCCGGTCGCATCGATATCCACGACGCCATACTTACGGGCCTGCTCAAGACTCCCCACGTCATACACCCCCAGCACCGGGCCGTTCTGAGAGCGGCAATAGTCCCCGAACCCACGGAGGCTCTGGTTGAAGAGGTTGTCACCGGCCACCACGATCAAGTCGTCATCCAGCTTCTCCTGTTCGAGCACCAAGTTCAGGTCGCCGATGGCACCCAGCTTATTGGAATCGTCCGTCGATCCGTCATTGATCACAGAAAATCGGAACGGGTGCTGGGAGGCTTCGCGGTAGGCCTCAGACCACTGAGAGAATTGGCCTGCGAACTTGGCGTTGCTCACCACGAACACCTCGTCGATGCCCCCGATCGGGGCCAGATTATCCATGACATAGTCGATCATGGGTTTGCCCGCGACCGGCAACAGAGGCTTGGGCTGAGTCAACGTCAGCGGATACAGCCGCGTGGCATAACCGGCGGCAAGGATGAGCACCTTCATGGATGGGTTGAGGCTACCCGAGATTTCAAATGGCATCCAACCAAGAAGCAGCCTCCCAGAGGCAACGTTCTGAAGACCGAGCCCGGGGCCAATCCCAGAAACTTCGCCAACAGGAGTAGGGCGCACCCAAATCTTGCAAGAGTGGATAAACCCTGTGTCCTCCTCGCACTTCGAGTCTCCGAATCGGATCAAAAACAGAGCATGGCCGTCCCTACAAACCCCGGTAAGTCTGGACAGGGGCTGCATGGGTCGCCTAAACCCTTGGGATGGCTGTCGCGGAAAACCAGCCAGATGGATTCCTGACCCCGGTCTACGGGCCTCCGGAAAGGATTCCTGCAAAACCGCATGACCCAAAGCCATTTAATCTTGGCGGACCAAGTCCGCACCCTCATTCGTCGCTCCCTGAAGCCGGAGAACCTTCTCGACGCGCCCGAACACCCCGCTGCTGATTGGGAACGGGTGGCTCTCAACCTGTTCGCTCTCCAATACGAGACCGTTCCGGCCTACCGACTCTTCTGCAATGCTCGAGGACGCCGGCCGGAAGAGGTGCGGTCGTGGCTAGAGATCCCCGCAGTGCCCACTCAGGCCTTTCAAGAACTGGAATTCACCGCCATCGCACCCGAGGCTCGAACCAGAGTCTTCCACTCCTCGGGCACGACTGCCCAGCGTCCAAGCCGGCATTTCCACCATGCCGAATCCCTGGCCCTCTATGAGGAGTCCCTGCGTCCTTGGTTTGCGGCGCACTTGCTGGCCTCGGAGGCCGCCTTCCCGCTGGGCTTACGACCCCGCTGCCTGGCACTGACACCGCAGCCCGCGAGCGTTCCCCATTCGTCGCTGGTCCACATGCTGGAGGTGGTGATCCAAGACTTCGGCGGAACGGGCTCTGGCTTCACGGGCTGCGTGGGCGGTGACGGCGCCTGGGAATTAGGCCTTGAGGCCACCCTCGACGCACTCGAGTCGGCCTGCGCCGACGGAATCCCGACCCTTGTCCTCGGCACGGCCTTCCTGTTTGTCCACCTGTTCGATACGCTCTCGGCCCAAGGTCGCTCCTTCCGATTGCCCGCGGGTTCGCGAGTGATGGAGACCGGAGGCTACAAGGGCCGATCCCGTTCCCTGCCCCGCGCTGAACTGCACGCGGCCATCGCCCAGCAACTGGGTGATCCAAAAATCATCCCCGAATATGGCATGAGCGAACTCTCCTCACAGGCCTACGAGTCGGGCGGCCGTTTCCAATTTCCGCCCTGGGTCCGCATCCGCACCCTCCATCCCGAAACCGGCCTTGATACGGCCGAGGGAGAACCCGGAGTCCTGCGAATCCACGACCTGGCCAACGTCTGGTCGGTCGCCGCTCTGGAAACCAGCGACCTCGGCCGTCGCCACGGTCAGTCCTTTGAATTGCTGGGGCGCGCCGCAGAGGCAGAGCCCCGCGGTTGCTCGCGGATGACCCTTTAATGTTGGCCATGAACCTCCACCAACTGTTCCTCGCCGACCTCGGCCCAGAACTCCAACTCACCGCGGAGACACTGCGGCAGGCCAGCTTCGCCGTGCGCCGAAACCGCAACGAATGGCTGCTGCGACAGCGCACACGTGCGGTCATCGAGATGATCGCCCATACCGCCGATCAATGGCTGGAGCCGGAAAACCAATTTCGCATCCTAGCCCTCCGTGACGGACCCCAGGAAACCGGCTGGAGCCCGGCCACCTTGGCGCGCGGACTCGACACCTTCTTCCGCTCCATCACGGTGGAGTCGCTCGAGGCCCTCGTCGCCCAGGATCTCGGCGACGCCCGCCGCCTCGACGACTTCGGGGCGGGATCGGCCGAGCACCGTACCGGGCGCACCTCGCTGGCCGTGGGGCCCGAGCTGTTGGTGCACCTAACGGCGGGCAACCTCCCCAATCCGGCCCTGTTCTCCATAATCTTGGGTTTAATCACACGGTCGGCTCAGATCGTGAAATGCCCCCGCGACGCCTCGCTGTTGCCCCGGCTCTTCGCTCACTCGCTCGCCGCCACCGAATCGAAGATCGGAGCCTGCCTCGAGCTCGTTACCTGGAGCCATGACGAGTGGAATGCCCGCGAGCTCGAAGACACGCTGTTCTCCGAAGCCGCCTGCGTGACCGCCACAGGCAGCGACACCATGCTGGCGGAAGTTCGCCCCCGCATTCCGTCCCGTACCCGCTTCATCGGCTACGGGCATCGCATGAGCTTCGGCCTTATTACCAAGGAATCGTTGAGCCCGTATTCCCGTAAGCGACTGGTGCGCGCCATGGCCGACGACATCACCGCATGGAACCAATTGGGATGCCTTTCTCCCCACGCCTACTATGTCGAGGAGGAGGCCTCCGGCAGTGCGGAGACACTAGCTGCCGAGTTGGCTGACGAATTGGAACGACGTGAAGCGACCGAACCACGGGGCACCATCGGTCTCGCCGAATCGGCGCTCATTCAGTCTCGACGGAGCACTTTTGCGTTGAGGGCCGCGGCCATGGCATCGCTGACCGAGCGGAATTTGAACCGCTCACTGTTCTTCGATCCGCCCGCAACGGTGCGGCTTTGGGCCAGCACCGAATCCACGGCCTGGACCGTGGTTCTCAACCACGACGCCCGCTTTCAACCCTCCTGCCTCCACCGGTTCATCGAACTGAAACCCGTCCGACAGTGGAGCGAAGTGCTCCGGTTCGCCGAACCCTTCCGCCATCAAGTGTCTACCGTCGCAGTGGCAGCGCCCGATGACCGTTTGCCCGAGATAGCTCGTCAACTCGCCCATTGGGGCGTGAGCCGCATTTGTCCTATTGGCCGCATGCAAGAACCCCCGGCGGCTTGGCGTCACGATGGCCGGCCCGCCTTGGGCGACCTGGTGACTTGGACCGACCTCGAAACCTAACCCTCACTTTTTAGCCCCCTCTTCATGGAACTCCGAAAAACCTGTCAGATCGAAGCAGCACACCGCCTGCCCAACGTGCCCACGGA
>JAPLUF010000368.1 GCA_026397755.1 Verrucomicrobiota bacterium
CCCATCACCGAGCGGAAATCGGTGGCCCGTTGTAAGTAGCGGCCGGTGCTCTGGAACATCGAGCCAGTCATACCGGTTTGCCAGGGCACCGGATCCGACGGGCCGCAGTTGAAGACGCCACTGTGGGTGACCTTGCCGGTGGCGTCGGTGCGCAACCCCTTGATGCCGCCGCCGGCGACATACATGACGCTGGCCTCGGCGTGGTCGGTGCCGTTGTCCGAATTCTCAATGGTGGTGCGACCGAATTCCGACAAGGTCACAATGACTAGGTCATCCCAGCGGCACTGGTCGGCATACTGGCGGAAATACTGCCGGAGCGCGTAAATCGACCAACCGACCCGCTGCAACAAGTTCGCGTGGGCGCCGGTGGCTCCGCCTTGATTGCTGTGGGTATCCCAACCGTCGATTTGAGTGCCGGCCACCAAGGCGTCGGTTTTGTTGAGGACCAGTGCGGCCGACTTGAGTTGGTTGAAGTAGCCGTAGGCGGAGGTGGGGACCACGTAGCCCGGATTGGTTGTTCCGGAAGGTCCGGCGCCATTCTTCGCGTTGGTGGTCGGGAACAGGGAATAGGGTTTGTTGCCGTCCGAGTTTTGGTTGTCGACGAAGGTGTTGCCAGTCTCGCTGAAATCGATGCCAGCGAAGATCTCCAGCGTGCGGCGCATGTTCTCGTATTGCTGCTGGAGCAGGTCTCGGTTGGCTTTGTCGGGGAAGGTGGCTCCCGTGGCTGCCTGGAGTGCGCGGGCGGTCTTGAGATTGCCGTCGGCTGTATTGGGTACCCCGAGCAAATCGTAGCGGGTCGGGTCTGAAAGATTGGTCATCGCCGCGCGCGATCCCCGCAGGAGGAGTGGCAGCGAGTTCTGGAAGGAAACCCCAGTCAGCGAGTTTTTTCCCGGACGGCCTGATTCAACCATGGCTCGGTAGAGCAGGCCATCTTTGACCATGGCGGTCCGGGGGGCACCGGTTTCCCAGTAGGATTGAGAATCGAAGTGGGAACGCGATTGTTGCGGATAGGCCACCCGGTGAATGAGTGCCAATTCGCCGGCATTGTAGACCGGGGTCAGAAACTTGAGAGCGGGATGCAGTCCGGCAAATCCATTGCCCAGCGGGAGCGAGTAGGGGTAGGCGAAGGTGGCTCCGTTAGTGCCCGCTTCCGGAAACAACGCTTTGCCCTGCACGTTCCAGCTTTGCGCGGGATCGACTGGGATGGCGATGTTGTCGCGGATTTTGGGGCCGTAGGCGTCGTCACCGTGGGGAATGACGTTGTTGAGCCCGTCATTGGCCCCGCGCAGAAAGATGAAGAGCAGTTTCTTGACGCGACCATTGGCACCGGGCTGTCCGAGCCCGCCTTCTGCGAGGGCCCTCTGGACGAAGAGCGGAACGTCGGTCAGCGAGCTCAGGGCGGCCGTGGCTGCCAGGCCGGTGGCGGTGCTGAAGAAGTTCCGGCGGGTGAGAATTTGTGGCGTGTTCATGGCGTGATGTCGTTGCCTCGGTGTCTGCGGTGGGTGGCCGGACCTCATTGTTCCTGAAAACGGGGTGAACTCAGCAGTAGGGCGGCGAGGCCACGCACACGGGTGTCGTAGTCCTTGGTTCCGGGAACCAAGCTCGCGAACTCGGAGGGCGTGGTGCCGTTGTCGGTGGTGTTGAGAAACTGGATGCTGATCGCCCGGTATTGGCTGAGGTTGCCAGCCCCTTCCGAGGGGAAAAGCAATCGGAGCAATTGGTCGGCGACCGCCTCGGCGGAACGGTTGGCTCCGTTGGTCAGGCGGAGCGCAAGCAGTGCTGAGGGATCCATCCGGCTCGAGCCCAGTGAATCGGGAGAGCTGCGGACGCCAGTGCCCGTCGCGAGGCCGGCTCCAGCCAAGGCCAATGACTGCACGTAGCGTAAACGCTCGCTGAGGGTGCCCGCACTAATCCAACCACCGGCGTCCTCCGCGTATCCGTCGGGTTCGGCCCGGTCGAAGAGGCGCATCCGGCCGGCCCGGTCGAGCAATCCACCGGAGGCCACGAGGCTGGCCGCGTCGGCACTCGCAGTGAGGGATCCATCGGGTTTGGGGGCGCGGAAGGCTCGCAACGCGGAGGCCGCAAACTCCAACGGGGTTTTCACCTTGGCAGCCGCCGTGTTCGGGTTGCGGAAGAGATCGCTCTTGAGGAGGACCCTCAGGATGTCACGCATCTGACCTTTGGGGCCCCCGTTTGTGGGGTTCTCCCAGGCCAGCATGCAGTCGTGGACGAGTGATTCTTCGGGCGAGGTCTCGGCGTCAGTAAAGTCGTAGCCATGGTAGAAATTGTCGTGCACTAGCAGGCGGCAGAGCTTCACCGAGAGGTATTCTTGGGCGAAGGGTTGGTCGGCCATGTGACGCACGATTTGATAACCGTCTTGGATGCCGTTGGTGGTGGAGCCGTTGCTCAGCTTCAGTCCGTACGGCCGCCCGGCCCAGGGAGGACCAAATCGAGCAGGAATAGTTTTGGGTGAGTTGGTGAGGATGTTTCCTTTGGAATCCCGTTCGTAGAAGACCCACTTGATTCTGGGATCATGGCGATCGGTCCGGTAGCGGAAGGACCAAAGTCCGATGAGGTTGGTGACGCTGTTGCGCTCTGTGGCGTTGGTGAGCCCAGAGGTGATCATCGTGGTGGTCCGCGTTGCGAAGGGGTTCGCCGCCTGATTGGTGGCGAGGAGTTCGACCGTCCATCCGGTCCAAGCCCGGGAAATTTGTTCGATGTCGCCTTGTTCGTAGCCGTTGTCCACGCCGAAGGCGAAGAGTTCACACAGTTCGCGCGCGTAGTTTTCGTTGGCGATGCGGTTGGTCTTGGTGGTGGTGTCGTAGTCTCCCCGGGACAGGACGGTGTCGAGGTAGATGATCATGGCCGGACTTTCGGCGCTGATCTTCAGGAGGTCGTGGAAGGTGCACTGCGGATTCAGGAAGGCCTGCCGCCAGCGGAGGTTTTCTTTGAACTCCTGCCGGGTGGATTCGGGGCCCGACCAAGCATTGGGCAATCCGGCCCGGTCATCGAAGTAGGTCAACCCCTTGGAGTATTCGGTGACAAAGTGGTTCTCCAGGAATTGCTGAAAGACCTCGGCCAGTTGGCGTTGAGACTGAACCGCGTGGTGGACGTGCCAGGCGCGCAAGTCACCGATGGAGGCCGAACCCTCTTGGAGTCGGGCATAGTAGGGGATGAGCGATTCGGCATCGCCCCGCAGCGGGACGGTCGCAATAATGCCGCTGCCGCTGAGCCGCACGGTCAGTTGTAGATTCGAAGGCTGGGCTAGGTACCAGAAGCTCAGCGTGTAGGGCGTCGAAGCGTTGAGTGTCGTGGGAATAGTCTGCACTACCGCGTCGGTCCCGGTGCTTCCAGCGGTATTCAGAACGAGATGGAAGGAAGCGTTACCTCCACGCACGTAGTCGGTGGTGCGGGCCGAATTAAGAGTGTTGGTGGTGGTGGTCCAGTTGGCCGTCCCCAGCGGTTGCTCGAAGTCACCGTTAATAAGTAGATTGGCAGTGGTGCCGTTGTCGGTGGTGCCGGCGACCAGGCGGAAGTCGTCGAGGTAGGCGTCACCAGCACCATTCAGGTACACGTAGAGTTTGGAGGAAGAGCCGGTGCCCGTGATGATAATTTTCCGCCAAACCGGGCCGGTTTCGGTGGATTCGTCCAGGTTTTCTGAAATTTTCTCCGGCGCCAGCTGCTCCTCGATGTAGGCGTCGGTGCCCAGGGTGGCGAGCCGATCCAAATCGTCTGGGGTCGGACCGTAGGCGATGCGGTTGAGCAGGGTGCTGGCGCGGACTATCTCTTTTGCCAGCGGTATGGCTTCGAATTGGTAGAAACCGTTAGGACTTTCCGGGGCCGCCTCGGCGGTCCACAAGGCACCCAAGTGTTTTCCTGCCAGGGGGCTGCCCGGCATCCCGAGCGTGGTGCTGCCGCGGACTCGGTATTCTGAGACTGAGGGGACCAAGCGAAACTCGAGGGACGGACGCCCGTTGGTCCAAGTTAGGGAGAAGATGTCGGGTGTCTCAGCGACACCACGGACCCACCCCAAGGTCATCCCGAGCATCCACCCGATATAAAACAGTTTCATGGTATCCAAAGCGGTGTGTAACGAATGTGACTGTATGGCTAGCAGGTACAGGGCCAACGGCTCCAGACCGAAACGCGAGATCTGGACTCCACGGACAAGGCGGGTTCAGGGCCTCGCATAGCTGGGGGCGGTCCACTGCCGATATCGTCCGGATCCGTTGGTTACGCTGCCCAGGCCGCGAAGGCGGAAAGTTTTGCCGCCGGCACCGGATTCGAGACGGAGTCGTATGGTCTCCGGTGGGAGTTCTTGGACCTGTGTCCACGTGGCAGAGTCGTTGGCGGGGGCCGAATCGATACGGTAGCCGCCGGTGGTTTCGGGCGAGGCGTTCCAGGTGAGTTCGGTGACACCGGCCTGAGTTTTGGCTTCGAACGCCGACGGGGCCTGGATGGGGTGCTCCAGCAGGCAGGGGTCACCCAGCAGGAAGGTTAATCGAGCATTCACCGAGGCGTTGCGTTGGGCTGAATCGGTGAGCAAGGCGTGGACCGGTGCCCCGGCGTGCACCCGGTCGGTGATCCAAGGCGCGAAGGCGTAAGCGGTGCCGGCCAGTAGCACCGAGTTCTCGGAGGCGAGGCAGGTCCGTAGGAAGTCTTCGCCATAGCCGCTGTACCATTGGCCGAGAAAGGAGCCGAAGGCGAAGAGGAAGGCGACCCGTGGGATATCTCCTGGCCGTTTCCAGGCGACATTCTTGGCGAAGTGGCTGTGTCCGGGCTTGGCCGCCCCGGTCATTCCCAAGACCCCGAAATGCGAGTAGTCGGTCTGGAAGCCCCAGCGAATGGCCGGTCCATCCTGGAAGAGGTCGGTATTCCAAGCCGCCGACGTCAGGGGTTCTAATTGGCCCAAGCGTGGCGCGATATGCACCAGATTCCGATCTACCAGTGCGCCCAAGACATTTGCGTATCCGATCGCGGAGTCTTGGAAGGGGAGTAGGCCGCGTCGATAACGTCCGACCTTGTCAAAGTATCGGTCCAGCAGGGCGACCTCGACTTCGAGGGCACTTTTTGGGTTTCCCTTAAGATCAGCAAATCGGCTGTCGAAGTGGGAGAGTCGGGCAAAGTCGATGCGCCCCAGCGGCACTTCGATGCGCCCGGGGCTGCCGTCGGGTTCCCGGGGGAGTTCGTTCTGGTCCCAGCGGCCATCGCCCGCCTCGTTGCCCAGGATGCAGTAGGCGCATTGGCTGCGCGGGCAATCTGGACAGCCGGTCTTGAAGGATTGGGTGTCGGTCCAGGTTCCGGTGAGGTCGCCGTAGAAAAGGTCGGCCGGCCAGGCTCCCAGGTGGATGCCCGCCGGATCTTGGCAATTCACATGTCCATCTTCGGCAGCCCAACCGCTTTGGGGAATGGTGGGATGACCAATGAGCACTGCGACCTGGGTACGCCCTGGATGGGCCTCGTACTCGCGGCGAATGAGGGTCTTGATGGCTAGGAGATTGGCCTTGTTCCGCGGGAGCGCCTCAGCGTCGTAGCGTCGGCAGTCGAAGTCTTGCAGGTCGGCGTCCACGTGGCGCGGCACGCGGTGTTGGACGACTTCCCAGCCGTCGGCGATGAGGTCAGCCCGGTAGCGGGCCAAACTTCCGGTGAGGCGTTCAGCGAGAGTTTCATCCACGAGTAACAGGGCCCGCCCCCGGTCTGCTGGGGGCGGGGTGTCATGGGCCACGCAGAGTTCGAGTGGCGGCCGGCCGTTGCGCAGAACTCGGTAACCGTAGGTCTGCCCCGGTCGCACGGTTGTGTCAGTGAAGACCGAGGTGCGGGCGTCGCGATCGATGATTTCCCAAGTGGTGGGATCGGGACCCCAGGACTTCCGTGCGATGGGATAGAGGCCATCCTGATCGCCGTCGCCTTCCCAGTCGCGTTGGAAGGTCAGTCGGATGCCTGAGATCAGGGATTCGCCGGAAATACGGTCGGTGTCATCCGCTTCGAGTGGTCGGTGTTCGCCCCGAACGAGGCCGTCCGGCGGGCCGGGGTGACCGAGGGTTCCGGCCAACAGGTAGTTGCGCAGGAGGACTCGGTCCAGTCGTCCAAGTGCCGGCGATTGGCCATCAAGAGCGTTGCCCAGGCTGAAGGAGTTGAGCTCATTACGAGGGCTGGGCGGACGTGAGTGGGATTCCCGCGGAAGGTGATCGAAGGTGTCTGCGCTGAACGAGAGGCGCAGGGTCCAGTTGGTCCGTCCCGTGAAGGAGCGAGACTGAGTGGCCGACCGGGGCAGCGGCGACCAGAGGGTTTGTTGGAAGTTCTCGGAGATCCGGGTGAGTGCCAGTCGGCGGCCGGTGGCATCGATGCTCACACGCAATCCCGGGGTCTCCAACAGGACGCAGTCGGCACCGGGGGCGTCGTTGGTCGCGCCATGGAACCAGTCGGGCGAGTAGTCGAGAGCGATCGATCCGTGGAGTGGCTGAAAATTGGTGCGGGTGACTCCGTCGCGGTTCCAGACCAGCGGGTAGAGCAGCACCTGCCCGGAACGGTGAAATCCCGCCGCGCTGCGGTCGAAGGAAGGTTCACGCGAGGCGGAGGATCCGGGCAGGGGCATTGCGCCGTCCCCGGACTCGAAGCGATCGGTGTCGAATCCGAAGGAAGCCAGAACGCGGGGCTTGGCGCTGAAGCGATTTTCAGGATCGGTCCCGTCGAAGAATTCGTCCAGGTCGCTGCGCCCGTCGCCGTCACGATCTCCGCGGCCGGGGACTGGGCGTTTTTTTGGAGTGGCCGTCGATTCCGGCACCTCTGTTTCGCGCCTCAGCGAGCCCGAACCAAGCCAGCGGAATCCTCGGCCTGGAGCTTCGCGAAGCACCGTCGCCGCCGCCAGTGTCACCACAGCATTGCTGACGGTTGTCCCTTCAACCCAGTAGTCGATGGACCAGTGGTGGAACCCCAGTTTGATAGGGTTGAGGCCCCCGGCTTCCGGCAGTGCTTGGTCCCGGATGGCACGGGGTGTCAGGTAGAGCGTTTGGGTGACCAGAGGTGGCAACAGTTCGGGGGGGAGGACGGTCATGGCTGGAAGAGCCACGGCCAATTCGGGGTCCAGCAGGCCGTGGCCGAACCCAGGGCGGATCCGACGGCTACCCGGGGGCAGATAGAGCGAACCGGCTGCCTCAACAAAGGCATCGGCGACCGAGATCGGGATGACGGCATTGGGGTTTCCCTCGGCTGAGGCATGGGTGTAGCCCTGGACATCGGTCACTTCCCCAATCACGCAGCGCAGCAATTCGAGCGTGGAATCCATCGGTTTTCTGTTGAGGACCTCGGCGCGAGCAATGGTGAGTTGCTGGCCGTTCACCCGGCTCGATCTGAGGTCGCTGAAGGGTAACTTCACTCGATGGAAGAGGCCGTTGCGCAGCGACAGGGTGCTGGCGGTTGATTCGATGCCGATTTGGCAATGCTGCACCTGGAAATGCCACAGTGCGGCGGTCGTTCCGGTCCAACGCAGGGCCACCCGGGCGTGGGAGATGCGGAAATCATTCCAGCGGGACTGGCCTGACTCGAGGCGTGCGCCATTCACCGACAAGGCGACGTCCGCGTAGGGGCCTGAGGAGGGATTGCCTGTCGAGCCTGGCACGAGTTCTCCCACCGAATCGTCGTCGGAGGCTGTGAATACGATGGGTGCCTCGGGTGTGGCTTGCCAGGAAACTCGGGCGTCTTTCCCCAACTCCAACCCCGCCGCACGCCCCGGCAGGAACTTCAGCACGCAGCCGGCTTCGAAGCGCACGGAACCTTCCAATCGGACCGGTCCTCCGACCAGATAGGTGACTCCAGCCCGGAAGGTGCGGTCCTTGCCCGGAACAACCTCGACCGGAGCCGACAAAATCGGCAGCCAGCCAGCCAACAGGCACAGTAAAGTGGGCCAACAAAGCCAAGTCGCCAGACTTGGATAATAATGACCCACCATTGCTATTCCCGGACCGTTTTGGATGAGCCTGAGGTCTGTCATCAGTGGCAACGCTGAGCTTCGTCGATGCTGTGGCCAAGGCAAACCGTCCTAGGCTCCGGTTCGTGCCTTCCTGTGGTCGATGGATGTTTGGGCTGCATTCCCGGGGCTGGCTCCGCGGGACCGCGCCTTGCCTGCAAGGCACCGCTTCACCGGTGAGCC
>JAPLUF010000357.1 GCA_026397755.1 Verrucomicrobiota bacterium
GAAAGCAGTGAATCCTACGCCACACCGGTGCCGTTCCAAGGGCCGAACGGAACCGAGTTGATCGTCGTCGGTGGAGACCATGTCAGCGGTCACCGCCCCAAAGACGGTTCCGAGATCTGGCGTGCCCGTCTCTACGAGAAACGCGATGACTGGTATCGCATCGTCACCTCCCCGGTGATCGCCGGTGGATACATCCTTGCCTCGGGGCCCAAGGGCCAACCCGTGGTGGCATTCAAACCGGGCGGCAAGGGAGATGTAACCACCACCCATCGCGCCTGGGATTTCAAGGAAGCTCCGACCGACTGGAGCACCCCCTGCGTGCTCGAGGGGCACCTGTTCGTCCTCGACGGACAAAAGAGAATTGTCAGTAAACTCGATCCCGCCAACGGCCAGAAAATCTGGTCAGGCAAAATTCCTGGTAACGGCCCCATCTGGGGTTCCCTGTCGGCTGCCGACGGCAAACTCTATTGCCATGACGAAGCGGGCACTGTGTTCGCTTTGAGCGCCGGCAAGGCGTTCGAGGTGCTCTCCAGCCATGCCTTCACCGGCGAGGCCCCCTGCAAAGGCAGCGTCGCCTTGAATCACGGGCATCTCTTTGTTCGGACCGCCAAGGCCCTCCACTGCTTCGGCAAACCGTGAGCCACCCACCCGTTGCCGCCGCCCGATTCGCTCCCTCGGTGCGGGTGCTCTTCTCGCCGACTGAGTACGAGGCCATCGCCCGCCAGGATCTTTCGACCGTGACCTGCGTCGTCTTTGACGTGCTGAGAGCCACCTCCACCATGCTTGAAGCCTTGAGCAACGGGGCTACAGGCATCCGGCCAGCCCGGGAAATCGCCGAAGCCATTGCCCTTCGCGGGTGTCATCCGCAGGCGTTGCTGGCCGGAGAGCGGGATGGGCTGCGCATCCGCGCCAACCAAACCGGCGGAATAGATTTCGACTTAGGAAATTCACCGCGCGAATTCAGCCGAAACCGTGTGGAAGGCCGTGAAATCATCATGACTACCACCAACGGCACGCGCGCCCTTGAGGCATGCCGCCTGGCTCGGGCCGTCTTCATCGCGTCCTTCGGCAACCTATCAGCGATGGCTCGGCACCTAGTAGCCTCGCAGTCCGAGTGCCTCTGGTTGATTTGTTCCGGCACCCTAGAGAACGCGTCGTTCGAGGACACATTGGGAGCTGGAGCCCTTGTCGACCGACTGCTGAAGGAAACGAGCGAGCCCCAGACGTGGTCTCTCGACGATTCATCCCAAATTGCCTGGGATTTGTACCGAGGACACCAACCCCGGCTGCCCGAGGCCGCACGGTGCGCTCGCAACGGACGCCGGCTGCTGGCCCAACTAGAATTGGCCGGCGATATCCCCGTTTGCTTTGAGGAGGACCGCAATCCCCACGTGGTTCAACTCGGAGCCGATCAGGTTCTTCGCAAAATCCACTAAGTCAGAACGACTCATCCAACTCCATCGTTCTAGCGGAGATCCCGAGTACCGACCGACGCCTCGGCACCCGCCCTTCAGAATGCGGGAGGGGTATGGGGTATAAATTTGTTGCGGGAGACCTCCACCTTCACGAAGTGGAGAATCACTGGAGCGAGGATCATTCCGGGGATTCCCATGAGCTTC
>JAPLUF010000159.1 GCA_026397755.1 Verrucomicrobiota bacterium
GCTTCGTCATGGCAATAAAGTTTGCTGTCGGCTGCCGACAAGGAACCCCAAATGGGGCCGTTGCCCGGAATTTTGCCTGACCAGATTTTCTGGCCGTTGGCCGGATCGAGCTTACTAACGATCCTCTTTTGTCCGTCGAGGACGAACAGGTGCCCATCGAGCACACAAGGGGTGCTCCAGTCGGTGGGGGCTTCCTTGAAATCCCAGGCGCGATGGGTGGTGGTTACATCTCCTTTGCCGCCCGGTTTGAACGCCACCACGGGTTGGCCCTTGGGCCCCGAAGCGAGAATGTATCCGCCGGCGATCACCGGGGAGGTGACGATGCGATACCAGTCATCGCGTTTCTCATAGAGGCGGGCACGCCAGATCTCGGAACCGTCCTTGGGCCGGTGCCCGCTAACGTGGTCTCCACCGACGACAATTAACTCGGTTCCGTTCGGCCCTTGGAAGGGCACCGGTGTGGCGTAGGATTCACTGCTTTCTTTGGTGGAATCCGTGGATCGAAGAGTTTTCCAAAGGTCTTTGCCTGTCTTGGGATCGATGCACAGCAGGAATGAATCCCGCTCAGGCTTGCCATCGAAGCGGGGGTAGTCGGGCGGTACTTCCTTGCGTTGCAACACCGGCAGGTAAAGCCGTCCGTCGAAGAGCAAGGGGCTAGCCCCATAGATCCACATTAAACCGAAGCTTCCAAAGTCTTTGCCAAGGTTCCGCGACCAGAGCGGTTTGCCCTCCAAATCGAAGGCCGCGAAGTCGCCCGTGCCGAAGAGCGCGTAAACCCGTTTTCCATCGGTAATGGGAGAGGGGGCGCAGGTGTTGTTGCGGCCCACTTCCTTGTCGCCCAGGCCGACATTTCGGCTCCAGAGAACTTTGCCCGAGGTTCGATCCAGACAAATGAGTTGCAGGTTCTTCTGTTCGTCGGGCGAGGTGAGAAAAACCCGATTGCCGCTGACCACAGGAGTGGAACCGGCCTTCCCCGGCAAGGGGGTGCTCCATCGCAAATTGGCCGGGCTTAGGGTGCTCGGTAGGCCACTCATGCGGATCGAGCCATCCTGGTTGGGGCCTCGCCACTGGGGCCAGTCCGCCGTCGAGGCCGCCGACAGGCACAGGGTGAGAGTGGAAGAGAGGACGAGAAGAGACCGGAGGTTCATGGCTTCAACGAGGTGCTGGTGGGGATCATCGGTTTCAGGATCGCGGATGGCTGTCTCAAAGATGACGAATGTGGGCCTTGTACTTCTTCAACAAACGATCGTTGTGGTCGTCTCCCTGGGTGTTGCTGCTAATGTAAATCTCCGGTTCCACGCCCCGCCGGACCAACTGCTCAATCGCGTGAACCACGATGAGGTTGATGATGAGGATGCCGGTGATGGTTGAAGGAGGGCCGATACGGTGAGGGAAGCCTTCGATGCCCATAGCGGCATCGCCATCGACCCCGCAATTGTCGATCACCAGGTCCGCGACGTCCGCCAGGCGTTTTCCGGAAGGGTGTCGCGAAGGCCAGCGGTGGGTCTGATCCATATTGGTAATGGCCACGGTCTTCAGACCGCGGGACTTGGCTTCCAGCACCATTTCGATCGGAACCGCATTGCGCCCTCCGTTGGAGGCCACGACCAACAAATCACCGGGGGCGACGGGGTACTGATCGAGGATGGTCTTGGCTCGCCCTTGCTCCCGCTCCAGATAGGTCGCCTCGGTGGCGTTGAGGTGCATCATTAGGGTTTCCTCCAGGATCGGAACAGCCCTGGCCAGATGGCCGGCGCGGTAAAAGATTTCCTCAGCGACCATGTGGGAATGACCCGTGCCGAAGGCGTACAGAAAACCCTTGGCAGCCAAGGAGTCCGCTAGCCAGTCACCGGCGGTCGTGATGGGCGTCCGTTGAGTATCGGCGACACGGTCGAACTGGTTACGGGCGACAGAGACGAATTGATCGTAGGCGGACATCTTCTTCTGTTGAACGCCTTTGGCCGGGGCGGGGCAATCCAAAATTCCAACCAGTTGGGATGAGTGTCTGAAAATGCCGCAAAAACCCGCTTCCAAGTCGCCCGGATGAGGGTCGGATTCGGATCCGATGCACGATGTCTGCCCGATGCGGAGTTTGACCCCTGTCGATGTGCGCCCATAGTGTTTCCAACGATGTTGGTCGCACTTGAGACGCAGGCTGGGGTCCCCGAGGCAATTTCGGTTGCCGATTGGGAGCCTGTGATCGCCCCAGCTCGGGAATTTCTGGGCCGGGTATCGGCCCTGATGGAGGCTCAGGTCGACGAGTTCGATTCGGAGATCGCCGTGTACGCCCGCTACGCGTTGGAAAACCAAGGCAAGCAATTGCGTCCAACCCTCGTAGCCTTGGCGGGCGGAACCGTGGGTTCACTCACCGACGATTCGGTGGCCGTGGCCGTGATCATCGAAATGATCCATTTGGCCACCTTGGTCCACGACGACATCATGGATGAGGCGAGTATACGTCGTCGCAAAGCGACCCTTGCCGCCAAGTGGGGCAATCAGGTCGCAGTTCTCTTGGGGGATTGTTTGTTTGCTCATGCACTCAAACTGGCGGCCGGACTCCCCAGCGCCGAGGTATCGCGGTTGGTAGCTTCCTCCAGTGGTCGAGTGTGCGCGGGCGAAATTCTTCAAAGCCACCGTCGTCGTCGCTGGGCGGTCGAGCGCTCGGATTACTTCAAGGTGATCGAAATGAAGACGGCCGAATTGTTCGCGCTGTCTTGCGATCTCGGGGCTCGCCTCTCTGGGGGCACCCCCGAAGAAATCGCCGCACTGCGAAGCTACGGGATGTCTTTGGGGACCGCTTACCAGATCTACGACGACTGCCTCGATCTCTACGGTGCTGAATCCTCCGCCGGCAAATCTCTGGGCACCGACCTTGCCAGCGGTAAGGTGACCCTTCCGCTCATCATGGGTCTGGATCATGCGAAGCCAGCAGAACGTGAAAAACTCATTGGGTGGCTAGAGGATTGGCGGCCCGACTATTTTCCGCAGGTGCGAGACCTCCTAGAACAGCATCAAGCCTTGGAACGATCTCGGGAGGTGATCGGAAAGATTTTGAACGATTCGGATGCTGCGTTGTCGACTCTCAAGTCCGGACCGCAGGTCGAAGCTTTGTATGCGCTCAGCCGTTTTCTGGCGCGACAAACCGACTTGCTCGCCGGCTCATGAGCCGTGAGTGTCGCAGTATTGATGGATCCAATCGCCGAGTCGACCGAGTCGACCGAGTCGACCGTATTGGCCCGAACTGCCCCGAACGCCGAAGATGCGTCCGAGGTCGGTCATTGTGTTCGTCGTGCTCAAGCAGGTGATCTCGCGGCCTACGACCAACTGGTTCATCAATTCCAAGAGCGGATCTACGGGCTTTGTTACCACATGACCTCCCATCATGAGGACGCAAATGACCTGGCTCAGGACACGTTCGTGAAGGCGTGGCAGGCCCTCAAGAGTTTCAAGGGCAACTCCAGTTTCTATACCTGGATTTACCGGATAGCGGTCAACACCTGCCTCAACCACCTCAAGCTCCGCCGGAATCGTACCCCGCATCTCAGTCTCAATGATTTGGATCTCCAGCCAGAGAACCATCCCGACTTGGTGGCCCTGGTCTCGGACAAGACTCCTCGGCGTGAAGCCAATCTTGCAGAACTTCAGCGTCGGTTGAACGAAGCCATTCTTAAGCTGTCAGACGATCATCGATCCGTGGTGACACTGCACGATATCCAAGGGTTGCCCCACGATCAGATTGCCAAGATTCTCGGTGTGAACCCAGGCACGGTTCGTTCGAGGCTTTTCTACGCTCACCAACAGCTCCAAGGATCGTTGGCGGATTGGATGAAATAACCAAATTTCCGATTCAACGCAGGCTATGATCGACGACGAACCCTCCAAGAGACTGCAACAGTTGCTCCGTTTGAAGCGTCACGAAACACCGCCTCCGGGTTATTTCAACGAGTTCTCGGACACGGTGTTGGATCGTATTCGTGCCCTAGAATCGGAACGAGCCATCCCCAAATGGCGTCGCTGGTTTTCTCGCGGATCGCAATCCTCCAACGGCCCGATCACGGAACCCGGTCTCTGGTCTGTAGGGGGGTGGAATACCGCCATCGGTTTGTCGATGTTGGTAGCCATGGTGGGTGGGCTCTACTGGGCTTCCCGTCTGACAAATTCAGAAGGGATGTCTGGCAATTTACCGCTACAGGCCGCCAGCTTTGGAAATCCATCAGCGGTTTCTCCGGCGGCTTCCGCAGTGATGTTGGCCAGATCGATGCCCGAATTAGTTGACCCCCGAAGCGTTCAATTTCACCCCGTGACGGTTTCGATGTCGGGTTCTTCGCCCGAATTGTCGTCAACCAACCCTTTGCCTTACGGTTTGTTTCAGTTGCCGGGGGCCTCAGGGGGTGGTTCCGACGCTTACCGGGTTCGTTTCGGCAACAGTCCCCGATAGTCCTCGTTGGCTTTCAGGAGGGCCTGCGATGCAGTGGCCGGCTGTTGTCTCTTGAAACAGGTTGCGGCCGAAGAGTTGCACAGGGCTGAGCGGGAGTTTTCTGGCCCCCTGCTTGTCTTCGAAAAACCAAGTGTACAAAGTCCCGAATTCGGCGACTCGAGCCGTGGATTAGCTCGTGCGGACGAAGAAGACCGTGAACTTCTGGTTTCCGCTGCCGAAGGTCCAAGTCAGGCGTCCCGTTTCATTAACCAATGCGTCGAGCGATTGCTTGGAACCTTGAAGTTCTGTCCCCAGCAAATAGCGGCCGTCGGTCCGAGTCCAACTGCCATCGAAGGACTTCAGTCCCTGGATGAAATCGATGCCAGGCGGCAGCTTGGCCACCTTGGCCGCTCTGGGTTGGGCTATTTGCACAGCCGGGGTTCCGGCTGACGAGGGGCGCAGACCATAGCGGGCCATGTAGGCGTTTTGGGTGGTGGTCGGATTGGGAGCGGCCGGATCGCCGCCCTCAGGGTTGGCCGCGACAACCGGGGCCGCCGGAGGGGCGATCTTGATGGAAAAACGGCCGTCCGTATAAGCCACCAGAGTGGCTCCTGAGAGAATCGACCCCAATGCCGCGCGAATGCTCCGCATCTCCGCGGGGCTCAAGTTGAGCCGTTCGCGCTTGAGTTGGGTGAAGACCGTGCCGGGATCCATCCGCCAGCGGCCAAGGATCTTCTCGTCTTCATAGCGGGGCGAAATCCCAGTTTCGAGGTACTTGCGGAAGTCCTTCAGGTCCACCTTGGCGAAGGTTTCCCGCAGGGTGGGGCTGAACATCACCGCCGTCGCCTTCGGGTGGTTGACCATGGCGGTCAAGGCGGGCTTGCTTTGGATTAGCTTGAGGAATTCGGCATCGGAACCGATTTCTGCAAATTCTTGCTGGGTGCCGAGTGCCAGAAAAGGAGGGTAATTTTCAGCGCGGCCCTGGACGAGCGGGTTAGCGTGCAGGATCCCGAGAATGTCCGAGACCTCGTAGTACTTGGCCGGCGAATTGTCCATCGCAGCAAAGGTGCGGGCCCAACCGGTGGATTCCATTTCGGATCGCAACTGGGCGATGTAGCGCACCGGGGTGGCCTCGCCGGTGTCGCTGGTGACTTGGGTGATCAGGTAGCCTTGTCGGTAGACGAAGTTGCCTACGCTAAAGAAAATGCAGATGCCGGAAATGAGTCCCACGAAGAGTCCGATGGCTTGGTTCATTCGTTCGAAGGCAGCCCGCGTCTGCTCATCGGTGCGGTATTTGAAGTAGAGTTCCACCGGTCGGTGCGCCGCCACTCCGATCACCAAGAAGATGAGGGTCAAGAGGCTGAAGACAATCACCCCGGGCAGGAGTGTGAGGTCGATGAAGTCCTTGACCCCCATTAAGGCGAGTCCGGCGCCCACCAGTCCACTGACAACGCCTGCCAGCATCAAGGCCAGCGCAGCGCCAATGAAGCCGATGCCCCAACGAATGGCGCCGGCCTGATGGCCCAACAGGCCAAACCCGCCCACTAAAGCGATTGCTACGACCCAGATAAGCATGCAGTTAGGCTAGAAAGTTCTGTGCCAACGCGCACGCTGAAAATCCAGTTCCTGCAAGTCTTGCGAAACAGGGAGTTGGTTTCCATGGTTTGTCAGCATGAGTCTTTTGCCCTTTGGAGAATTGCCGCCCTATCGCCCTCGACGCTTTGTGCCGGCAATCTTGGCTTTGGGGGATTGGGAGGCTGTGGCTCCATTCTTTGATCAACTCGAAGCCCGAGCGGCTGGTTGCGCCACTGTGGCCGAGTTGGAACGGTGGTTGTTGGATGCCGGTGAATTGGCCGCCGCTCTCGATGAAGAACGGGCCCGTCGGTACATCGCCAAGACCTGCCACACCGACAATGCCGAGGCTGAGAAGGCCTACCTGTATTTCGTGGAGGTGATGGATCCGGCGCTCAAGCCGCGCCAGTTTACCATGGCCGAGTTGTTCCTGAAGCACCCGCTTCGGTCTCAGTTGCCTCGGGCAAAGTATGAGGTCTTTGATCGGGCGACGGCCCTTCAGTCCGAATTGTACCGTCCGCAAAATATTCCTCTTGAGACCGAAGACGCCAAGGTGGGCAACGAATACAACAAGCTCAGCGGCAGCCTGACGGTAGAATTTCGGGGCGAGGAGAAGACGCTCGTGGCCATGGGTCGCTTCCAGGAAGACCCCGATCGAGCCGTGCGTGAAGAGGCCTGGAAATCGGTGGCCGGTCGCCGAGTCCAGGAGGCCGATCGTTTTGATGCGTTCCTGGATGAGTTGATCCGCATCCGTCACCAGATCGCCCTCAATGCCGGGTTCCCGGACTACGTGGCCTATGCCTACCGGATGCGCGGACGCTTCGACTACGGGCCGGAGGATTGCCGCAAGTTTCACGACGCCATTGAATCGGAGGTCATGCCCATCTTCCGGCGGTTGCAATCGGAGCGTTGCCACAAGCTCGGGGTGGAGCGCTTGCGACCGTGGGACACGCAAGTGGATCCCTTGAACCGTCCTCCGCTGAAGCCCTTTTCCACCTCAGCGGAGATGGAGACCGGGGTTCAGAGTGTTTTCGACCGCATGAACCCTGAGTTGGCGGCCGGATTCCGTGGGATGCGGGAGAAGCGCTTGCTCGATTTGGACAACCGCAAAGGCAAGGCCCCGGGTGGCTACCAATACACGCTGAGCGAGGCGCGTTTGCCCTTTATTTTCATGAACTCGGTGGGCCTTCAGCGCGATTTGGAGACCATGCTCCATGAGGCCGGTCATGCCTTTCATGCACTGGCCTGTCGGGAGCAGGATTTGCCCCTCTATCGGGAGGCTCCCATCGAGTTTTGCGAGGTGGCTTCCATGGCCATGGAACTCCTCGGGGCGGA
>JAPLUF010000223.1 GCA_026397755.1 Verrucomicrobiota bacterium
CCTTTCGGTTTAGGTTGTTGTCGTTGTCTTTGATTTCCGACGACGACGCCTTACCGAGAGGGGGCCCTGAGCGCGAGGCACTTAATGCCTATCAGTCCCACCTATTTACACAAAAGGGGACACTCTTGCTTATTTTTAATTATTGGAGACAGGCTGCAAAGGGAGAGGTTTTTGGGTGAGTGGGCGGGTGGTGGCTCCGCGGGATCGAGCCTGCGCTCGCAGGGAGGCTCGGGGGAGGAAGTCGCTTTCGCGCTGCGCGAGAGGGGTTTGGGTGATCGCCTCCAATGATGGCTCCGGCTCGGTCCCGCTGCTGCCCCCAAAGGGGCTAGGTCATTCGGGCTAAATGGCTCTCACAATGACACGGAAGTGGGTTCACCGATGCGCGTCGGATAGATCGAGGCGATGTGGCCGCGACGGCATCTGCACCGGCCAAGGGATTACTGGTTCCTAAACGCGATGCCGGTCGGGTCGTTGTCGTCCCACCCGCGGCGGCTGTGATAGGCCCACCAGTCTTGCTCCTTGGGATTGCGCTTCTCCGGGGCGGCGTGGGAATCGGCGAAGACTAATTGGATGGACCCATTGTGCGGTGCGTAGGCGGGTGTCCAGTAGGGCATCTCCCAAAGTAGAACCGCGGTGGAAGTCGAGGCCACCGAGGAGGTCATGCGCCCGCTCACCGGGCGATCGACGTCATAGCTAGACTGATCTTTTTTCAGGAAGATGTGGTTCCACGGATAGGTGATCCAATCGTTGTCGCGCAGCCAGTTGCGGTAGTTGTCGCCGCTCAAAGCGGGATCCTTGCCGCGCAGACCCACTGGGCAGGCGTAAGTGCTGGGTGAGGGCGGGGTGTTTTTGCTTTGAACCGTGACCACCGCGCTTCCTCGGTTGGTGCCGCTGTTCTTGCCCACATACGGCTCTAGCAGTTCGTAGTGATACTTGTCGCCGATTTGGAAGGAGTTACCCCAGACCTTGCCCCAATTCTTGGATCGGGGAAACCGCTCGCCATTGTCGCCCGAATACATCGCTACACCGAATCCGATCTGACGCAGGTTGTTGAGGCAATAGCTGCCATTGGCCTTCGATTTAGCTTTGGCCAGCGCGGGCAATAACATGCCGGCGAGGATCGCAATGATGGCGATGACTACCAGCAGCTCGATGAGCGTGAATCCGGTTTCGACCGGTCGTCGGGAACAGGGCGTAGGGTTCATGGGGTTTGGTCTGGGTGGTGGTGGGTTTAGTGACTTAAAGGGTCAGATGCTCACGGTTGGGACTTCTTGGTCTGGGGTGGCTCACCGACCAACGGTTGGGTGCTTCGGAGATAGGCGAAGAGATCGCGCACTTGCTGAGATTTCCAACCGTCGAGCAGGCCCTCGGCCATCAGCGATAATCCCGCTGGGTTCAGTTCGGCAATTTCGCTGCGGGCCAGTACCACGTTCTGATTGTCCAAACCCCGCAGCACGATGGACTGCGGATTCTGCTCCACCAAGAATCCCGCGAGCGAACGGCCATCCCGGGTCTCGACCGTGTGGTTCTCATACCCTTCTCGGATTTCGGCACTCGGATTGAGGATTGCTAGCAGCAACGACTCGATGTCGGTGCGGTCGTGGACCGTCAGGTCGGGCCCTACCTCGCCGCCTTGCGCAAAGAGCCGATGGCAACCACTGCAACTTGTCTGGAAGAGCGATCGCCCCGCATACGGGTCTCCGGCGCTCTCACGGATCCAGGCGGCCCGCTCGCGGATCTGGCCCTCGAGTTCGGCACTCGTGGACTTGCCGGTTTGCGGCCAAACGACTTCGGCCAGTGCCTGCAATGCGTCGTTCCGGTGCTGTTTGATTTTGCGGACGATGCTCGCCGGAACACTCAGGGGCGGGATCGGCGGTGCTGCCCAGCCGGAGGACTTTCGGGCGATGGCCTGGACATAGGCCTGTGACCAAGCCGGTCGGCTGGCCAAGAGGGCCTGAGCTGTGGGCAGCGACAACGGGCCCAGGGCGGGATACACACTTAAAACCACCGGGGCGATGGACGGATCATCATAGGCCGCCAACGCGGTCAAGGCGGCCTGTCGCAGCGCATCATCTTTCACGATTCCGCGACACGCTTTGCTCAGGGCCGGCACGGCCCCGGGAACCCGCACTTCGGCCAGCACCGCCAAGAACTCCATTCGCTCCGCCCGCGGGGCCGTCTCGTCGGCGACGGTTTTCAGCGCTTCGGCGATGGCGGCCGGATCGCCCTGACGCAGCGCAAAGGCGGCCGAACCGACACCATGGCGAGCCATAGCCCGGCGCAGCGCCTCGGGCAAGCCCGACAATGCTCGCCCCTTGGCCGCTTGTTCCATGCCGGAGGCCAAGCGATGGCTGTGGGCCCGACTCGGTGAGAGTTCGAAGAGCCGGGCGCAGTTCAAGAGGTCGCGCTGGGTTCCTGCTTGAGCCCATCGGCGCGACATCCGCTCGATGAGGTGGTGTTCGACCAACGGATGCCGCCAGAAGGCCTCGTTCTGCCACAAGCCCAGCACTGCGGTGGGATCCTTTTCCGCGGCGGTCTCGAGGGCCCACCACACGAGCAGCGGTTGTCGTGGGTCGGTGTCGTCTTCGGATCGGCCGGCCAAGGCGAGGACGATGGGCAAGCCTGCGGAGGCCGGCAGTCGTCGAGCCGTGCACGCCAGTTGATTGCGCACACCGAGATCGGGTTCTTGAACGGCCATGCGGCTCAAGGTTCCGGCCACTGCCTCGGACACAGAACGAAGGTCTCCTGTCAGGCGAACCGCCCATTCCCGCACGGCGTCTTCTGGATGAGTCAATGCGCGTTGGACCAGGGCCTCATTCCAACCCCCGCTGAGGTTTAAGGCCCAGAGCGTCTCGAGGGCGAGTTGACCACGACTTTGAAAGAGCGTCTGGGTTAGGCCCGGGATCAGCCCCGCCTCGTTCCGATCTGCCAAGACCCGCAGTGCTGTTTGGCGAGTCCAGCGGTTTGGGTGCTTGAGCGCTTCGACGAGATCCGCGGAGCTAGCCTTACCCATATTGTTGATCCGCATTGCAGACGCACCTCGCGCCTTCAGCCGGTAGACCCGTCCGTTGGCCGCATCCATCTTGCCCTCATGGTTGCGGAAGTGATTCACCTGCTGGTCGTACCAGTCACAGACGTAAATCGCGCCATCGGGCCCGACCTTAATATCCACCGGCCGGAACCACCGGTCGTCGCTGGTAACCGGATGCCCGAGATCATGGGTTTTGAAGGTGGATTTTTCGGACAGGAATTCGCTCAGAACGATCCGCCCTTGGAGCGGTTCCACGCCGAAGAGCTGACCGTTATATCGAGACGGCAAAGCACCGTGATCATAGATCAGAAAATTGTGGGTGAACCGCGGGATGCGGTCGTGGGCCATTGCCGGGAAGTACCCGAAGGCATAGGGGTTGGAGAGCGGCCCGTGTTTCTCGAAGCCCTTTTGCAAATAGGCGCCCTGCTGGTAGTGGAAGCCCCGCGTGTCTCCACCATTGTGGCCGGAGAAGATTCGCCCGCGGTTGTCGATCTCGCAGCCGAAGGCATTGCCGCCGCCTTCTGAGAACACCTCGTACACGCGTCGCTCAGGATGATAGCGCCAAATGTTTTGGCCCTGCGAATAGAAGGCTTTGGCATTGAGGGGCTTACCGTCGACCCCATGGACCCAGATGTTGGCGGTCACTGTGCTGCCTTGGGCTCCATACAGCCACCCGTCAGGACCCCAGCGCAGCGAATTGGCGACACTGTGCGTGTCTTCCAAACCGAAGCCCGAGAGCCGGACCTCCGGATCGCCGTCGGGTCTATCGTCTTGGTTGGCGTCGCGGTAGAAGAGTAAGTAGGGGGGATTGAGCACCCAGACCCCACCGCGGCCGTGCTCGACCGCGCTCACAATGTTGAGCCCATCGACAAACACCGTATGACGGTCCAAGCGCCCGTCGCCATCGGTGTCTTCATGGATACTAATGCGATCCTTGCCCGGGAAATGTTTGGGCGGCGGCGGCGGCACTTTGTCATAGACCGAGCGCCACACACTATCGTGACTAATGCGCGTCAGGCCCGCGGGCGAGGGATACTGGCGGTACTCCACCACCCACATCCGTCCGCGCTCGTCGAAATTCAGGAACACGGGCTGGGCGATTTGGGGCTCGGTGAGCAACTGCTCCCATTCCAGGTCGTCGGCCACTCGAAACCGCGACAGCGAAGCTTCTGGGCTGAGAGGATTAGCAGTGGCTTCTTGAGGCAGATCCGGCGCTGCGGGGGCCGGGGTTGCCACCGGTTTAGCAGCGGTGTTGGTGGAGGTGGGATTGGCCGGTTTTGAGGGCGGGATTGCTGTGGTCTCTTTCGGAGCCAGCACCGGGGGTTTCCCCGAGATCGCAGCCTCAGCCGGCGGCACGGGGTCTCGCAGGCACCAGAGGATTCCGTTCAGCAGCAGTCGGCGAAAGGAGGCCGTCTCGAAGTCATCCGGGTTGCCCAGGGAGGTAGAAAAAACTCTCCGTTGGTGCGCGGTATTAATCCACGCCACGGGCTCCAGAGTGGTTTGCCCCTCCACTCGACCTTGCATGAGGGGAACGACGGTGTCGGCGGGCTGTGACTGCTTGTAAAGGTGCGAGGTGGTGACTTGCCGCGCGGTGGTGACGCCGGTCATCACGATGTGGCCTGCTTGGTCCCCAATTCCTTCGATGAGCGTGCGTGGGCTTTGAGGGGGTTTGTTGTTGTAGTGCCCGCCGTATTTCATGCCCAGCACGTCGATATCGAACGTGGGCCAAGCGGCATATCCGGGTGCTTTGGGTGTGGCATCGAATCCGTGACTGGCCGTTCGAAGGGCCACGACTGGCTTGCCCGCGGCCACATGCGCCTTGAGCAAGTCGATGAGTCGCTGGGGCGGGGTTCGGCGTCGGGTGCTCACCACCACGAGGTCCGCGTCGCGCAGGCGCTCGATGTCGGCAAAATTGGGGTCTCCCTCGACGGGCGGGGCCATCACGGTGCTGACCTCATAGCCCCGGCCCGACAGTTCGGCCGCGGCGAAGGCCGGCAGGGTTTCCCACGTCTGGTATTCGTTCTCGCCGATGAGCAGAACGATTTTCTTCTGCACATTGCCCGCGAAGCGAAAGGGCGCCTTTCCGGTGAAATCGGCCCGCGTGATGCTCGGGCACCAGAAGCGCTCGATGTGCTCGACCACCAATTCGGTGCCACGAAAGTGCGACACATAGGGGGCCTTGCGGTGGTTGTACATCGAGTCGGTCATGTCGCGCATCAGCACCACATTCTGGCCCTGTTGGACCATTTGGCGGATGGCGAAGGGCCGGCCGAGAACGCACATATTAATGTGCACTCCCATGATGATGACGTTGGTGATCCCGCGTTGGCGCATGAGATAGAAGGCCTCGGCCGAATCGGTGATGGCGTCCCCGTCGCGGATCTCTAGCGCCGGATGCTGGCGCGTCCAGGCTCCGTAGCCGGGGCATTCTGGGCATCCATCGCAGCCGCCGTCGGAATCATCGATGGGGAGCGGGGCTTCTAAGTCGCTCACTCGCGAGCACCAGCCTTGCAGGGGAATGGCGGTCTTCACCGGCGGTGCCGATTGGGCGAGTTTCCGGCCCGGGTGATCCTGGTAGAATTTCAGCGTATCGCTCGGGCAGTGGAGGATGAGCATGCCTTTGGCCCGGGCGGCCAGCAGTACCTCGTTCATGGCCGGGGCCATCTCGCCCACGCGCTCGGTGGCATCGGGGCAATGGTGCTGGTCCCACATATCGCACACCACCACGGCGGTTCGGGCGGCATCCCAGGTGACGGTACCATCGTGAGGGGTGGCCGCCGAGAGGTTGGTAGATCCCGTGCGCCAGCGTGTGTGCAGAGTGATAGATTCGGCCTGGGCGCTGCAGTGGCAGAGGGCGACCGCGAGGTAAACCCAAGCGGCCCACCGGCCGGTGGCATGCCGCCACGCATTGGCCCTCGACGGAGTACGGGGGATCATTAATGGATAGATTGAACCGCTCCATCTCCCTTGACCAGCCTCTATCCCGCGGCGTTCTGAAGGATCGCCGCATAGCTCTGTAGGACAGGCCTTCGAAGGGTGCGTCTCGGGTGTGGGCTCCGCGGGACCTTGGCCTCCGCGCGCTCAGGAGGCTCTAGGGAGGATGGGCTTTCGCGCTGCGCGCGAGTGGGTGTGGTGTTCGCCTCCAAGGCGCGCTACGGCCAAGGTCCCGCTTTGCCGCCTGCGTTGTGCCACGTGGGGTAGTTGAGTGGGTGTTCGGAGTGCCCCAACGGGGCACGGCATGTGTGAACATGATACTGAAACGACTAACCGGTGAAAGACCGAGTACGGTGCTGGCATGGCACCGTGTAGCTGAAGGTAACTGCGTCGCCGTGAGGCGGGGTGGGGAACAACCTAAAGCGAACCTGTCGTCCCAAAGCAGTCAAACAAGACAGCTGAATCCGATTCGGC
>JAPLUF010000395.1 GCA_026397755.1 Verrucomicrobiota bacterium
CGACGCCCGCTTTCAACCCTCCTGCCTCCACCGGTTCATCGAACTGAAACCCGTTCGACAGTGGAGCGAAGTGCTCCGGTTCGCCGAACCCTTCCGCCATCAAGTGTCTACCGTCGCAGTGGCAGCGCCCGATGACCGTTTGCCCGAGATAGCTCGTCAGCTAGCCCATTGGGGCGTGAGCCGCATTTGTCCCATTGGCCGCATGCAAGAACCCCCGGCGGCTTGGCGCCACGACGGCCGGCCCGCCTTGGGCGACCTGGTGACTTGGACCGACCTCGAAACCTAACCCTCACTTTTTAGCCCCCTCTTCATGGAACTCCGAAAAACCTTTCAGATCGAAGCAGCACACCGCCTGCCCAACGTGCCCACGGACCACAAATGCGCCCGCCTCCACGGGCACAGTTGGCGCATCGAGGTCGCCATCGAGGGTCCTGTCGGAAACGACACGGGATGGGTCATGGACTATGCCGACCTCAAGGCAGCCTTCCAGCCGATCCATGACCAGATCGACCACAACTACCTCAATGAAATCCCAGGCTTGGAAAACCCCACGAGTGAGCGGTTGGCCGTATGGCTCTGGAACGAACTAAAGCCGCGCCTGCCACTCTTGAGCGAACTGGTCATCGCCGAGACCTGCACCTCGCGCTGCGTGTACCGGGGTCGATGAGGTCAGAGTCCCCTTCAAGGTCAGCCCACCCGTTGAATGGGAATCTTGATGACCACCTTGCGAATCAGAGTCGGTTGCCCATGGATCACTTTCGGACGGTGGGCGTCACTGGGGAAAAAGATCGAAAACCGACCCTCTGCCTGGGTGATGGGCGTGTAATCATTGGCTGGGAACCAGAACTGCACGTCGTTGCCAAAGGGGCCATCCGGGCTTAGAGCCTCGCGCGGGATCCAGTCAATCGTCTCGATGCCAGCAATGGTGTACTGGATGTCGATGTGCTCCCGGTGGCTTTCAAAACGGCAAATCTGACGGTCTTGGGTGGTGTACTCCTGAACCGACGCATGCAGCGTAGGACCCTCCAGCTCATAAGTTCCCAGCGGGGTCTCTGGAGTCAGGGTCCGCAACCAATCGAGACACACACCCCAGACCGGGCTGGATCGAAGGAACGGAGACCAGGTCTCGGGACAATTCAAGGTGGCGTGGAGCATGATGTCGGGGGCTAAGGGTGGAGACGCGATTGATGGTTCAGCTGGGCCTGAGAAACTTCGCGGCAAAGGCCCCATCGACCGGTGTCCGCACCGGATGGAGGCTGCGCCGAGCCGACTCGATCCATCCGGGGTGATCCCGAAGGAATGCGTCGACCACTTGCTCGTTTTCCTCCGGTTCCAAGCTGCAGGTGCTGTACACCAGGACGCCGCCCGGGCGGACGCGCAAGGCCGCCTGGTGGAGCAACTGAAGCTGTTCAGCCGCCAACCGGATGATCTCTTGGGGCTGAATGCGCCAGCGAAGTTCCAGGCGCCGACGAAGAACTCCCGAGTTGGAACACGGGGCATCCACCAAGACCCGATCGAAACGCTCCTCAGGCCCGCCGAGTTCCGGGTTGGGCTGCAACTCGATTCCGGTAACCCCGAGGCGTAGGGCATTCTCACGGACCAGATCCAACCGACCGGCATGGTCATCATGGGCCACGATGCATCCGGTGTTCTTCAGACGCTCGGCGATGGCCAGAGTTTTGCCGCCCGGAGCCGAGCACAAATCCAGAATACGCTCACCGGGCTGGGCATCGAGCAAGTGCACAGCCATCAAGGTGCTAGGATCTTGGACGTAGAAACCGCCCTCCCGGAACGAACCCAGGGTTTCAAGGGAAGGATGGCGACCGAGGGCGAAGAGGGTGTCGGGATCGGCCCAATCCACCTGAATTGGAGTCGCATCCACCCCTTCGGTCTTCCACCGGGCCAGTAGGTCTTGCGACGTGGTTCGGAGTCGGTTGACCCGGGCACAGGTAGACGGCGCGGAGTTGTTCCATGCCAGCAATCGTTGAAGATCTGCCTTGTTGAGGACTCCAGCCCATCGCTGCACCAACCACTCCGGATGAGACCAACCCAAGGCTGGATCCTTCAACTGCAGCGCATAGAGGGCCCGGCGGCAGGCGTCTTTTTCACGGGCCACCCCGCGCAGCACCGCGTTGACAAAGCCACTCTGCGCCGAGAACCCGCGCTGACGGGCCAACAAAACCGCCTCGTTGACCACCGCATGATCGGGAACCCGATCGAGGAACAGCAGTTGGTACAACCCCATTTGCAGAATGCCCCGAAGGACCGGACGCTGAGGTCGCCCATCGGTGCGAGAGGCGACTATGTGGTCTAAGGCCGAGCGGTTGCGCAGCACACCGAAGGCAATCTCTTGTGCCAGACGTCGGTCGCCCTCGGAGAGCGCCTGCAGGCCCGGGATTCGCTCCAGTCGATGCTCGAGAAAATCTCCCGGCTCACTGCATTGAAGAAGAATCTCCAGCACCGATGAACGGGCCGTGGGGGGTGGCAGCGGACGAGCCCGCGGTGGGCGCTCAGATAAGTTCGAGATCATCGGCCTGAATTTTTGCAACAACAGCCTGCCCGATAAAATCGAGCCGCAAGTGAACATCTGACATCTTGGCGCGGCTTTCCACCCAAGCCTCTATACCCCGCAGCGGCCCCGATTTGATACGTACCTGCAGGCCCGCTTTAATTTCGGGGCAAACCCGAATTTCTACCTGCGCATCGAGTGCGCGGTAGATGTCGTCGAGTTGGCCCACGAACTCCGCCTGGTCGTGGATATTTAACACATTAGCCACATACCGATTTTGCACCAGCATCTGGCGATGGCGCTTCTCCACCCGTGCGAAGAGGTAGCCCGGAAACAACGGCTTCTCGAAAACCACGCGTTTGCGCGCGTAAGTCTTCACACTGCGGTACACGGGCAACCGGTGTTCGTAACCCTGCTCTAGGCAGAATTCAGACAGCTTCTTCTCCGTCCGCGGCCGACAATGAGCAACAAACCATGTTAACTCCGTCCACTCGGGTTCCATCGACAGTGGATCGTCCTCTTCAAAGGATTCGGAAGGATGTGAGGCCATGATGATTCCGGGGATGCCTGGGTCGAAACCCGGCATCCCGATGAACTACGAGACTCGACTGCGGGCCAACTAGGCGGCCACCACGTAGGCCGCAATACTTTCGATGCGGTACTTCTTGGACTGTCCCTCCGACCTGAAGGCGACCTCGGCTCCGACGGGTTGTCCCACGAAGATCTTCGCGAAGGGAGTCAGGTAGCTGAGGATGTTCTTGTCCGGATCCCCGTCCCAGGCTCCCAGGATTTCGAGACGCTCCTTGATGCCACTCTCAACTTCGGTGACGTGAATCACCGTCCCCGGGCCGACCACATCGGTACGGACATTGGCCCAGTCAGTTCCGCGGGCGCGACCCAGATCGCGCTCCAGCTCAGCCTTGCGGCGTTGGAGCACCCGCTGCA
>JAPLUF010000365.1 GCA_026397755.1 Verrucomicrobiota bacterium
CGCCATGCGGGTGCCGCCACGCTGAGCTTCGCCGATGGCCATGCCGAGTCGTGGCGTTTCGTCTCACCCGACACGATGCGCATTGGTCGCATGCCGCCCTATATCCAGAGCCAGACCGTGAGGGCCAACGACGCAGACCTGAAGCGTTTCCAGGCCGCCTCGCTGAAAGTGCCGCGCTGAAGACAACGGATTACGGTTTTCTCGGGTCGCCATCGTTGCCCCGCGGACCCGGACTTGGGGATCCATCCGGCCGGGGTCGGGGAAGTGGATCGGGACCTCCGGTGGCGGGCTCGTTCAACCGCCCCTGCGGTCGGGGTCCAGGTCCGCCGAGACGCAACCGGGGTGCTGGCGCTGTCCGATGGCCATCCAGTTCGGTTTGCACCTGTCGATGCCGCTCCAGAATCCAGTCTTCCAGCGGGGTGTTGTCGAGCCTCGGTCCCGGACGACGTTCCGGGGACTCCCCAGGCGGCGAGTTCGGGCGAACCGCGGCCCCCTGGGGCGGGCCCGATTCCAGGCGCTGTTCATCAGGTCGTCGTGGACGGTTGCCCGGAGGAAACTCCTCGCGCCCGGGACCTCCGCCCTGCCTTCCGCCAAAGCCTCCGCGAGGTTCGTCGGCCAGCGCCGCCGAGCGCGCCTTCCGTAGGATGGCTAAATCGGCCAGCAGGCTTTGGGTTGAGCAAGCTCCGGAGCCCTCGCCCAGGGACCGGACCAAGGTTTGATACCGGTCGCGCCATTCGGGTTGATTCAGGAACCGTTCGAGGAACGCATTTGGGGCCACCGCAGGGTGCAGGATGGAAAAGCTCGACTGCTCGTGAGCCGAGCCCGCCATCGGATGTCGTCCGAAGGCCTCGTTCAAATCCCAGGCGATGAAGTGCAACGGACCTTCGGATGGCATGAACAAGTAGTAGTTATGACCGTTGCCGAGGAAGGAATCGTAGTTGGCCAGCCAAGCATTCACCGCCACGAAGCGCAGCAAACCGTCGAGGTCTACCTCGCGTTTCATGGTTTCAATGAAGGTGGGGTCGGTGGACTCATTTAAATCCCGGAGCAAGTGCATGAACCGGCGCGCATCGGCCGTTCGGACGGTTGATCGAGTTTCATAGCGTGCGGTATAGGCCGACCATCGGTCGCCCAGGTATTCGAGACCACGGACACGCTCCGGCTTGGTGAGGAGCCCGCGTTTGGAACCAAAATGACGCTTGAGGAAATCCCCCTCGACCGGTTCGGCGCCGGTGTAAAGTCCAAGATACTGGCGCGGTTGTGTCTCACCGCGCCGCAGCCAGACCCGCAAGCCAGTGGTTCGCGGAGCAGGGACACCAGCCTTGGCGAAGGCCGAATAGGCCAGCGATTCCCGCAGTTGGGAGGGGTCATTGGCGTTGTTGTTGAGAAAGAGTTCCTCGAGGCCCGCGAGAGTCCTGCCGGGCACGTGGCGGTCGAAGTCTAGCTTGAAGGGACGCTTGAGCGAGCCACGGGATCCGTTGAACGAACTGTTGCCCTTGAAGCGCACCCCGACGTTGGTAAATGCGACCCCGCCCACCGTCACCTTGCCGAGGACCCAGGGGAACTCGAACCCTCCAGGAGGAGGCATGCCTCCGGGTCCGTGTTGGAAGGGGCCAGGGCGACCTTGCGGAGGCGGACCCTCGCGATCCGAACCTGGGAGGTGCGGCCGGTTGGCTCCAGGATCTCGGTTTTCAGGCCCTGGTCCTCCCGGATCTCGGCCAGGTCGGAATCCTTCCGGGTTCATCGTTCCTGGGCGGGGTTCCATGGCTTCCCAGGCCTCGGGCGTTAGATTCAGTTCCAGATCCCAAACCCGGTCGATGCGCAGAAACTCCTCACGCGTTGAGGGAAGATCGCCTTGAACGCTGGACACCGTGAACACCCACACAAGGAGGACCCAAACACGGCGATCGTTGAGAAAGGGTTTCATGGAGTCAGTACGGCTGAATCCCTCGCTGTGTGGCAAGTGCAGAGGTGGCCGGACAGGATGGACTGCCTGTGGATTAATTGGTCAACCGGACCGAGGCGTGGTCTGACATGTAACGCATGTCGGCATTTCCCGGCGACTGCACCACCAGGGTCATGGGCTTGAGGAGCATGGGTTTCACGGTGCGCGGGTCCACCCACCTGTGGACCTCGGCGTGCCCGTCGGCGAAACTGAGCGCTCCTGACGAGCCGTGATTGCTGGCCGGGTAATCGATGATGTAGATGGAACCGGGGGCCGCGCCGTCGTTCATTGAGACGGCAAAATCCCCGTAGTTCACGCTGTCGGGGTGCTCATCGATAAACACATAAGCCTGCGACGCCCCCATGCGGTTGAGGTCGCTCCCCTTGCGAAAGACCACGTACTTGGCCTTGGTGATGTAGCTGAGCCAGTCATCGCGGGAATTCATCGCCTGACTCATCGATAGACTGCGTACCCGAGGCATTCGCCGGCCACCGATGGTCACCGTGCTGCGATCGCCCGGGCAGCGGTAGATGCCCGGCGACTGCGTGTAGGGAGCCAGCTTGGCGTAATTGGGGTTGATGAGGTTGGCGAGGTTCGTGTTGTGGGTGTTGCCCGCAGAATAATCCATGATGCCGCGAACCCAACCGGACCCATCGGGGGTGAGATCATTCCAGACGAGGTTGTCGGAGTGGTCGTCGGTGTACATTTGCCACGCCAAGGTGAGTTGCTTCTGGTTGCTCAGGCATTGGATGGATTGGGCCCGTGTCTTCGATTTGGCCAGGGCCGGCAAGAGCATCCCGGCGAGAATGGCAATGATGGCGATCACCACCAGGAGTTCGATCAATGTGAAGGCGGCCGCCCGTTCCAGGGATCCAGATCCGCGAATACGGGGGTGCCGAGAAACGGTTTTTGGGATCATGAGTGCTACGCTATCAAGGTTACTGGCCGATTCAACACCAACCCGTTACCCGGCACTCAATTGCACAGAAGGTGTAACGCCCGGAACGGCTTCGAACGCAGTCCGCCGGGTTTGCAAGCCTGTGCTTTTCGGGGTTTGCTCACGGCAGTCCATGAACCCATCCGCTTTCCTGAAGCCTGCCCGTAGACCGGTCTTGGAGGCGGCGTTGAAACTCGTGCCGATGCGGCGGGTTCTCTGGTTGTGTCGTTGGACCGTCGTATCCGCGCTGTCGGTGTTGGCTTCGGAGCCCTCCTTCGATGAGATGGTGCGTTCGACTCCGTGGCGGAGTCCGGCGGAGGCGTTGCGATCGTTTGTGGTGCCGGAGGGCTTTGAGGTTCAGTTGGTGGCGTCCGAACCGGAGATCGGTAAGCCCGTCAGCATGAGCTTCGATGTGACCGGGCGTTTGTGGATTGCCGAGACGCGGGCCTATCCCATTGAGAGCGCCACCAACAAGGCGCCCAGTGACGTGATTCGCATTCTGTCGGAGTTTGGGGCCGACGGCCGGGCCCGCAGTAACACCGTGTTTGCCGATGGCCTGAGCATGCCCGATGCCGTGGCGCCGTTCCGCGATGGGGCCGTGGTGTTCAGCATCCCGAATGTGCTCAGCCTTCAAGACACGGATGGCGACGGGCGGGCCGACCGCCGAGAGGTGCTCTACGGTCCCTTCGGCGTCACCGACACCCACAACCTCGCCAACAACTTCCGACGGGGCTTCGACGGATGGTTTTATGGCGGTCAGGGTGTGGGCAACCAGACGCGCGTGAAGGGCTCCGACGGACACCTGCTGGAAATGCGAGGATCGACCTTCCGCTTCCGTGGCGATGGATCCCGGATTGAGAAGGTGGGTGATGGGCAAGCCAATGTCTTCGGCCTCTGCTTTGATCCTTTGGGCAACCTCTTCACCTCCGACTGTCACTCGATGCCCATTTATCAGGTCATCCATGGCGGGTTCTATCCCGTGTTCGGCAAACCACACGACGGTCTGGGCTACGCGCCGCAAATGCTGTGGCACAACCATGGATCCACAGCCATTGCCGGCCTCAACTACTGCGATGAACCGCTTTGGCCCGCGGAGTTTCAGGGTAATTTTCTCTTGGGCAATGTGGTGACCAGCCGGGTGAACCGTGACCGCATCGAGGATCGCGGTTCCACGCGCATCGCCCACGAGATGCCCGATTTGGTGAGTACTTCTGACCCCTGGTTTCGCCCGGTGGACGTGCAGTTTGGGCCTGACGGGGCGCTGTACATCGCCGATTTCTATAACCGGATCATCGCCCATGTGGAGGTGCCCCTGTCGCATCCGGGACGGGATCGCAGCAGCGGGCGGATTTGGCGTGTGGTGCGCAAGGCCACTGACGGACGCCCAATTCTGCGGAGGCATACTGATTTTCGGAATCTCGCCCCGGCGGAACAAGTGCAACGACTCGCCGATCCGAGCTTTGCCCACCGGTTGGCCGTGCTGAATCACTTTTGCGACCGGAAAGAGTTGGAGGCCTCCATCGAGGGACTATTGCGCACCGCGCTGATGTCTCGGGCTGCTCCGGTGTCGCTTCGAGTCGGGGCCCTATGGATTTTGGAGCGGCGGAACCTGCTGAGGCCTATCGAGTTGGCAAGAGCCGCCAAGGATTCCGAAGCCTTGCTGCGACTCCATGCTGTTCGAGTCCTTGTGGAGCGTCGTCTTTGGCCGGAGCCGGACCTCGGCCTCGTGAGGGCAGCCCTCCGAGATCCGTCGGCGCCCGTGGTGCGTGCGGCGGCCGATGCGCTGGCTCGCCACCCCAGCTTCGACAACCTCGCCCCGCTGCTGGCTCTGAGACGCGTTGTCCCCGAAGCCGACACCCATCTCGTGTATCAAGTCAGCAAGGCACTGCGAGACCAGTTGCTCGACGAAACGGTGTTCCGGCGATTCCGCCAGTCATCCCTGGGTGATGCCGTCGCCCAGGCCGCGGTGGCTGATGTCTGCCTGGCCATTCCCTCCTCAGAATCGGCGGGATTTCTTCTCGAATTCTTGAAGCACCGGCGCCCCTCAGATCCCGGCTTCATGGAGCAGTTGCAGCACTGCGCTCGGCACGGAGCGACGGCCGACTTGGAGGCCTTGGTGGGCGTATTTCGGACCCCGGCCTCACTCGATCGAGCGGTGCAGCGCACCCTGTTTCTGGCGATGGAGCACGGGATGGCCCAACGAGGATTGGCTTTGGGACCCGAGATGCAACGGTGGGGAGGCGACTTGGTGGGCGGCTTTTTGGGCGACGCGCAATCGACTCCCGATCAGAGCCTCTTTGCCATCGAGTGGGCGGGGAGGCTGGGGATACGCGATACGGCTCCTGTACTCCGACGTCGGGCCGGCAAATCCGAGGTAGGCGAAACTTCCGTCTCCGTGCGCGTGGCCAGTGTTCGAGCCTTGTTCGAACTCGCCGACCCGGAAGCCGAACCGCTGGCGGAGTCACTCCTGCGAGAGGCATCGGTATCGCGGGATCAGCGGGCCACGGTGGCTCAAGCGGTACTGAGGTTCCGGCCCAAGACGGGGATTCCCATTTTATTGAAGGTATTGCGCGAAGCCCCGTTTGGTTCCGCCATTCCCATCGCCGCCGCTCTGGGGGGCTCGCTCGAAGGATCCGAGAGTTTGCTCCAGGCCGTGGACGACGGGCGCGCTCCGGCGGCGCTGTTGTCCGAACGGTCCATTCAAGAGCGACTCTTGGCCATTCGGCCGAATGAAAAGGATCGGTTTCTGTCGAGAACTGCCGCAGATCCAGACTCCAAACGCCGCTTGGAATTGGTGGCCAATCGGCAGGCGGCGTTCCGAAAATCCAGCCCCGACGTGAAGGCTGGAGCTCGAATTTTTGAGACTCATTGCAGGCCTTGCCATTCGATGGGAGGGCAGGGCGGCCTAGTGGGCCCGCAGCTCGATGGCGCAGGACATCGAGGCCTGGAGCGCCTGTGCGAAGATGTGCTTGATCCTAACCGCAATGTGGATCGGATTTTTCGCTACAGCATCGTGACCTTGCAAAATGGGGATCTGGTGAGCGGCCTCTTCCGTCGAGAGGAGGGGGAGCAGCGCATTTACATCAATGCCAGCGGCCAAGAGCAACGAATCCCCCGCAACGAAATTCGCGAAGTCCGGGAATCGGAGACTTCACTGATGCCCGACAATTTTGCCGAGGCGCTTCCGCCGGACGACTTCAACCACCTACTGGGATTTCTATTGAGTCAACAAACCCAACGCCCTTGATTCACCGAAATCCTTCGGGCAGCGTCCGTCTTCGATCCAATTCATCTGCAGCCGGGTTCAGGGTGCCGTATGTCGTCGAGCTTCAGTTGTGCGACAAGCGAGGACCTAATAATCCGAGGCTAAAATGAGTTGGAGTCATTCTGCCGCAAGCGAGCCATCCGCCATGGTGCCACTGAACCAGTTTGTCGACGCATCCCATCGAAAGGTGGGCTCTCCCTTCAGGGCGATTCTTTGGTGCGCTGCGATCCTCTGGTTGCCGAGCGTGTTGAGCCAATCTGCAGCGATTGCGCCCGCACGAGAGACTCGTTCCAGCGCAACCGAGGTCCTCAAGGCTTCAGTTCGTTCCAGCAGTGCCGAGGCCCACTCCTCTGTGAGCGGCGACGCTCGCGGTGAAGAAGTTGAGGTTCAGCCCGGCGATACGGCGAGCGAGATCGCCGTGTTGCGTTTGCCGGCGGAGGTTTCGCTCGACCAGATGCTCGTGGCTCTTTTGCGACGGAACCCTGAAGTGTTCGGGGGCGGTAATGTCAATCGCCTGCCGGCCGGTGCCGTCCTGAAAATCCCCGACGCACGCATGGCCTTAGCGATCCCGTTGGCCGAGGCCCGACGGATCATCGCCGAGCAAATTCGGGAGTACGAAGCCTTCCGGGCGGCCCAGGCTGATAGGTTTCGAACGCCATTGAATGGCCGAAGCAATCGGGTAGAAGTCTTGGCTCAACCCGTTCAGGCGGAAGCCCTTCGGCCACAGAACACTGAGAATGAGCTAACTTGGAAAGCACCTGGAGAGCTGACCCGCGGTGGAGTTTCCGAGAAAATTGTACCTTCGACGGTGGGGTCCTCAATTGCGGCCCTCGTTGAGTCCGCCGCTCCGGCGCTTGAACCATCGCCGCCTCTGTCACCGGAATCGCCGCAGTCGGCCCCCGTGGTTGCCGCCGACCGCACCCCGTCGAGTGGATTCTTTGGGGGTTGGCTGTGGGTCCTGGGCATTGCCGCTTTGGCGGCGGCGGTGGCCTGGGGGTGGTTTCGAGCCTTGAGAAAAGCTCAGCCGACGGAGCCTCAGGAACGGGCAGACATTGCCAAAGAGCCTGTTTCAAAATCAGAACGGCAACCCGATCCAGTCCGGCAACCCGATCCGGTGCCGATCCCTGTGGTGGAAACACCGACCTTGCCTCGGATCCAGTCGATGCCAGTGAAATTGGCTCCAGAAGAGTCGAAGGCGCCGACCATTTCGCCGCCGCCAGCCCGCTTGCTGAAACCCGCCGGGGTTCCCAGTGTATCCCGACCGGCGGTTGTTCCGCAGCGAGTCCCGATTCCAAAGCCCGTTGATGCAACGGCCTCCAGTCTTCCGGAAACCGGTCGACGGCAGCGACTCCAAGAAGAGGCCGAAGTGGCACGGCTAATGGCTACTTTGCGGAAGGAGACAACCTACCAGAGTGACCGTGAACAGGCTCTTGAAAGCAGGCTCCGCCGTCTGGCAGGCCTGATCGGAGAGAGTGAGCGCCGAAATCGGAAAGAGGGATTCTTCTCGCGGTCCTACCGATGGCTCTTGATGGCGCTGTCTGAGCCGGGACTCAAGGACAACGACCCTCAACGAGACCTCAAACTACGGTTGCTCATCGAGATTCGTGATTTCAACCGGGCCGTCCAAGACCGAGACGGTCCTGCTAATCAGCAACCGTGATCGCCCGAGTCGGTCCGCGGTCCCGACGGTGCCATCCCGCTCGAGTCGACCCTGTTCTTCAGAACCCAGGGCTGCGGTTGGACGACTTAACCCAATAAACGGAACTGAAATCGCAGATTTGCTGAGGAAATAAACAAACCTCGGTAAGTCTCTATCACGCTCCACCAGCCGCTTTACCAGTTAGTTTTCCGGTCAGTTTTCTGGGTTGAGAGGTGAGCGATCCAATCCAGTCCGCATCCATTAGCCACGCTCTCGGCTCTGGGGTCCTTTGCCAAGCGGACACAACTCGAAATTGTTTTCTCCCCTTTGGACAGATTTCCTCCCTCTTGGTCAAAAGTGCCATTTCAGGCCCATTTTAAAGTATTCTAACCGTTGCTCCTTGGACACGCTTGGACTCCAGGTGACCCAGTTTTCAGCGAGGAGTATACAAGTGGGAGTATACAAGTCGCGCTGAGCAACTGGTCACAGGTTAATTCTGGTCCGCCGAAGAGGATCCACCAGCGAATGCCCCGAGATGCTGCTCTGGGGTCACTCCGAACCCAGCCTCGCATCCACGACCTGATGCCCGCTGAGACAGCAGAAAGAAAATTGCGCGGCCGCCAACTTCTAGGGATCCAAGCCCTTGAGCTGGGACAAACCTCCAGATCCCAATCATCCCCGAATTTTTTGTTAAGAATCGTTGCCCGACCCCTATCCCGCGTCCAGTCGGCCTGAAGAGCCCCCCGGCACCGCTTCAAGTTTAACTGCTGGCTTCCCGCCATTCCCTCCGCGATCGGCTCGCGGACCGCACCGCCCAGCTACATTCCAGGCCCTTTACCCACGGGATAGTCACGCCGCGTGGACACAGATCGGGGCAGCCACGGCACCCGCAAAATGACGGGAGAAAAGATTTTTAAAATAAAATGATCCGTTCCGTCCACGTTTCACGCATGGGGTGGAGAGAGGCCTCGCGGCTGTTTGGCCGGTCAAGGCGTTTTCGATCAGCGTCAAAACATCATAACACCAACAAATCATGCAAAAGACTATCCAGGCCATCCTGACTGCCATCGCCCTTTGTACATGCCAAGCTTGGGCGGCAGAAACGTTCACACTTAAAGATTTATCCCGGTACGAGGGGGTCTGGAAGCGAGAATTCAAAAATCGAGCGGGCAAACCTCAACTCCACTACATGCTGAATCGAATCGACACCAATACCGCTTTGATGCGGAGTGTTAATCTGCACCTTGACCCCGATAGCCTTGAAGTGAAGAGGAACGACGCTAGCTGGACCGCCCTGTCTCCGAGTGGAGAGAATTTTCAAGCGTTGGGGTTTGGTTCTAACGGTCAGGTTTTCGAGAGGTTGAAGACCCCCAAGAACGGAAGGTTCCTCAACCAGACGATGGGGACCGGGACGAATGGCTCGCATGGGTTTGGTACGGGGGTGGAAGAATTCCTTTCCGACACCGAAATACGTGTTACCTGGATGAACGTCACCACGAACGGCACGTTCACTGAACAAGTTCGCGAAGGGAATTTTAAGAAAACAAATCGGTCTTCATTTGATGACTTGGTTCAGCACAAGGAGCTGGTCCTTGGTAAAAGTCAACCTGTCAGCCAACTGGCCCCAATGAAACGATTGCTAGGCCACTGGCAGGTCAAGGATAGCAATGGAAAAGAGGAGTTGCATTGTCACTTCCGCACTTATGGTGACGGGAAG
>JAPLUF010000245.1 GCA_026397755.1 Verrucomicrobiota bacterium
CCCTCACGGCCAGCGCCACCTCAGCCTTCGCGGGAGCCCCCATCACCTTCACGGCCAACGCCACCGATCCCGACGGCGACACGCTGGCCTATTCCTGGGACTTCGGAGACAACGCAATCATACCCGCCAACACCAACGTGGTCCGTCGTGCATGGTCTGCGGCCCGCGAATATTGGGTGCGCTGCACGGTCAGCGATATGAAGGGCGGCGAAGGCAGCGCCGCGGTGCTGGTGCGCATTGGAAACCCTTCCACTTATCGCATTGCCGGACGTGTGCTGCAGGGTGGCAAGCCCGTGCCCGGCGTCCGGGTCGAGGTGTCCAACACCCAGCAGACCTACACGACCAGCGACGGCGCCTACACCCTGACCGGATTAGCCCGTGGGCCCTACACCGTGAAAGCCATCGCTGAAGGCTTCCTCTTCACCCCGGCTGGGTTTTCCAACCCGCTGACGCTCACCGGTCCTGTGGACGGGATTAACCTCGACGCCTCCGCACCCGGCGACCTCGCCGAGGTTTCGCTGGTGCCCCTGGGGGCACAGTGGCGGTACTACGACAGCGGTAATCTGGCGGGCACAATTTGGCGCTCCAATAGTTTTGCTGACAGCACCTGGAACAGCGGAGCCGCACCCCTGGGCTACGGCGACGACAACATCGTCACCACCGTGAAGTATGGACCTTCAACGACGGCCCGATACATCACCACCTGGTTTCGCCACAGTTTCACAGTAGACGATCCCGCACGCTTCCTGTCCGTGAGGCTAGGGCTCATCCGCGATGACGGTGCGGCCGTGTACTTAAACGGGATCGAGATTTTTCGAAGCAACCTCCCATCCGGCACCCTGAGTGCCACTACCCTGGCTAGCGCCAGCGTTGGCGGCACTGATGAAACCACCCTCTATGAGGCCACGATTGATCCGAAGGTGTTCCGAACGGGCACCAATGTGCTCGCCGTCGAGGTTCATCAGTTTGCTCCCAACAGTTCCGACATCCGCTTTAACCTGCAACTCAGCGGGTTGCTGCGCCCCTCCTCCGCGGTCGCCCCTCGACTCGAGGTCGCGCCGGGTTCCGAACAAATCCAACTGAGCTGGCCCGTGACTGCCGTCGGCTTCGAATTGCAGGAAACTAAGTCTCTGGAGACCCCTTGGTTTTTCTCCGATGAAACAACCCGCGCCGAGGCTGGCAAAAACATTGCGTCGCCGCAGTTGACGGAAAACCTGCGCTTTTTCCGGCTGGGCAAACCTTGAGGATCGGCTCCGAGATTTACACAGGCTTAACAAATCCACCCCGAGGACTCATCGGAATTTAACACTTCTGGGATCCAATGACGCCGTCTCGACTCGCCGACTAGATCCCATGAAAAATCCGAACATCCTTCTCGCTGCACTGAGCCTGGCTTCCCTGCCACTCATTGCGGACCCCCGAATCGATTCCTGGATCACCCACCGTTCTGGACGCTATGCCCGAGTTTACCTTTCGGATGCTGCGCTCCAGTCGGGTACCTCCGTCACCACCTGGAGCAACGGATCCCAAACGCAGGCCCAACCCGCCTATGCCGGCCTCCAGGAACTGGCCTCCGACAGCAACTGGGTGTACGTCCGTACTACCGGGCTGGCCTTGCACCCCATGGGTCCGTGGCTCAACGGCACCTTCCCCAATTTGCCCACCAACCGGAAGACCCTCTACCGGATCCCGCGCAACCCCACCGTGCCCACAACCCACACCTTGACCGGCCTCGGGGTGATTGGCTGCTTCGTCGACGGCGTGGCCATGTTCGACTCCCGCGACGGCTTCGTCTGGACCGGCGCGGCCGAAGCGGGCATGGGCAACGGCTACTGGAACCGGGAAGCCTATGTGAATGAAGGGGCCACCTTTGATCCGGGTTACGCCCATCAGGAGGGCAGCGGCACCCACCACTACCACGCCAACCCCGTGGCCCTGCGTTACCTGCTGGGCGATCATGTGGATTTTGATGCGACCACCCGAAAGTACCGTGAATCCACCGCACCGGTGACGCGGCACTCGCCCATTCTCGGCTGGGTCAGTGACGGGTTTCCCGTGTACGGACCCTACGCCTTC
>JAPLUF010000166.1 GCA_026397755.1 Verrucomicrobiota bacterium
GACCGGTGGTGGCATCGAGAATAATCGCCCCAAGACCAAAGGGGGGCGACCCGGCCAGTTTGCGGAAGAAATTGGGGAAGGTCTTGCGGACGCAGCGAGGGTTGCGCAATCGCATGCCAGAAATCCTCAGCCCCAGCATGGCAAAGCACATGGCCATGCGGTGGTCGTCGTAGGTTTCGATCTCGGCTCCGTGCAGGATTGAGGGGCGGATGAGCAGGCTGTCCCCGGACTCGGTCACGCTGGCACCGCACTTAATTAATTCGGTGCGCAGCGCCCGGACCCGCTCGCATTCTTGCAGGCGTAAACGCCCCAAGTCAGTGAAGCGGACCGGATGGTTTTCCAAGGAAGCCAGCGTGATGGCCGTCATGATGCTGTCTCCCAGGTCGCTCTCGCGCGAAACCTCCCCCGGAAGATCGAGGAAGTCCGGATACCGAGCATCAACTTGCCATCCCGAACTGGGCCAACGGGCCACTTCGACCCGGTTTTTGCCCATTAGGCGGGCGGCGCCCCAAAAGTAACTGCCGCTGGAGGCGTCGGGCTCCACCTGGAAATTGCCACCGGAGTGCGGGAAGGACTCGACCAGTCGACGGGTCATCTCGACATACGGCAACTCATCCGGATTGGCATCGGCGATTTGCACTTCCCAACCCGCCACCTTCCCCGGAAGCAGGAGGGCCGAAGCAAATTGCGAACTCTCCGCCACGCTGACTCGGCACGACCCAGACCGAGGACCGGCTCCGTGGATCACAGCAGGCAAACGGTCTCCAGGTGCGTCCACCCGATATCCCAACGAGCGAAGGGCCTGAAGCAAGGCTGCCTGGGGACGCTCATGCATTCGGGGCACACCTGACAACCGGTAGCACCCCTCTCCCAAGCACACCATGGCGGCCAGAAAACGGGCCGCCGTCCCGGCATTGCCCACATACAATTCTAAGGGTGAGGACTCCGTGCCAGCCCTTGGGATCCGCCCCGCCAACCCTTCCACTTGAATGACGCGATTAGCCTCCTCGGCGAGGTCTTGGGCCACACCCACGGCAAATCCCAACTGACGCAGGCACTCGGTCATGACTTGCGTGTCTTCGCTCCACAAGGCACCGGTCAGCGTGACCGTGCCGGACGACAAGGCCGCCAAGATAAGAGCACGATTGGTAATGCTCTTGGATCCCGGTACCGTGATGGACACGAAGGTGGGAGAAGGCGGAGGAACGATCTCAATGAGGTCGGGCAGCGGCATCGGCTCAGGCGTTTTTCTAGGGCTCGGGATCGGGAAAGCGGAGATCTCTTCGGGATTTGGCTTGGCGGAAGAAATCTTCGATGGATTTCTCGTCACCCGCGTCCAGAGCCAGTCGGAATTCAGACAAATCCTCGATGAAGACTCCCAGCACTCGGGAGAGGTGACGCCGGTTGGCCATGGCGATGTCTCTCCACATTTCCGGAGAACCCGAGGCAATCCGGGTGGTGTCGCGAAATCCGCCCGCGCAGAGATCGGATTGTTCCTTCGGATGGACCGGGCTGAGGACGTAGTTGGCCAACTCAGCGGCCACCACATGCGGCAGGTGACTGGAACGGGCCACCAAATCGTCGTGGAGCACCGGATTCATTTGTAGCACCCGCGAGCCCACCGCCTCCCACAAGGAGCGGATCGCGAGCACGGCGGAGGGGGCGCTCGCCGTCGTAGGAGTCACCACGCAGACAGCTCCCTCGAACAAGTCAGCCCGGGCATGGGCCGGACCACTCTTCTCGGCCCCGGCCATCGGATGACTGCCGACAAATCGAACGCCAGCCCCTTGGGCCAACGGTTCGACCTCGGCCACCAAGTCGGATTTCACGCTGCCCACATCCGTCACCAGACAATCGGGTGACAAGTGCCGGGACATTTCTCGAAACAACCCGGGTATCTGCCCTACCGGGGAACACAAGACCACTAGGTCGGCGTCCACCACGGCCTCGGCTAGATTGCGCGAACACCGGTCTACCACGCCGAGAGCCAGGCACTCGGCCACCGAGGAAGCTCGCCGGACGAAGCCCTGGACCTCATCCGCCAGGCCACGGCGCCGCAGCGCCATACCGAGCGAACCGCCCAGCAGGCCCACGCCCACCAACGTCACCTTGCGGAAATGCACGGCCCCAACCTACCGAAGCCGAGAGGCGCGAGGGAAGCATTGAACCGTGGAGTCACAGGAAGAAACCAACAATGGATCCGGGTCGAAGCTGTTAAACAATCTCCATCGGGCACGGGGGAACAGACTCCAGAAACGCCTTGCCGTAGCGTTTGGTCAGCACGCGATTGTCCAAAATCACTACGATTCCGGTATCCGTCTTGGTTCGAATGAGCCGTCCGACACCTTGCCGAAA
>JAPLUF010000382.1 GCA_026397755.1 Verrucomicrobiota bacterium
CCCTGCCGGTTCTGGACCGTGATATCGCGGTAGAGGGTGTTTTTTTCGCCAGTCTTGGCAGCCGAACTCATTATTGAAGCGTGTTTTGTCGCTGCACTGATGCCAATACGGAAATCAGGAATGCTCGGGTGTTGTTGGCGATAATTTAGGGATTCGTTGGCTTGAGGCGCTGGGCATAAGATCGCGCTTCCCAATTGTCCCAGGGATTGAGCACCAACGATTGCTCCACCAGCAACCGGGCCCGGTCCGAATCCCCTCGGACAATGAGGTTCCAACTCAGGGCGTTGAGCACGGCAACGTCGTTGGGCCCCAGTTTCAGTGCCAACTCGAAGGCTTCGGAAGCCGACTTCAGATCGCCGAGCCATTGATGGCAAAGCCCCATGGCCACCCGGGTCCGGGCATTGTATGGGTCCAATCGGGCAGAAGCCTCCAACCAGCGGAGCGCTTCTTGCGCCTGCTTTTCCCAACCGGGCAGGCCTTGCCAACTAAGGCGTCGCTTTTCCTCGCCGTACCAATACGGCGTCATGGGATTGCCAGGTGCCAAGGTTGCTGCCACGGCCAATTCTTCAAAAAAATGCTCATCGACGCTGGGCTGACGCTCGGCGCGCTTGAGATGTAGATCTTCGCGGGCGGCGCTGACTCCCAGCGGAATCATCCAATAAAGCAGGCCGCTCATGACGGCCGTGGCCGCCAGTCGCAGGGGTAGGTAGGACTTGACCCAGAACCGTTCCGTGGCGAATCGGGTGTTGGAGACGAGGATGCCGGCAATCACCGAAGCCGTCACCCCAATGGCCGGGATATGCAGGTTGAAGTCGAAGAGACAATGCACTCCCAATCCGCTCAGGCCGGCCACGCTCCCGGCGAAGAACGCTGTGCGGTTGCTTTGCTTGACCCCCAAGTCCGAGGAGCCCCGTTCGACATGCCGTGAGGTGCGGTAAAGCCCGTATCCGAAGGCGGCGAGACCCAAACCAACGATGCCGGCACCGGCGACGCCGTACTCGACCAGCAGCTCGAGGTATTCATTGTGAACATGCTGGGGGCTCAGTGGTGTCGTCGGTGTCCGGTAGGCAGGGAATCGAGTATCGAATTGCCCAGGGCCGACTCCTTGCCAGCGATGGTCGGACCACATTTGCAAGGCGGGTTTCCAAATCCAGGCACGGAAGAGTCCGCTGTCCTTTTTGCCGGAGGCCGTCAGTGCATCGATTCGGGCGCGGGCTTTTTCCGACTGAAGAAGAAAGGTGACCGAACCAATGCAGAGCACCGCCATGAGAGCTGCCATTGGGATCCGATACTGGGGACGGCGGAGCAGCCAGAGAGAGAAGACGGCAATGGCGGCGGTGGCTCCGAGCCAGCCACCCCGGGACATGGTCACTGCAATGCCTCCGAGCATCATTAGGGCCGCATATCCGGCGAGAATTCGTTGCACGACGCCTCCCCGACCCAAAAAGGCCTGCGAAAGGGCCAGAGGCATGAGCATTAGCAGGAACGCGGCGAGGTGGTTGGGGTTGACGAAGGTAGCTCCGAACCGTTTGTAGTAGACCAACGGTTGGGTCTCCCAGAGGACCTTCTGAGAATTTTGGGTGAACTGGACGATGGCGTAGGCCGAGGAAAGGAGTCCGATGACCAGCAAGCCATTCACCACCCACCCCGAAGTCTCCTGACGATGGAGGTTGTGCAGACTGGTAAAGAAGGCCACGGCAAAGACTCCGATCAGGAACACTTCTTGGAGCGCCCAATAGGGCACGCTGGCCGAATGGCATTTCCAGGCGGCATAGCCGAAAAAGATGGCGACCGCCCAGGTGACCGGCGGCATTAGAAAGCGATGGGTGGATTCGACCCACATCCGAAAAGTCCAGACGGTCCAGGCCAGACCAATGGCAGCAAACCCGAAAACGGACTCCCGGGGATTCACCCCGGCAAACCAAAAGGTGAGCCACGCCACCGAGGCGAGTAGCAGACCCCCTACCAACCGCTCCAAAATTTTGTCGAATGCCGAGCTCGATCGCATGTGCGGGGTAAAGCCTAGGAGACGGTTCAGGGGCTCGGGAAGGATTTAGCCCGGATATTTCGCTCTATCAGTCTCTTCGTGATCTTCGTGCCTTCGGGGCGCGGTCATCCCGAACCCGCACGTTGGGCTCCAGATCACTCCGGTGTGGCGGGCGTTAGACGGTTGAGCCAGCGCCAGACCCGAAGCACTTCGGTGACGCTCCAGGCCTGGGCATCACAGCCGCGGGGTTGGTGGGGAGCGTCGCCATCGAGGATCTCGGGCAACTGGCCCACACAACCCTGCTGCAGATGAGCGTCCACACTGGTCAGGTAGGCGCGGGCCGCCTCGATCGCTGCGGGACTCTTGCCATAAGCTTTCACCACCGCTTCACAGAAACTGGGGAAGGTCCAGACCCAGGCGGTGCCATTGTGGTAAGCGGGTTTGCGCCGGGTATCTTCGTCCCCTTCGTAGGAGCCCCAATACGGTTCATCGGGGTGGTTCAGGAGGCGTCCGTGGTGCCAGACTGCCAACGGCGGATGGACCGGCAACGGGGCGAGAGATCGAAGCGCTCCCGGGACCACTAAGTAGCGCTGCGATGCCTGCACGGTGCGCCGGGCCTTGGGCCCATCGACTAGATCCAGAGCGATAGCCAGGAGCGCGTTGCTGCGCAGGGCGTTGTCGCGCACCGCACGCGCGGCGGGTTGATCGTTGTGTGCGTGGAGGCAATCGGAGAACCAGCCCAACTCCTCAATCCAGAAAAGCTGGTGGAAGGAAATCTCAGCCCGCTGAGCCAAGACGCCCCATGCCTCGGCGGACTGGGCCGGAGGGCACCCCAATCGATCGAGCAATCGGAGAAGGCGGATCCACAGCACTTGGATCTCGACCGGATACCCCTGGCGGGGCGTTCCGGCAGGATGATTGGTGTCCATCCAGGTGAAGTGGCTGGGACTCCAAACCAGCGCACTGTCCGGGTCGACGTGGATGCCCTGCGGGGTTCCTGCGAGGTAGCCTGAAGCAATGGAACGCAGGACGTCTCGCACCGTCCGTCCTTGTCGGTCGCCGGTGCTCAGTCCGAAGACGGATTCCGTTCCCTGTGGGTCGGCTTCGGCCAATTCTTCAACGACGATACCGTACCACAGCGACGCATCGCTGGTCTCACGGTTGGAGGCATTCTCGCCATGGATGGAATTGGGAAGGGTACCGGCCTCTTCGAAGCGACCAAAGGTGACGAGCAACTGACGCACCTCAGTGAAGCGGTCGGCGGTGATGAGTCCGCGGGCGGCGATGAGTGAATCTCGGCCCCAATCGAGGAACCACGGATAACCCGCGATGACGGTGACCGAATCGGCGCGTCGGACGATGAAACTGTCGATGGCCCGTCGCAGGAGCAGTTCCCAGGGATCGGTAGTCGTGCCCTTCGACAGTTCCTGACGTCGTTGGATGAACTGCGACACCTCCTCGTCGGAAATCTCAGCCGCCTCGGCAGAGACGGTGAGGATGGAGCAATCGCCAGGATTCAGGGGAATCTCAAACCAGCCTGGGCTGTAGGCATCGCCAGAACCATTCATGCCCCGGCTGGATTCCACCGGATGCGGAATGTCCCGGCACCATTCCACCGCGGGATGGAAACGCCCTGGGTTGACGGTGACTCTCAGACTTCGGGAAGGATCTGGTTCGAAGAAAAATCCTTCAGCTGTGCCGGCCGGCGTGGCCTCACCCGAGGTCGGAGACACGATCCGTGTTGCCCGGATGAAATGGGATTCGCTGTCGGGATTCAGGCGGGTTTCCCAGTGGAAGTTGCGGTCTTCCAGATCTACCCGGACCACGAGACGGACATCGAACGAGGGAGGTAGGGGTTTTCCGAAGCGCGAGTCGTGGCTCGCCATGGCCGGTCGGTTGAACTGGAAGACCGTGATATTCTTCCCCTTCAGCATGTCGGCCACGACCCGAATTTCGACACTGCGTCCGTCGCCGGCATTGGCGATGAAGCGCCAATGCGTGGGGGCCGCGGTCTCGACAGTCACCAAATTCGAGGCATCTAGGGGCGAGATGAATCCATCGGCATTCACCCAGACGCGGATGCGCTTGGCTAAGACGTGACGATCGACAGGCACCTCCGGGTGGAGGTTGGCACCGAGGAGGCAGTCGTATTTGGAATGGATTCGACCCAGATCAAGGCAGAGCCGGGCCATGCCACCTCGGCCGTTGGTTAGCAAAACGGTGGTGTTCTGGGGATCTGGGGGTACCGATGGCAATTCGGCCGGAACGGTGTCCAGATACCGTAGGGTGGCGCGGACCCGAGGATCGGTGGGGGCGTACCGCTCCAGCTCAAGGAGGACGTCTCCACGGTGCTTTTGGGGAGGAATCGCGGCGATGTGACCCTCTTCAATGGGGATGGATTCCTCGTTGTATTCGAGGCCTTGCGGTTGGGGACAAACTCGAACTCGGAACGGGTAGGTGTCGCGGATGAGCAACCAATGCCCCGGGGGAACGAGTGTAATGCGTTTGCGATCTTGAACTTGCCAGACGATGACCGGGCGGTAGGTCTCCGAAGTGTCCATCAGACAGGAGTCATCGTGGGCCGCAGCTGTCAGGAATCCCACAGGATCGCGGGCGACCCAGGCGGCCTCCTGTTTCCAATTAGATGAACAGCCGAGGATTCCACGGCTCACGCGGCCCCGGCACACGGCGGCCCAGTTGGCGCGCCGACGGGTGTCGCGGTAGATGTCTCCAGAAAGGCCCAGAGGAGTGATAGAAGAGGCCAAGCAATGGGTGGCTCCGGGTGCGAGGGTAATTTGAATTCGGCGACTCGGATGCCCGGGTGACGGAGCCAACTCCTGCCACCTCAGGGCTGGCAAATGGCCGATGAGGTCGAGAGTGGGTTGCCCGAGTTCTTCCCAGAGGGCCCCATCGAGTTCGATGGATCGTTCCTCCTCGAATTCTGTGTTGGCCAGCACGAGGACGCGATCGAATCCCTCAGCCGAATCGCGCCGCAGGGCATAGACCTTGGACTGAGGTTCGCTGATTCGCAGCAACGAGGCGCCATCGAAGAAGCACGGGTGGTTGCTGATGAGTCGATTTAACGCAGACAGTTCGGGGACCAACGAATGGGGCGATCCCCAGGCCAAGCCCCGGCTGCTGTGCACGTTGATTTGCTCGGTTGCACACCATTCTACCCCGGCGGTGAACCCGAAGCCGCCTTGGATGGACGTCAGGGCTGCGAGGCTATTGCGGAAGAGCGACCAACGACGTCCCTCTGGGGTGGCAGGTTGGCCCGGCACACCGCCGTTGGCCGCCAGTCGGGAATTGTCATGGGTCTCGCTGTAGTGCACCAGGATTCCAGAACGGGCACTGGCTTGGAAGTGGTGGTCTAGATAAGCGCTGATCCCTAAATATCCGTGGTTCTGGAAGAGTTCGCTATAGGCCCATTGCATCCCGCCCTCGGCGAGGCATGCCTCAGTGGCCTCCCAGGGTCCGCCCAGTCCCTCCAACAGAAATACGGTATTTGGAAATTCACGACGCACCTTGGCGGTAATGAACTGCCACACATGGGGAGGAATTTTGTATCCGGCGTCGCAGCGGAAACCATCGACCCCTCGACGGCACCAAATAAGGAAGGCATCGGCCAAATAGTCCCACAGTGTCGCGTGACGCTGGTCCATCTCGACAAGGTCTTCCCAGACGACATTCCAGGCTCCCGGACTTTCGAACTCGCCATCGTGCTTGCGAACGAACCACTCCGGATGCTCCTCCCATTCGGCGCTGCCCCAACCCGTGTGGTTAATGACCAAGTCGAGCATGAGTCGTGCTCCCCGCGAATGTATCTCGACTGCCAGTTCCCGGAACTGGTCCACGCCGGTGGTGCGTCGATCAAACTCGACCAGCGCTGGATCAATTTGGGTCAGGTGCTGTAGCGCATAGGGCGAACCGTAGCGACCGAACCGAGCGAACGTGGTCGGTGTCGGGCTCACCGGCAGCAGGTGCAAGATCCGGCATCCGAGCCGGTTGATGATGTGTGGCAGTTCCGTGATAAGCGACCGCAACGTCCCGCTGGGAGGGATCACGGTGAAGCCTTCTTCATCCAGCGCTTTCAGGATCGGGGTGTGGTGGTCTTCGGCGGTGGAGAGCCGGTGCTTCGACCACTCCCCGAACATGCGAGGGAACGCGCAATACACCGTGTTGGCAGTGCGTGTCCAAGCTGGGTGGATGCTGATGCCTACGTCCGGACCTTCCGTCCAGTGCTGGAAGCCTTTCGGATCGATCGCGTAG
>JAPLUF010000051.1 GCA_026397755.1 Verrucomicrobiota bacterium
GGTTCTGCGGGGGTTTTCGCTCATTAAGACGGTGGTCTTGGGCTTCTCACTGGCGGCGCTGGCGGCGGGTTTATGGGTGGTGTACGGCGGTGGCGGCGACACCCGTTACCGGAGCCGTGCCGTGGTGGGACTGCTGCTGGCGCTGGCCGGTGTGATCGGTGTCTGGGGCATCGCCTTCTTCAGCTTCGAACTCGTGCGGCTAGTGCTGACTCAGAAGTTTCAGGCTGAGGGGTTGAGCGGAGTCCAACTGGCCGGCAAATTGACCTACTGGACCGGGATCACCTCGATGATCCAGAATTTGGGTGCCTTCTTTGGCGTTTACAGCTTCGGACTGCTCGCGCAGCGGGTGGGGCGCAAACCCGCCTTCGCCGTGTCGTTCGTCTTGGCCATGACTTCCGTGGCCTCCACGTTCTGGTTTCTGCGGGATTTCGGCGACCTGTGGTTGGTGCCTCTGATGGGTTTCGGAACGCTGTCGGTCTTCGGCGGGTATGCGATTTACTTCCCGGAACTCTTCCCGACCCGACTGCGCAGCACGGGCATTAGTTTCTGCTACAACGTCGGGCGCTTCGTGGCGGCGAGCGGGCCGGCCTTGTTGGGGCTGCTGACCGGGGTCGTCTACAAGGACACCGGAGCCACCGACCCCGCCATGCCGCTGCGCTATGCCGGCGTGACCATGTGCTCGGTTTACCTCATCGGCCTCGTTGCACTGAACTTTGCCCCAGAAACCCGGGGGCAACCGTTGCCCGAAGAAAAACCCACCCATTGAACCACCGTTGAAAGTCCCCCGATCGACCACGGATCACTTTCTTATTCCATTACCTCGTCCACTCCCTCCTCCCCATGTCTGAATGGCTCTTCGCGGTTTTGCTCGGCGTCATCGAAGGCGTCACCGAGTTCCTGCCCGTCTCCTCCACCGGCCACCTGCTCATCGCTGAACGTCTGGCCGGTCGGCATTATTCGGACCTCTTCAACACCGTAATCCAAATTGGAGCGGTGCTAGCGGTGGTCGCGGTCTTCTCCGACCGAGTCCGCAGCCTGCTGACCCGCTGGCGCGAACCGGCCAACCAAGATTACCTTCTCAAGCTGGCCGCGGCCTTTGTGGTCACGGCCATCGGCGGACTCGCCCTGAAAAAGGCAGGATTGAGACTGCCTAAGACGCTGACTCCCGTGGCCTGGGCCACGCTGACCGGCGGACTGCTATTCGTCGGCCTCGAGCGCTGGCTGTACGGGCGACGCACCACCGACCGAGTCACCTGGGCTATCGCCCTGGGCGTCGCGGCAGGCCAACTCATTGCCGCGGCGTATCCGGGTGCTTCCCGTTCCGGAACCACCATCTTGATTGCGCTGGCACTGGGCCTCTCACGAACTGCAGCGGCCGAGTTCTCCTTCTTATTGGGCATCCCGACGCTCATGGCTGCCGGGGCCAAAGAAACCCTGGATGCTCTCCGCCATGGCGACACCCACGAACCGTGGTCCATGATCGCCTTGTCCAGTGCGGTCGCGGCCCTGACGGCCTTCGTAGTGGTGAAGTGGCTGCTGGGCTACGTGCGTTCCCACACCTTCACCGTGTTTGGATGGTACCGGATCCTAGCGGGCGCAGCGTTGTTGTTCTTGGCCTATCGGGGCTGAACTCCAAAGCCACTGTCTCCGCGTCATTCGGCCCGCACACTCACCCGCAGGAAGCGCGCCTCGGAAAGAGTTTCCACAAATCCCGTCCAGGTGGCCGATCCCACGGACGGATAGCTCAAGACACCGGAAGCCGGTGCCCACGTCGTCAAATCGACACTGCGTTCGACCGAATAAATTCGGTTGGGACGAATTGCAAATTGGAGCGTCGGTTGGGTCAGAGAACCCGTGAGGGTGACCCGAAAAACCTCTGCGGACGACAACGGGTCGGTTCCGGCCGTCCATTCGAATAAATTCGAAGCACCGTCCGCGTCGGGATCTCCCGAGGCCACCTGAGCGAGGTTCCCAAAACGCCACAGTTCCCAATCGTCGGGCAATCCATCGGCATCCGAATCGGTTGGCCCGACAACGAACCCTTCCAATTCCAGAACGGGACCAGGAAACA
>JAPLUF010000397.1 GCA_026397755.1 Verrucomicrobiota bacterium
ATTCTGATGCTGTGGTTGGGTATCAAGTACCTGAGGGGTGTTCCGATTCCTGGAGAGACCCAAGGGGTCCGAATGATGGAGAAACGGTTTCACCCGCATACCGCGTTCTGGACCGGATTTGTGCGGGTGCTGGGCAACCCGGGAATTCTCCTCTTGTGGATTACCGTGACGGCAATGCTGCTCTCCAGGGAGTGGTTGACCGACAACTGGCTTTGCAAACAGTCCTTCGTCGGGGGTGTCGCCTCCGGAGCTCTGTTGTGGTTTTGTTTGCTGGGATGGGGGGTCTCCCAACGCCAGAATTCTATTTCACCCTTGGCCTTGAGACGTCTTTCCCAGTTCAGTGGTTTGCTGTTGCTGGGGGTCGCGGTGGTGGTGGGTGTGCGATTAATCAGCCTCTTGGCCGCGCGTCACCCCTGAGAGGCTTTCAGCTTCATTCCCTCACCATTTTCTGACGTTGCTGGGAGAGTCACTCTTTGGGTGAGCCTCCTAGCGGGACACGGGCTTAGGGCTTACTTTTTCTCGGCGGCCTGTGCGTTGAGGGCTTGCTGGAGTTTCTCGGCCTGTTCGAAGAGCTTATTGTAGCGGTTGTTGAGGTCTTCGCAGTCCGTGGCCAGCTTCTTGTATTTTTCGAGGGTGTCTTTGTTGATGGCCACCCCGTTCACATAGGCCGCGTTGAGCTTCTTTATGCTCTCGTTCTGGGCCTTAATGTCGGTTGCCAGTTTGTCGTAGGCTGCCTTGTAGGTGTCGCTCAGCTGGGTTGCCCGTTCCCACTTTACTGTCGTCTCCGAGAGTTCGCGCTTGGTGCGGCTCAGTTCCACCTTATTGGTCTTGTCCTGCTCGATGAGTCGTTCCTTAAGTTGTTCGACACGTTTGAGCTCTTCCTCGACGCGTTTGCCAGTCACTTCGACCTCATGTTTCTGCTCGTTGAGGCCGGTAATCTGCTTGTTGCGTTCGGCAATCTGCAGGCGGAGATCGACGTCCCGATACCACTGGTAGGCCACCAGACCACAAAGTCCGCAGGCGAGTGCGATGAGTACGGCAACCCCGGCGGAGGCACGGATCCGGTACCGGGAAGAGACAGTTCGGAATTGCATGATGAAAGTCTTTGCTGGCAGGGCCCCACGCCCTAGCGACGCTGCAGAGAGAATTTGGGTTTGTCAAAGTCTCGGGGAATCTCCCATCGAGTACCCGTTGACTCAAAATAAAGAGGACCGAGGTGGGTATTGGGTGGGAGGTAGCTCCGGTGACCGCTGCTTTTGAGTCAACGGGCCGCTCTCAACGACCCGATGCGATCGATCGAAGGATGGCACTGCGGAGCCAAAGCGATCGTCCTCCGGACTTTGCAAGGGCTGCCAAGGATTCCACTCTTCCGCCCATGAAGAATCGAGACGTGTTTCGGCCGGTCGCACTGACCGTCGCCGGGTCTGACAGTGGGGGAGGGGCCGGGATCCAGGCCGATCTCAAAGTGTTTGCGGCTCTGGGCGTCCACGGCACCAGCGCGATCACCTGCCTGACGGCCCAGACACCGGCTGGAGTCACCGGTGTTCACGCGGTGCCGCAGGCGTTCATGGGGCTCCAAATGGAGACGCTGCTGCGGGAACTGCCGCCCGCTGCGGCCAAGACCGGAATGCTCTTCAACGCCGGCATCATTCGAATCGTCGCCGAGAATTTTGCCCGCCATCGGGAGATCCCGTTGGTGGTGGATCCAGTGATGATCGCCACCAGTGGCGCCCGATTGCTGCGTCCGGATGCACTGCGCGCGCTGCAAGACCGTCTATTGCCCTTGGCCGCTCTGGTAACGCCAAATCTGGATGAAGCGGCCGCGCTCCTGGGGCGCCCATTGCGGTCGGTAGATGACTTGAGGTGGGCCGCACGGGGCATGCATGGGCGTTGGGGTGTTCCCGTGCTGGTGAAGGGCGGGCATCTCCGGGATGTGCCCCAAGCCACCGACATCTTGTGGGACGGTCAGGAAGAACGGGTCCTGCGGGCGCCGTTTGTGCCAGGGGTTTCTACCCACGGCACGGGTTGTACCTATTCGGCTGCAATCGTGGCATTCTTGGCCCTAGGACATCCGCTGCTCGTTGCCGTGGAACAGGCCAAGCGACTGATTACCCGGGCTATCCGTGGCAGCACTCGCCTCGGGCCCGACGGTCGATACGAGGCGCTCTTGCCGGGATGATTAGTGACGGTCCACGAGACTGTCGGAGCCAACGGCCCAGAGAAATCCTCGGCTCAACATTTCCAGGAAGACCGGATCTTGGAAGGTGGCGTCGGAA
>JAPLUF010000376.1 GCA_026397755.1 Verrucomicrobiota bacterium
TGACCACAAGTTCGATCCCATCCCCACCCGGGATTATTACCGACTGCTGTCTACCTTCACCACGACCGTCCGCAGTCAGCGGCAACTCGACCTGAATCCGGAACAAACCCAACGACGGTTGGCCGCCTTCGAGGCCGACCACGCCCAATATCGGGCCGACCTCACTCAGTACGAACAAGCCGTGCTCCCCAAGCACTTCGAGACGTGGCTGGGGTCCGGGGCCGCACCGAAGGTCGCGGCCGACTGGGAATTGCTGGAGTCCCCCGTCTGGAGAGCCCAAAGCGGCGCCAGCTTCCGGGCGATGGCCGACGGGTCCTTCCTCGCCGAGGGCAAGAACGCCGACCATGATACCTACACCTTCACCGGACAAAGCTCGAGCCCGATGCTGCGATCGCTGCGCTTGGAGGCACTGCCCGATCCGAGCCTACCCCATAGCGGACCCGGCCGGGCCGACAATGGAAACCTAGGGCTGAGCCGCATCCGGGTCTTCGCCCAACCGTTGTCGGGAGGTGAGCGGCAGGAGATCCTCTTGGTGCGACCTAGGGCCACCTTCGAACAAAACACTGGTAACCTGTCCATCGCAGGATCATTGGACAACGACCCACACACGGGATGGGCGGTGGACCCCAAATTCGGCACTCGACACGCCGCCATCGTCGATTTCGAGTCTCCGATCCGAATAGCCGGAGGGGTCCGCTTGAGCGTCGAATTGGAGTTCAAGGTCAATAGCCGTCACCACATCGGTCGGCCGCGCATTTCGGTGACCGCAACGACCGCAGCCCCGTTCGACTCTGAGGGCGTTCCGGCCGGGATCGCCGGCCTGTTCGAGCGACTCAAGACGCCGGGAAGCGACCCCACCTCGTTCTCGGCCAGCGAACGGAACACACTGATGGATTGGTGGAAGGCTTCGGACGAGGGCTGGAGCCAGGCTCACCAAAAGGTCCAAGCCCACGAGAAAAACCGTCCCAAGCCTGAGTTGACGCAGGTTCTTATGTGCGGCGAGGGCTATCCGGCCCTTCGCATGCACACCCAGGGCGGAGACTTCTTGCCGGAGACCCATTTCTTGCATCGGGGCAGCGCCGACCAGAAACGCGGGGTCGCCAGCCCGAGCTTTTTGCAGGTGCTCATGAAGTCGCCCGACTCCGAATCTCACTGGCGCTGGCAGCCACCCACCGGAGCCCCGTATTCGGGCCGACGTCGCTCGCTGGCCCTCTGGATGACCGACAGCCATGACGGTGCGGGCCACCTGCTCGCCCGAGTGATGGTCAATCGCCTGTGGCAGCACCACTTCGGTCAAGGGCTTGTTGCCACACCCAATGATTTTGGCGTCCAGGGGGGCAAGCCCTCGCACCCTGAACTGCTCGATTGGCTGGCGGGCGAACTCATCCGCGGGGGCTGGCGACTCAAGCCTCTGCATCGGCTAATGATGACCAGCCGCACCTATCGCCAATCCTCGGCGCCCTCCGAAGCGAAGACTGAGCGGGACCCGAACAACTCACTGCTGTCCCGACACGTTCCAACCCGGCTGGAAGCCGAGGCCATTCGCGACACCCTGCTCTGGATCACGGGCGCCCTCGATGCCACCCCGTTCGGGCCCGGCACTTTGGATGAATCCAGCCGTCGCCGGAGCATTTATTTCACGATCAAACGCAGCCAACTCATTCCGGCCATGCAGGTCTTCGATGCCCCAGAACCACTGGTTAGCCAGAGCACCCGCCCAGCCACCACCATTGCGCCCCAAGCCCTCTGGCTCATGAACAACCCGAAAGTCCGGGAGTGGGCCACTGGATGGGCCCATCGATTGGCGGACACCGTTTCTCAGGAACCGTCCCAATGGGTTACAATCGCCTACCGACGAGCCCTGCAGCGATCTCCCAGCCCGGTGGAATCGAAGGCCTCCATCGACTTCCTGAAGCTGCAAACCGAACGGTACCGACAGGCTGGGAGCGCTCGACCTGAACTGCAGTCCGCCACGGATTTGCTGCAAACCCTCATTAGCCTCAACGAGGTGATCTATGTGGACTGACCTCCGCTCCTTCTCTGTGGCGATGCATCCGCCCAAGGCATCGGTCGATCGGTTTCCAAAATCCTGGGATGACAAACCCTATCGGGGGCAGAATGGCTACCTGCCTCACCCCCGCCCGCGTGCGGCCGACGCGACCGTGATCTCGAACCTAGATGACCCTGTAGGCCAAGTGCTGCGGGCCCTGGATTCAGCCGGACGAACCGACCTCGCAACCCGGCACCCAAAGCTCATCGCTCGCGCCGAGGTGATCCTTCGGGATCAGGTCCATGACAACCCAATCTTTCCTGTTCCCATTCCCGGCCTTCGACCGAAGAACCCCAACGTTCCATGAATCCCCATCCTACTCTGAACGGCCCCCTCTCGCGTCGTGACCTCTTCCGCCGTGCCGGTCACGGGGCCGGCCTTCTGGCCTTGGCCGGATTGCTCGATGAGCAGCGACTCCTAATACCCCGAGCGATGGCCGCTCCCTCTGCCGATCCGCTGGCCCCACGCCCCCCGCAACTCAAGACCCGGGCCAAATCGGTCATCTGGCTCTTCATGAACGGCGGCCCGAGCCAGGTGGACACCTGGGACCACAAGCCGGAGTTGGCGCGCCGCCACGGTCAGGAGTTGCCAGGTTTCGACAAGAAGACCGGATTCTTCACCGAGTCAGTAGGGCCCTTGATGAAGTCTCCCTTCGCCTGGGCTCAGCACGGCCAGAGCGGCACCTGGGCCAGTGATCTGTTCCCGCACATGTCCCGACATGTGGACAAGATGGCCTTCCTGCACTCCTGCCACACCGAGTCTAACAACCACAGCCCCGCGCTTTTTATGATCAACACCGGCTCGACGCGCATGGGGTTCCCCTGCGTCGGTTCCTGGATGACTTACGGCCTGGGGAGCGAAAATCGCGACCTGCCGTCCTTTGTCGTGATGAGCGACCCACTGGACCGCGGGTTGCCAAAGGGGCAGGCCAGCAACTGGGGGGCTGGCTTCCTGCCCAGCGTCTATCAAGGCACTTGGCTCCGGCCCAAGGGGGATCCTATCGACAACCTAAACCGAGCGGCCGGCATGAATGCGGAGGCCCAACGCGCCCAATTGGATTTGCTCCGATCCCTCAACCAGCAACACCTAGCCCAGGCGGGATCCCAAAATGAACTGGGGGCACGGATCGAAAGCTTCGAGCTGGCCTACCGCATGCAATCGGCTGCACCGGAGGCCTTCGGCATTGAACGTGAGCCGGAACATCTCAAACGCCTCTACGGCCTCGATCAATCCCACTGCCGTCATTTCGCTGCCCAATGCCTGACGGCCCGCCGTATGGTCGAACGCGGTGTCCGCTTTGTTCAGATCTACTCCGGCGGCATGGAAAACCAACGCAGTTGGGACGGTCACGAAGACATCGGCGGCAATCACCGGGGTTTCGCCCGCGAGACCGATCAACCCATCGCCGGACTCTTGGCCGATCTCGAGCAACGGGGGTTGTTGGACGAGACCCTGGTGATCTGGGGCGGAGAGTTCGGTCGCCTACCTGTCTCCCAAAAGGGCGGCAATCCGGGTCGAGACCACAACCCGCATGCCTTCACTTATTGGCTGGCAGGCGGCGGGGTCCGTGGCGGTGTGCATCACGGCGCCACCGATCCCTTTGGTCACAAGGCCGAAGTCGACAAGGTGAGCGTCAATGACCTCCACGCGACCATCTTACACCTCATGGGGCTGGATCATGAGCGACTGACCTTCTTCAACAACGGGCGCAATTTCCGGCTGACCGATGTGGCTGGCGAGGTCGTCCGGTCGGTGATCGCCTAAGAAACTCGAGGAGCAGTCGCTCCAAAAAACCCGAGATTGGATTTGGAAGGTTTCAGGAACATCCTTGAAGCCCGTGCTGAGCGCGTCGCACCGTCCTCCTGGGTTGTCCGGTGTCGCCGATGAACTCCGCCACAGCTCTCATTCCATCCATGCCCCTGAAACGCACCCCCCTCTTCACAGCGCACCAGCAACTCGGCGGCAAGCTCATCGAGTTCGGGGGCTGGGAAATGCCCGTCCAGTACACATCGATCGTCGACGAACACCATGCGGTCCGCCGCTCGGCTGGAATCTTCGATATCAGCCACATGGGCGAAATCTGGTTCGAAGGGCCGAAGGCATTAGCATTCCTCAACGGGTTGCTTACCAACGACCTGCGAAAACTAACCCTCGGCCTCGGCCAATATACCCACTTGTGTCTCGAAACGGGTGGCACCATCGATGACTTGTACGCCTATCGGGTCGCCGAAGAAATCTACCTGCTCATTATCAACGCCGGCCGAATAGACGCTGACGTGGCATGGCTGGAGACCCGTTGGAATGCCTTCCCGGATCGCGCTGAAGTGCGCATGAACCACGTCTCGGCCACCACAGGTGCCATCGCCATTCAGGGGCCCCGAGTTCCAGAATTCATCGATGCCCTGTTCCCAGGCCATTCGCTCGGCGGTGTCACCGGTGTGTCTGCCTCGGCGTTGGCCAAAAACCAAATCGGGCGGTGGGATCGGGACGGTCAAGCTCTCTGGGTCGCCCGTACCGGCTACACCGGTGAGGACGGATTCGAGGTGGTCGCTCCGAACGCCTTGCTGGAGCCCCTCTGGCAAGCAGCCCTCGCCGCCGGGGCCTCCGTAGGCATCCGCCCCTGTGGCCTCGGAGCCCGAGACACTTTGCGGACGGAAGTCTGCTATCCGCTCTACGGTCACGAACTCGATGAACAAACCTCGCCATTGGAGGCGGGACTGGGCTTCTTCATCGCCTGGGATAAGGGAGACTTTGTCGGTCGTTCCGCGCTGTTGAAACAAAAGGAAGGGGGGCTCTCCAAGAAGTGTGTCGCCTTCCGGATGACCGAAAAATCAGCTCCGCCTCGTCCGAGCTATCTGGTTGTGGTGGCCGAGGCCGTGGTCGGGACGGTGGTCAGCGGCACCCAAAGTCCTACCCTGAACGCGGGCATTGGCATGGCCTATGTTCCGCCCTCCCTTGCCACCCCGGGAACCGCCCTTCAAATCGAGATCCGTGGCAAACGGTTTGCAGCCGAAGTGGTCAAGAAACCCTTCTATCGCAAGGCCTAGCCCGGTCTAAAAACCAACAGGGTCCGCCTCATCGGTATAAAACCGTATGAAGCAGACCCTGTTGGTGTGAAAAACTTCTGTAGGAATCTTAGCGACTAAACCGGCTGTTTAGTCTGTTTGAAACCTCAGTGGGCCACTTGAACATTCGAGGCCAGCCCGAAGATATTTAGAATCCGGATAAGGATCCAGGTCAGATCCATCTGATACCAACGAAGACCATGCCGGGCCGACTGCGGATGTGCATGGTGGTTGTTGTGCCACCCCTCACCCAGCGAAACGACTGCGACGGCCGCATTGTTGCGGCTCTCATCCCGAGTCTTGAACGGTTGTGTACCCCAGAGATGGCAAATTGAATTCACGCTCCATGTTGCGTGGTGCCCCATGAA
>JAPLUF010000105.1 GCA_026397755.1 Verrucomicrobiota bacterium
TCGCGACCACCGAAACTCTGGCCAAGAAACTCTTCGCCGCCTCCGACTCCACTCGACGTCTTCTCGTGGGAGAAAGTGGGATTCACCAACGAGCGGATGTCGATCGTCTCCGCAAGGCCGGCTGCCATGCCATCCTTGTCGGGGAATCGCTCATGAAGAGCGGCGACGTTTCGGCAAAAGTCGCCGAACTCATCGGCGCCTGAACGCCTCAGCGAAGAACGTCTTCGACTCCCTTCGCAAAGGGAATCGATGGGATCTGGAAATCACGCTCGGCGGCCTCGGGATTCCCGATGTTGTCCTCCTCCAGCATGAGAATTTGATCCCGACTCAAGGGAGCCGGACATCGGAGGACTAGCGGAAAGATCTGCTCCAAGACTGCGGTCGGGTACCAGGCCAGCACCCGGGGTATTCTCAGAATAATACGGTGACGCCGGGTGACACGCAGGAGGGTCTGCAAGACCTGCGGCAAATTGAGACGGTCGGGACCACAAAGGTCGTAGGTCTGGTGGACGGCGGCTTTTGAATCGAGCGCACGCGCAAACGCCCGGGCCACGCAATCGACCGACACCGGTTGCAACAGGGACGTTCCCCGACCGATCACCGGCAACACCGGCGACCAGCGACTCATCCGGGCAAATAAGTTCACGAATCCATCACCGGGCCCGTAGATCAACGAAGGCCGAAACACCGTCCAGTCTAAACCAGAACTCCTCACAGCTTCCTCGGCAGCCCACTTGGTTTGATGGTACCGTGCAGCAGCCTCAGGCCGGGTCCCCAAGGCACTCATGTGGACTATTCGTCGCACGCCTGAAGTCAGTGCTGCTTCAAGAACCCGGCGCGTTCCAACCTGATGGACCCGCTCAAAGGTCTGGTCACCGATCTCACCGATAATGCCGACGAGGTGAATGACGGCATCACACCCCTGCATGCCCTGGCGGAGATCGTTCGGACACAGCACCGAACCCCTCACCCAATCTATTCCGTCATTCTGAGCCTCCAAAGGCTGTGAGCGGCTTCCGCGGGCCATGCGCCGCACCGAATGCCCCTCACGCACCACCGCCTCGCAAACGGCACGTCCAACAAATCCGGTGGCACCCGTGATCAAAACCCTCATGTGCTTCTAGACTTACCTGCAGTCGCCGTGGCGTCCAATCGGGACTCCTGCTTTCCGGTGTTCACGATACAATCACAGCCCTCATCGACTCAAACAGGCCGTCCCAACTCCGTTGAAAGGGTAATCTCCAGAGCGTCGCCCACAGGATCGACCGAACATCCGCACGCGAGATCTTGACGCGCCGGCGCACATCTAGCACCCCCGGCTCCCGCAGCCGCCGGAGTGTCTGCACACCGATCAGTATCGGCCATGCACAGGCCAGTCGGACACGAACCTGATCGGAGGGAATGCTGCGGACGTAATTCCATCCGGCTGCCAAATGCTCCTCAGCCTGATGCAGCCATTGATCATACACTGGGCGAAGACGACTCTCGAGCGCCGGATCCAGAAGATCCGCCGGCGTAAGCCCCTCCCGAGCCAACTCATCGCAAGGCAGATAACACCGACCTGCCTGAAGATCCTTGGGCAGATCCCGCAAAATATTAATCAACTGAAGGCCCTTACCGAAGCGGATGCCATCGGCTTGAAATACGGCATCATCCAGTGCAGCCGTAGGGAAAAGTTGGCTGCGACAAATGCGGGTCCAGAATTCACCCACGCAACCAGCCACCCGATAAGTGTAGTCGTCCAGCGCTTCGGCGTTGGACAGCGACACAACGCCCTGTCCCGGCCGAATCTCTCCGAAGCGGTCCAAGTCCAAAATCTGACCACCCACAATCGTCTCTAAGACCGTCCGGATGCAGTCCTTCTGCCAAACCTGGGAATGATCCAGAATCGCCAAGGCCTCGGGGATGCGCTCCAACAGCATGCGTTCAGCGGCAGTGACTTCTGGGCTTTCGGTATCGAAGTCAGCCCATTGCGGCGGTGCTGCCTGACCATCGAGGATCCGGTCTCGCAGCGATTCCAGAGCCTTTCGACGAACCGCCACCGGGACCGAGGAGGCGTCGGCCAACGTATCGGTGGCACGGGCCAGCAAATACGCCAGGCCGATGGGAGCGCGCACCCGTGAGGGAAGGACCCTCAACGTCAGGTAGAACGAGCGGGACACATCCCTCAGGAGGGTCGTCAACAAAACTGAGGAACCAATGGCTCCGGACATCGTCAGGAAAGGCAAACAGACTCCATCAAGATTGACCAGTCATGGACTTGTCCTAATTTTCGTTGGGTCTTAATTACTGCCACCGCTGCGATCAGTCCTCGGAATCAATTGGACTCTCCTTTTGAAGATACCCGAAGGCTCGAGGCGGAACTTCCATCAGCAGCTCAGTGGTTCCGGGCTTGAAAATACGGTCGCGATCATCCCAGCGTCCCGACATGGCCAGCCTGAATCCTCAACCCGGACGGACGCCTGGTTCGGAGGATGAGGTGATCACTCAGGCCCTGCGCCGTTCATTGGCCGTCCTAATCCTTCTGTGCGTGGTGGCGGCCGCGGCTGTCTGGTGGCTGCAACGCCGACCCGCCGCTCCAACGACAGCGCTCCCCCCCATTCAGAGTCCGGTGGCCAACGATTCCGGTCGCGGCCCACGACCTCCATCCATCCGGTTCACGGACATCACCCACGAGGCCGGCATCCGCTTCACCCACAGCAACGGGGCACAGGGCAGCAAGCTCCTGCCCGAAACGCTGGGGGGCGGTGTGGCTTGTTTCGATCTGGATGGGGATGGCGATGCTGACCTCCTCTTTGTCAATGGGACGGAATGGCCGGATGCATCGCCCAAAAACTCTCCCTCAACCACTGCGGCCTTATACCGCAACGACACCGCGCCCGGTGGGCCCATTCGGTTCACCGACATCACCGCTGGATCCGGCTTGGATGTCCCATTTTATGGCATGGGGGTGGCCTGCGGAGATTTAGATGGCGATTCCCGCACCGACGTGTTGCTGACCGGACTCGGAGGGGTGCGCCTGTTCCGGAATTTGGGAGAGGGACATTTCGCAGACATTACCGCCCAGAGCGGCTTGCCCGCCTCGTCTTCTGGATGGTCCACGGCAGCGACCTGGTTTGACCTCGATCGGGATGGCGACTTAGACCTCTTCGTCGGGCACTATGTCGAGTGGTCGCCCCAAATGGATCGGGAGGTGAACAACCAGCTTGTGGGTGTGGGACGCGCCTATGGGCGCCCCTGGCTCTTTCCTGGCACCTTCCCTGCCCTCTACCGGAATGACGGTCCTAGCGCACCGGGTGCCCTACCCCATTTCACTGAAATCTCTGCCCGAAGCGGTCTCCGCATCCAAAATCCGGCCACGGGGCTTCCCATGGCCAAGACCCTCGCCGTGGCTCCGATCGATCTGAATGACGACGGATGGATGGACCTCGTAGTGGCCAATGACACCGTCCAGAACTTCGTCTTCACCAATAGGCACGATGGAACCTTTCAAGAGGTAGGGGCCCAGAGCGGCGTGGCCTTCGACTCCTACGGACAAACTCGCGGGGCCATGGGCATCGACGCAGCACGTTTTCGTCCTGACCGTGCGCTGGGCATCGCCATCGGCAATTTCGCTAATGAAATGAATGCCCTCTATGTGGCCCAACCGACGAAAGACACCCTGGTGTTCGCTGACGAGGCCATTACGGAAGGCCTCGGACCGGCGAGCCGATTGCTTCTTAAATTTGGGCTCTTCTTTTTCGACTACGACCTGGATGGACGGCTCGATGTCCTGACCACCAACGGACACATCGAAGAGGAGATCGAGAAGGTGCAAGCAACTGTCCACTACCGGCAGCCGGCCCAACTCTTCTGGAACGGCGGAGGTAATCAGACCTTTATCAGCGCCACGGCCGCCGAGGCCGGTGCAGACATTTTCCAACCCATCGTGGGTCGCGGATCGGCCTATGCAGATTTTGATCAGGACGGAGACCTCGATGTGATCATGACCCAGATCCATGGGCCTCCGCTGTTGCTCCGCAATGACCAAGCCCTAGGAAACCATTGGGTCCGGCTGCGAGTCATCGGGCGAGATGGCAATCCTGAAGCCATCGGAGCCTGGATCCACCTGCGCACCGAAGACGGTCGCCGAATCTCGCGTCAAGTCATGCCCACCAAGAGCTACCTCTCGCAAAGCGAACTACCGATCAATATTGGCCTGGGACGCAGCAAGATTTCCGAGGCACGGATCCGATGGCCGGATGGCCACGAGGCATCCTTCACTGCACCGCTCCAGCAAACGACACTCCTCCGAAGGGATTAATCCCTTCACGGAGACTTCCCGGAGGGTGAGGCGACGCCTGACACTGGGGAATGAGTTTCTGACCTACCCAGAGCCCGAGTTATTGACGTCGGAAAGTGCGCCCTGCCGGGTGCACCAAGAAAAACGGCGCGGAAAAATCCGCGCCGTTTTGTTGGAATCAAAAGAGACTCATCTAATCAGGCTGATTTGGACTTTTCCGAAGCCAATTTCTTATCGGCCGGCTCATCAGCCGACTTATTGCGATAGTGTGAGGAGTAGTACTGATTCTGGTAGTAGTGGTAGCTGTAGTAGTACGAGTCCTTGCCCTCGAAATCGATGTCGTTGAGCACCAAGCCTATCAAGTGAATGCCCGAATCCTGGATTCGCTGCACGGACCGCAACGCATGCTCGCGGCGGATCTTATTAAACTTGGTCACGAACACCATGCCATCGGCCATAGCGCCCACGATGAGCGGGTCGGAGACGGCCGATACCGGCGGGCAGTCCAGAATCACCCGATCGTAGCGCCGCGAAGCCTCTTCGAGGAAACGCACCATGCGGTTGGATCCGATCAACTCGGACGGGTTGGGCGGTACCGCACCGCAGCAAATGACGTCAAGGTTAGGAACCTCGGTGGTGTGGACGAATTCACTGAAGTTGTCGGTGCGTCCCGCGAGGTATGCAGAAAGACCCACGGGGCTCTGCAGCTGGAAAGCCTTGTGAACCGACGGACGGCGGAGATCTGCGTCGACCAACAGCGTCTTGAGTCCGGTCTGCGAAGTGACGATCGCGAAGTTGGAGGCCACCAAGGATTTGCCCTCGGAAGGAATCGTACTGGTGAAGGCCATGACCCGAAGTTTGTCGGCATTCTTGGCCAGCGAAATGGCCGCACGTAACGTCCGGAAACCTTCGGCCGGGCTGGAGGTCGGGTGCAAGTGAGACTGAAGGTCGCGCTCCACGATGCTAACCGACTTGATGTTGGGAATGTAGCCCAAGAACGGCAGGTGCAGGATATTCTCCACGTCCTCCTGGCTCTTAATGGAATCGTCGAGGAAGTTGAAGAACAGAGCCAAGCCCAGGGCCACGGCTAGACCACCGACGACACTGCCCACAAAGATCAGTGGTTTATTGGGGCTCACTGGCTTGAGCGGCGCGAAGGCTGGATCTTGGACCTTCATGTTTTGAAGAAGATCTTTGGCTCCAATATCGAAGTCCTTCGCCTTGGTCAGGATGGTCTGGTAGAAGCCCTCGACCCGCTTGAGCTGCTGCTCCATAATATCGTAGCTAATCTTCGCCTCATCCAGGGCGAACACTCGCTCCACCGACTCCGTGTATTTTCGCAGGGCCTCGACCTCCCGACTCTTCTCCAACTCGGCCATCTGGAAAATACCCTGAAGGGCTCGCTCAGATTCATCGCGCAGCTTCTGGGTATCGGCCTGCAACTGGGTCGCCGGCTGGATGACCCTAGGGTGCCGCTCGCGGTATTTGGTCCGGAGACCGGCCAGCTTGGAGCTGTTCTCGTTGACCTGTTTGCGCAAATAGGCCACCTGCTCATCCTTGGCCAGGGGAGCAAAGTCGGTGATGTCTTTTCCAGCGGCCACCCACTCTTGGGCCTGCTGGGCAATTTGTTTTGCTACGTCGGCCGTTGAACGCAAAGTTTCGTAAGCGATCTTAAGGTCGCGCATCGTGGCCGCATCGATGTTTTGCGCATCTTTCAAGGAAACCATCCCCTTGTCCTTGCGGTACTTCTGGAGTTTACCTTGGAGAGCCTCCAATTCGGCCTCCTTGCCTGTGGCTTCCTGTTCCAGGATTTTGAGCCCCTGAAGCGCCTTGCTCTTCTTGTCGTCCAAGTTCTGCTGCAAGAAGACTTGGAGAATCGTATCCGCGATCCGTTGGGCCTGATCACCCTTGGGATGCGTCACTTGAACCTCCACCAACCGGCTCAGACGAATCGGAACAATTTTAATGTCCTTGGTTACGGCCGTGACCTTGTCAATGGCCTTGGTGTAGCGCTCATCCTCCGTTTCGAGCTTGAGCTTGTTCATCACCGCAAGAATCAAGCTGCGACTTTCGAGATTTCGGTACTGCGTCGTCAGGTAATTCTGATCCGAATTACCCAAAGCCAGGCTGTTCAGGTTCAGTACGCCTTGGTTCTCCGGATCGATTTGGAGCCGGGCGATGGCTCGAAACATCGGTGTCGCCTGGAACGCGTACAGCACGCCGGCAATAATACACACCGACCACGTCGCCACGATGAGCCAACGGCGCTCAAGGATGACATGCCAATACTGCCTTAGATTGATGGACGGATCTCCTCCGCTCATCGAGTTCCCCTGCTGGGATTGAAATTGCTCCTCCATGGTAAATTAAATAAACAAATTAAAGGATGCTCTCCCGGACCTCCAACGTGTCATCCGGCTCGATCATCACCCGCTCACCCTTGGCGTAGGCCTTGTCCAACTGCTTCTTAGAATAGGTGGTCACCTGCCCTTTGCGCCGGAGGATAATTGTGCCTTTGTCGGCCCGCGGGCTGAATCCCCCGCCCAGCGCGATGGCATCCATGATGTCGATCGGGCGCTCAGCAGGAATCTCTTTGCGCCCCTGTAGGATGAAGCTGCCCGTGATGTTGATGTAGTGCTTCACGTACTCGGAGACTTCCACCGAAATAGCCGGCTTGATGATGTAGTCTTTGTCCAGCATCGCGTAGAGGACCTGGCGCACCTCAGCCACCGACTTGTTGGTCACGATCACCGGATCGAGGAGCCAGTAGGTGATCTTCCCATCCGTAGGCACCCGGAGGTTCTGCTTCATGTCCAACTCTTCGGCGACATTGATCACCAGCATATCTCCGGGGACAATTCGACGGACCGAATCTTGGGCCAAGGCCATTCCTCCAGCCAACAGACAGGACAAACAAAGGTTCAAATGCCATTTCATAATTAGTAACCGATCTGCACTCCCACCATCACTCGGTGGGCATCGTAAGTGGGTAAATACACATCCTTCAACCCAGCATCTGCGTAATTGACGGAATAGTTGTCGTAGGAGTAGTTGAGGCCAAACCGCAGCCAGCGCCGCGGCATATAAGAAATCCCGCCGGAGAGCGACATCATGGAGTCGTCTCGCTTGTAATCGACGGTCCGCAAACTCAGTGACCTCAAGGAGGTGCCCGCAATCGGCTCGTAGGCGACCCCGAAGCCCGTCAGGCTATCAAAAGTGCCCCCTTGGTACGACACGCCCGCCGTGGCCAACCAAGTGCCGGTGGTACCCAGCGCCTGTTGGACATTGAACGTCGTCGTAGCGTAGGTAACACCTTGGCGCGCGATCTGGGCAGCGTTGTCAGTGCGCCGGATATAGGCCAACGAGAACTTGGTTGTCTCGCGGAACGCATAGCTCACCGAGATGTTCGCGGCCGGAATGGAGAACGACGCCCCTGGGATGTCGGGAAATTCGCGAATCTCGTAGCCGCCGCCAATCGAGCCCTCCAACCGCTCCGTGAACTGACCTCGGACTCCGACGAAACCGCCATACACATGCGAGGTAGGAATGTAGCCCATCGCAGGGGTTCCTCGAATGAAATCTGTCAACCCGTAGCCACCCTCAACGAAGACCGAAAGCCGGTCTGTCGGCTTGTAGCTGGCACCCAAATTGCCACGCCAACCATCGTTGCCGTACAAATTCACCCCCTCGTAGTTGAGGTAATTCCGGGACCCGCTGACATACACATCGGTCTTTTCGGAGCTGTCGTAAGTGACACGGCCCGTCGTCGCATGAGTCCAGCGATCCACCAAGGTCCGACCTAAGTTCACCCACCCACCCATGAACGAAGAAACAAACTCGGTCGAATGGGTGCCCTCCATCCGCAACCGGCTTTGATTGTCGTACTTGCCAGCCAACTGGATGCGGTGCATGGGCACCGGAGCGACACCCAAATCAAAGTATCGGGTATTGTCGCTCTGATACTGCAAATTTAAGGAATTCTCATCTTCCGAACCCACCTGGAAACTGACGCCCGGTGAGACAGTACCGATCAAATCGGCGACGCGCGGGTTCAACGTGAACCGATTGGTCTGGGTGGGGTTCCGCGGATCCACGTACTCAATGGCCCCAGCGTCGGAGGCTGAAAAAACATTGTTGTTGTACATCATGTTGATGTCCAACTGAGGACGGATGCGCACTCCCTTGACCTCGTAGCTCATCCACTGGTCGATTTGGTAGGCTTCGAACCCCGAGGCCGCGCCCAACAAACTTCCCGAGGGCAACAGCGCCAGCACCACGGCGGCACGGAACGCCACTTCCGGTTTAGGAGTTTTTCTTGGATCCATGCCTCAATTTGTACCTGTTATCGATGCGATCAGGAGTCGAGTAAAACAGCCACAGGCACCGCCTTGGCCAAGCACCCGGATGTCCTGACAACCCGGCGAACACCGACTCATCGCTAAGCCGTAAAAGTCACCGAATCTCGGCGGGGTGTAAAACCCATAATTCCCCAAGGACCACACATAATTTTGTAACGCTCGCTCCAGAACTTTTGGGTTCCGCTCCGCAGGGCCGAGACGGAAATCCATGCACCACTTCGAACGCTCACCCGCCACCGGGACGGTCCAGGGGATCCCCGGGAGTCAACTCATCCCTCAAAATCCCCAGGACGAAGTTCTCGGCTTATTCGATGCCCCTCTTCGAACCACTGCCCGAGATCTAAGAGTCGGCAGCGTTCGGAACAAAACGGACCGCTAGGACTCTCCAACCACGGTCCGCGATGGCGGCACTGTGGACAGGCAACTTCTGGCAATGGCTTCGACGGCTTCATTGGTTCAACCGGCGGATCCCCCAACTCAGTACGAGACTGATCACCAAGCAGGTCACCACCGGAAAGTGGAAGGAAAACCCCGGACGTTCGATGACGATGTCACCCGGCAAACCACCTCTGAACGGTCGCCACCAGCAGAGGATCGCTCCCACTGCCAACAGGGTTGCACCAATGATCATCAACTGCTTCCCGAGTGGGGGATTCACAACGTGGCAACAGTGGTCCAAGGACCGTTGCTCGTCCAATGCCTAGTCTTGGACCCATAAACTCTTCAGCCGGCAATTCCAGGCGGCACACCCATTTTGATTGTTGGTTTTCTTGAAAATTCCGTGTCGCCCGGCCCCGCACTTGCTAGCTTCTGTGATTCAAAATTCATGAGCTACGACACAGATTTACTGCGGGGAATCCTCAAAGCCGCAGTTGAAGGCGGGGCCTCTGACATTCACATCAAGGTGGGCTCCCCAGTGGTGTTCCGCATCAGCCGGCAACTCATCACCATCGACGCGCCGACTCCGACCGAGGAGTGGATGGGTAAAATCCTTGCCACTATGGTTCCCCCCCATGCCCGCCGCCGCATGGACGACGACCGCGAGGTGGACTTCAGCTACTACGAACCGGGTGTGGGCCGTTTCCGTACCAATGTCTTCCAACAACGAGGCAGCTTTGCCTTGGCCATGCGCTATGTGAAGACCCAGGTACCCAGCTTCGAGGAACTGGGCCTGATGCCTATCATCAAGTCGATTGCAGGAGCCCCGCGCGGCATCGTTCTCGTGGCGGGCACCACCGGATCCGGCAAGTCCACGACGCTGGCGGCGATGATTGAGCACATCAACGCCAACTTCAAAAAGCACATCGTCACCCTCGAAGACCCCATCGAGTTCGTCTTTGAAGACAACCAATCCGTCGTCGAACAGCGAGAAATTGGTTTGGATACCGGCAGCTTTCAGGCCGGCTTGAAGCACGTGCTTCGCCAGGACCCGGACATCATCATGGTCGGCGAAATGCGCGATGCCATCTCCTTCCAGGCAGCCATTAGTGCAGCCGACACCGGCCACCTGGTGCTTTCCACTCTCCACACCCAGAACGCCTCCCAGTCCATTGGTCGCATCCTCGACTTCTTCAAGCCGGAAGAACGTGAACAAATTCGGCGGCAATTGGCGGCCACGCTGCGTGCGGTCGTCTGCCAA